>JAYUJM010000053.1:0-41040 GCA_043765175.1 Pseudobdellovibrionaceae bacterium | reverse complement strand
GGGAATCGATAGTAACTGAATTTTAATCATTAAAAAAATTTGAATCTAAGACAACTAATGGGTGAATTAAATCAGAACTAGCATTAAATAAACCCCAAGCATTATAATATGCCAAATTATATGAAAGTATTTTAATATAATTAAGATAGTTTTTTTTTGCAATTTTGTAACTTAGTTTTTCTTTTTCTTTATTTAAGCTTAAATCTTCTGATCGATCATATGAAATAAATTGTTTATAGAATTCATCGTCACACAACTTAAGCAAATTTTGATTAATAATTTTAGCTTGCCAGATTTGATAACACTTATTGTTATCTTTTTTAGATTTTAAAATTAGTTGAAACCAATTTGTAAATTGCATATTTTTTTTTGGCTCAAATTTCATTTTTAAATTATTTTGAAGGAATTGAATAGTAAGTGGGTTGAACACACTTAATATAGGATTGTTATCTTTTAGACTTTCCCAATACTTTTTGTTTGCATAAAATAAACTGATGTTAACATCTTCGAGCTCTTCGTTCGTTTTTTTTTCGCCTAGATTATAATTAAATAAATTAAGTAAATCTAAAATTTTAGAATCATCTTTACTTAGAACTTCTTTGCTATTGAAAGTATTTAAGTTTTGCATTTCAACCTTGTCGTTGATTAAGTTATATATCTCAGTTTCTCGATCAAAATTTTGCAAATAGTTATAGTTATTGTAGATTATAGAATAGCGATTCTTTTTTTCACTTTCTCCGTAGTAATGAGTAGCTTCAATAATTAATGGTCTATTATTTGCTTTTAAATTAAAAACTGAAGCTTCGCCATTCAGAATTAAATTAAGATCAAGTCTTTCAAATTTTGACTTTTTTTCTAAGTTTTGAAATTTGTTTTTTTCATCAATTAAGTTAATTAATGTGTGACCGATATCTGACAAATCAATGAAATTGTCATTTTTCCAAAAAATCCCTTCGTCTCCTTTTTTTCGGGGGGCTTTAATTAAAGTCGCAATATTAGTGTTTTCTGAATGCAAGTTATTAAATCCATCTTGATCTGATCTTTGATATTTGTTTTGCCCGTTAAGACCTATTAAAATTATATAACTTGATTCCCATAAATTTTTACTTTTTAAGTCTGTCAAAAAAGTATAAAGATTTTCATCCCACTTTTCATAATTAGTTTGCTCATCTTCAATTTTACTTAATTCACTGAGTTCAGAATTATATATAATCGAAAAAAAATGCTTCTCAGAATTATTAATTTGCCATTGAAAAAACAGTTCAGCTTGTTCTTTAAGTTTCAAATTAATTTTTTCAAGATTGACAGATATTGAATCGTCAAATGTTTCAAAAAAAGCTGATAGTCCTGTTTTTTTAAGAATATGAGGACTGCCAGAGAAAAATGAAGTTGAATATCCATTTTGAAATGCTACTTTTTGCACTGTTAGAACTGTTGGGTCAATGCGATCATAGTTTCTTCGCAGTTGATTTTCAGATGGATATAGTCCAGTCAAAAGTGATCCCATCGCTGCAGCGCTATTTAAAGAAGTTGTGTAGCTGTGAGTAAATCTTAAAGACTCTTTACATAATATATTTATACCTGATTTAGTTGAATGGTTTTCAGTATTACAGTTAATAAATTCATTAGATAACTTATCTACGGCAATTATTAAAATAGAAGGTTTTGTAGATTTCTGGCATGAGGTCCAGGCTAGAATTTGTAATATCAATAGAAAAAAATAAACACGCTGCGAACTATGCATAATAATAATGTTAACTTAAAGGAGTTAACATGTTAACAGAAAAAATATTTGCGCTGGCTCACTATGCAGATCAAATAGTTTTAGTCGTACTTATTTTAATGAGCATAGTTTCTATAGCTATGATTTTCGAAAGATATTTTGCAATAAAAAAAATATCTGCTGAAAGTCATCGTGTGAAATCTAGAATACGAAATGCATTACAGACAGGGTCAATAGAAGATTTTGCAGATATAGCTAAAGATCCAACTTCTGTGGAAGGTCGTGCAGCAAGCTATGCTTTGAAGTATTTCAAAGTCCACGGTGAAAAAGGTTTAGAAGATATTTTTAATACATTTATTTTGACCGAAAAATCTGATTTGGAAAAATTTCTTCCCGTTTTGGCTACAATTTCTTCGAATGCGCCATACATTGGTTTATTAGGAACAGTCTTAGGTATTATGAAAGCTTTTAATGATTTGTCAGTCGCGCAAAATGCGGGACAACAAACTGTCATGGCTGGAATTTCAACGGCTTTGATTGCAACTGCTGCGGGTTTATTTGTAGCAATTCCAGCAAGTATTTTTTATAATTATTTTACTCGAAAAGTAAAATCAACAATATTAAGTATTGAGGCCGTCAAAGAGTTAGGTTTGGCCTATTCAAAGATGAAAGTCTAATTATGGCTTTAAGAAATGATGATAGTGGTGAATTACAATCTGAAATTAATGTAGTGCCACTTGTAGATGTTATATTAGTAGTACTGATTATTTTTATGGTAACAGCACCAATGATTATGAAACCTTCAATTAATGTTAATTTACCAAAAGCGTCATCTGGAGAAGTAACTCAGCCCTCAAAATTGAATATCGCAATAGATAGTTCTGGAAAAATTATTTTAGATGGATCTGAAGTTAATGAGGAACGTTTAAAGCTTATCGCTGCGGAGGAGCTTGCTAAGAATCCTGAAGCCCAAGCAATTATATCTGCGGATAAAGATACTTCACATGGAATAGTCGTTAGCGTTTTAGATATGGTTAAAAATGTTGGAATAAAAAAATTTGCAATTAGTATTGATAAGAAATAATTAATTATTTTGTTTTTTGAAGTGTCTATAACCAATAGCGACAAGAGCTCTCAGGGCTTCTGATTCGCTACTTAAATTTAAAGTGCTTTTTACATCTTGTAAGGCTGCTAAAGTCATCGAATCAAATTCTGATTTTGGTAAATCTTTAATAGTATTTTGACTGAAGTGAATATCATCAGATTTAGATTCAATTTTTTTATGATTTGGTAGTGTTGCGGAAGTAGGAATTTGAAAATCTCCCATCATATTAGCTAGCGATTTTAATTCTTGTTTAAAATTTTGTATACTCGGAGTTTCTAAGTAGGCATCACCATTTCTTTGAGCCTTTAAATAAAGGCTTACTAAAATCTCTTGATTTGCAGCCATTTCTTTTATCGATGAGTTTTGTGTTA
This sequence comes from Pseudobdellovibrionaceae bacterium, assembly GCA_043765175.1. Lineage (GTDB taxonomy): Bacteria > Bdellovibrionota > Bdellovibrionia > Bdellovibrionales > Bdellovibrionaceae > Pseudobdellovibrio. The sequence continues at coordinate 37,841 of JAYUJM010000053.1, read as the reverse complement.
ATAGCCACTGGTAAGCTTTTTGAAGCGTTTCTTTGGTGTAAGCTTGAGGTGGTAAAGGATTCATTGCCATGTAGATTGACACGCTAACTGAATATAGAATTTTCAGTCAATCATCATTCTAAAAAATTTTTATTTATTTAGAATGATTTATTCGAATTTTATAATTGCATAGTCTTTGGCCACTATTCCATATTTTTCAATTTTTCTAAGAAGCGTCTTTTTTGGAATATTTGCATGCAAAGCTGTTTGATTAATTCTACCTTTGAATGTTTTTAAAGCTTTTATGATAAATTGCTTTTCAAATTCTTCTTTCTGGGCATTGAAATCAAGTAATGAGTTATCTGAATTCGATTTGTTGATTAGACTTTCCTCATTTTCAAATGCTTCATCAACAGAGGCTCCGTCTTCAGAATCTATATCGTCATTCGTATCATCATCTTCAAAGCCAGATGTGTTTCTTAAAATATCATCAGTTTGTGAAATTGATGCAGTCATGCTTTTGGTTTGTTGTTGTAAGTTATCTATTGACTCAATTAAATTAATTCCGACTGCTTCAAGTATAGCTTCTGGCAAACTTCCGATGGTAATTTGTGAAGTCGCTTCGAGTACAAAAGCATGTTCGATTACATTTTCTAATTCTCTAATATTACCAGGCCAATTATATTTTGATAAAATTGTAAAAGCATCTTTATTAATTCCAGTAATTTTCTTGTTTTGATTTTTATTAAATTTTTTAATAAAAATTTTAGTAAGTGTGTCTAAATCTTCTCGACGATCATTAAGTTGAGGTAAAAATATTGGAACTACGTTTAAGCGGTAAAAAAGATCTTCTCTGAAGCGGCCATCTTTCATCATTTCTTCAAGAGGTCTGTTGGTCGCAGCAATGATTCGTACATTCGATGAAATTTCTCGATTTGCTCCGACAGGAGTAAATAGTTTTTCTTGAAGCACTCTTAAAATTTTAACTTGCATAAGCTGGGGCATATCCCCAACTTCATCTAAAAACAAAGTTCCGCCTTCTGCGAATTGAAATTTTCCAATTTTTCTTTGATCAGCGCCTGTAAATGATCCTTTTTCATGACCAAAAAGTTCTGATTCAAATAAATTTTCCGGAATTGCAGAACAATTGATAGCTACAAATTTTTCATCTTTGCGGCTTGAATTGAAATGGATGGCTTTGGCGACAAGCTCTTTACCTGTGCCTGAAGCGCCTCGAATAAGTACAGGAGTATCAACTTTAGCAAGTTTGTGTATGACGTTAAATATTTTTTGCATTTGTGAAGTGTTGCCAATAATTTTTTGACCTTCATCCACAAAAACTGGTGCAGATGCCGCTATACTCGAAATTAATCGATGAGCTGTAATGGCTTTTTTAATGAGTTGGACTAAGTCTTCACCGGAAGTTGGCTTGGATAAAAAGTTGTAGGCACCTTCTTTAACGGCTTGTACAGCCATGTCGACTGTGGCATGCGCTGTAAGCATAATAACAATAATTCCTGGATCAATTTCTTTGATGGCCTTCAATGTTTCTAATCCATTTTTACGAGGCATATCTACATCGAGAATGATAATATCAAAAAGACGCTGAGAGTTTTCAAGGGCTTTTAGTTTTTCAAGGGCATTGATACCATCAAAGGCTTCTTCTACAAGAAATCCTGAGGCATTTTCAAGTGCAGTTCTTACAGAAACTCTTAATGATTGATCATCATCAACAACAAGAACTTTGTGCATATTAACCCCTTTTCAGCTCGAATTTATAGCATAGGTTAGGTCAAAATACTAGTTCAATTAATTTAAAGGTAGGCGTACTGAAAATGTAGATCCGTGGTCAATTTCGCTGGTTACAACAATTTGTCCATGATGTAATTCTGTAAAATATTTCGCCAGATACAATCCTAGGCCGGAGCCCTTGATTGTAGAGATTTTAACGCTGTGGCTGCGAAAAAATTTCATGAATATGTTTGGAAGATCGACACTAGGAATCCCAACGCCTTGATCTTTAAAGTCAATAATAACTTGATTTTCAATTTCACGAGAATTTATAAAGACTGTAGAATTTTCATGACTATACTTTATAGCATTTTCTAAAAGATTAGAGAAAACTTGTTTAATTAAGTCGTCATCAATCGTTATAGGAAATAACGGGTCAAGATTAGAGATCAATTTTATTTTTTTTAACTTAGCTAAAAATTCATGTTTTTTAATAACATCTTCAAGTAATTTATTTACATCTTTTGATTTCAGATTAAGTTGTAAACCTTTGCTTTCGATTTGTCCGTATTGAAGAATAGAATTGATAAACTTGAGTAAATCATGAGAGCTGGTTTTAATCTGTTCTAGTGCTTCATGTTGTTGTAATGAAAGCTGGGTTTGATCTGTATGAATGACTTCAGTCATACCAAGAATTCGAGCTATTGGTGTTTTAAGGTCATGTGACATCATGGATATAAAGTTAGTTTTTAATTCTTCAACTTGTCGTAGAAGTTTGTTTTTTTGATAATACTCCCACGTAAGCCTATTTTCCTTAATTAAGCGATAAGGAATAAAAAAGTAATAACACATAAATATAGATAATAATGGATGAGCTAAATCAATCCAAATATTTAAGTATATAAAGACCGAAAAAATTAAAAAACATAAGCTGATAATGCTTAAAAGCAATATCAACAGTCCTTTTCCAGGTCGAGCAGCAAATACAGTGTAAACTGTGAATAATGACATTAGACACGTTAAGAAAATATTAGTCCATTGTGGCCAGCGTATAGGAGCATTGTTTTCAATCAAAGTTTGAAGTACATTGGCATGATACTCAGAGGATTTCATAGAAGTGACTTCATTAGAAAACGGTGTAGATACAAATTCTTTTGATGATTTTCCAGTTTCAGTGCCAAAAATTACAATTTTATCTTTTATTAACTCAGCAGGTACTTTGCCATTGATGATGTCGTCGAACTTAAAAATTTGAAAGCTGTTAGGTTTTGAAAATTGAGTGTAACCTTGTTGTGAGTCGTACAAATCAAACAAACCACGAATATTTTGCAAATCATTTATTTCAGGATTGTACCATCCAGCAATTCTTGGATGTAGAAGTGTTTGGTTTTGGTAGCTCACCATAAATCGACGAGAAACTCCATCTTTTGCAAAAAGAATCGAATCATAAGTCTTTGGAGCAGAAAAACGATTGAGAAACTCAAAGGGTGGATTTAAATTTAATTTTGTTTCTTCGCCATTAAGTTTAAGTTCGTCAGTTAAAAAATAAAGATGAGAAACTTGACTCGCTTTTTCAGAAAAAATTAATTTATCAGAAAAATCTCCTTCTATTTCAAGCAATTCGCCATCTTTAGAGCGAAAATCGTAAAGAATAAATTTGGGTTTAAGCAGTTTAAGTTGAGTAAGAAATTGAGCGTGGTCAGAATATTTTGGAAACCCTTTGTATTTTACAATTGTATCATAGTCGATCAGTACTAAAACAGACTTTAAATCCTTAGTATGATTAGATTGTAAATTTGATTTAAAAATTACTCGTTGGTCGTAAAAAAAACTTTCAATAAAATCTAACTTTAATGAGGAAATTATAGCTGCTGTAAGAATAGCAAATACAAATTTGAATCCGAAGCTAACTAGTTTCTGTTTTATAGAATTTCGCTCAGATATTGAGGGTATGGCCACTCTGAAAAGACCAAATTAATTTTTCACTAAAGGTGGTTCGCCAGAGGGAACGCAACCTAAGCCAGTTTCTTTTGTTTTAACAAAATTTTTCAGCGGCTTAATTATTTTAATATGATTTTTTTTCATCACGTATTGCCTCACTGCGTTTAAAGATCCCTAGCTAGTTTATAATATAAAAGTGCTGTTAAAATCAAGCTTCTTGTGCGTTCACAAAATAACGGGTCCTTGCTGTGTTTACTGCCTGTGTGAGTTTTATGAATATACATACATCCTCCACCACATAAATTCTGAGCCCAGCAGGTTTGGCAATTATTCAATGATATCAATGGTTTTTGATACTTTTCAAGCTTATGGTAATCAAGATCAGCTCCAACTCCAACAACTTCTTCTGGGTCATTTACAGTCCATGGACAAGTATAAAGTTGGTTTTTTGCATCAACCATCAAGTAACTTTTGCCTGCTCCACAGTGGTTTTTAACCTTTTGTTGGTGGTCTAGCAGCGTAAAATAGTGGTCAAAAGTTTTGATTTGACGAAGGCCTAGTTCTTTATTATTTGCCCAAGCAATTTGAGCAATTTGATTCATTGATTCAATATATTTTTTCTGAAGTTCTGGTTTTTCTTGAGAGTAAGCTAAAGTCAATTCAATCAAAGTTGGATTGAAGGCTCTAAAAAAATGATAAGCAGCTATCAAGTCTTGATGAAAGTCATTGAGGATTGCGCTAATTGTTAAAGACGGCAAATCGCTTTTAAGAGTATTCAATTTATTTAAGCCAGTTATAGTTAAGCTTGTAGATGAGAGGCCATTTTTTGATGATCTTTGAATGTCATTTATTTCTGCTGGTCCATCTATGCTTACAGTAACATGAATTTGATTATTTTTTAAAATTTCAAGAACTCTATCATTGATAAGGGTACCATTTGTAACTACTGAAAATACAGGATTGAAATCATATATATTTTTTAAGTTTATAACGTATTCACAGATGGCATTAATGCCCTCTGGATACAATAAAGGCTCGCCTCCGACAAAACTGATATTAAATTTTCGCCCTGGTTGCAGCTGAGAAATAAAAAATTTTAATTGTGGAAAAGTTTTTTCAACAGATATTTGCGTTACTGGATCACCATATGTTCCATCGCCTCCTGCAGCACAATAATGACATTTTAAATTACAAATTTGAGTTACATTTATAGTTAAACTTCGAATGCCAAATTTAATTTCTCCAGATTTTGTTTCTGTGGATTGATGATTATTCCAATCATCTAATTCTTGACGAGCCGTTATATCGGAAGTTGTTGATAGGATGACATTTTCTCCAGTTAAAACAGTTGTGTTTGTCATTTCTGAAAAAGCAACTTCTGAAATAGTTGCAACTTCTAAATTGTGAGCATGGAAAGCAACAACTTCATCAGTAAAATCTGAAGCTAAAATGGCAATGATGTCTTTATATCTTTTAAGGTGAACTGGATTCATTCGCTTACTCTATCATAAAATTTACTTTTTCGTGAACCTCTGAAAACTCATAGTGTTGATTTTTCATAGTTGAAGGCCATTTAAAGTCATTTGAGTAATCTTTGGGAACTGTAGTTGTCATATAGTCTATCCAAATTGGCAAAGCTCCAGTCGCCCCTGTAAGCTGTGTCGGTAGATTTTGATCGAAACCAACCCAAACAACTGTTGTCGTATTTGCAGTAAAGCCCGCAAACCAAGAGTCTCGACCATTCGATGTCGTGCCAGTTTTGCCTGCGGCATAACTTGAAAACTGAAGTGGCGCTGCAGATTTTGCTGTTCCAGTTTGTAGAGTTTGTTTCAACATAGAAACTAGTGTAGCTGTTTTTTGCTGGTCAAAAACAGTGTTTGTATTGGTTGAGTTTGAATGAGGATCAGTTGATGAGTAAATTTTTTGATTATTTTCATCAATTATAGCTGAAATAAATGTCACTGGCGTAAATGAACCAAGACGAGCCAAAGTTTGAAAGCCTTGTAAAATTTCAAGAGGGGAGTGTTCAGATACTCCCAGTGAAAGACTTGGTAGCTCGGGGATTTCAGACTGAAAGCCCGCCTTTTTCATGACTTCGATTATTTTTGAAAGTTCAATTTTTTGCGCAATTTGTGTAGTTGGACTATTGAGACTTTCTTTAAGAGCAAAATAATAAGGTACCGGACCGCGAAATTTTTTGTCATAATTTTCAGGGGACCATTTTTTTTTGTCATACATCCAAGTAAAAGGTTCGTCTTGAATAATTGTATCGGGTTTAAAATCTGCATGAATTAGACCAGCTAAATAAATAAATGGCTTTACGAGTGAACCTATTTGTCGTCGACTATTTAAGGCACGATTATATTGCGTTTTTCGATAATTTTGTCCTCCGACAAAAACATGAACTGCTCCGTTTGTATTATCTGAACTTAAAATAGCTCCTTCAAGCTGAAACCCTTTTTCTTTTTTTTCTTTAAGTTTAGATTTGATTTGCGTCACTTTATTGATTCCTTGGTTCAGCGAATTTTGAGCCTGAGCTTGTAATTCAGGATCCAGAAATGTATAAAATGACTTACCTTCAGTTGAAATTCCAAGTTTTTGTGATTGATTTCGAACAGCTTCAAAATAATAGGGAGCTGTTTCGTTAACAGTAAGCTCATGCAATATAGGTAAAGGTTTTGATATGGCTTGATTATATTGAACATCTTCAATCAGATTTAAATCGAGCATTTTTTTGAGCACAAAATTTCTTCTTTGAAGTGATTTATCTTTATTTTTCCACGGATTATTTAGTCCTGGATTATTAATTATGGCTGCGAGAAGTGCGCATTCATGTAAATCTGCATCTGAGATATTTTTACTAAGATAGTATTGACTGGCCGAGGGAAAGCCGCGAACTTGAAAAGCACCGGATTGACCCATATAAATAATATTTAAATAAGTCTCTAGAATTTCATCTTTAGTCCATTGATTCTCTAGTCTTATTGACATGTAAATTTCTTTTACTTTTCGAGTAAAACTTTTTTCTGATGTTAAAAAATAATTTTTAACAAGCTGTTGAGTAATTGTGCTTCCACCTTGTGCTTTGCGAAAAGCTAAAATATTTTTTACGATGGCTCTCGCGAGGCCAGTGTAACTGATTCCCGAATGTTCTAAAAAATCATTATCTTCTACAGCCATAACAGCGTTCAGACAATTAACAGGAATATCAGAAATTTTTTTTTGTTCCTGAAATAAAGGTTCGTTATTTTTATATTGTGCAATAAGTATAGGATCTAAAGAAGAGTAAGCTGAATCAACAAATGGTTCTCCAGAAAGTGTTGAAACAACTTTACTATTATTCAAGATCATTAAATTTTTAACGTCATTAAATGTAACCCAATACCAACATTGAATATTTTCGCTGCTTATTACAGGCTCAGTTGTTATTTGAAATTCATTTAAACATTGTTGCTTATTAAGTTGTTTAATATCTCCTATTGAAAGTATTTGTTCAGGCTGGCGGCTACGATATTTATTTTTTTCAAAGATTGAATTTATATCGGATTCTGACCAAATCGAATTTGCTATAAATCGAGGACCTAGAGCATAAAACTTTGTTGATGCTAAAAACTGCTGAGCAGAAAGTTTTTGTTCAAATTCTTTCTTAAGCAGGAAGGGGTTGAAGGCTAATGTTAATGAAGAATAAAAAAGAAATGACGCGATAATCATAGCTTTTTTCAAAAAAATGTTTTTAAATGAAGCGTATTGAATTCTTTTAAATAAAGGCATATTACATAAAATGATGAAGCTGTCTGCAAGTCAAATACAAAGAATCTCGGAAAAAATTCTTAATCAATGGAAAGTACAAAATTTAATTACTTTTAAAGTTGATGAGAAATTTGTTTTACAAGTTATCAAAGATCGAATCGCTCTCGATTTTCGTCAAGAAGAAGATTTAGATAAAGATATTCACGTTATGCTAGATCAGATAGCTCGCGAACATGGTGATTCTTTTCAACGAGGTAAAATGTTTCCCATGCTTAAACAAAAAATAGCAAAAGAAAGAAAAATTGTTTTATGATTCTTTCCGAAGAACGCCAAGCCCACTTGGCTAAATTAGTGACCGATAAAGTCTGGGGCGATGATATTGTTGATTTTTCTGATGATGATGAAGCTTTAAAGGCAGCAAAAAAAGCGATTGTTTTTTTTGTTCGAGAAGTCGCAGAGATAGATATTAAAGCGCGTGAAAAAGTAGCCTCGCTGAAACGAAATGTTATGGAAGGCACTAATGAATGGGATATCTTGTATAGAAAATATTATGATGAGGAGAAAAACCGTCGTGGCTAAAGCTAAAGTTGTAAAAAAGAAAACTGTGAAAAAGATTGTTAAAAAAAATGTTGTAAAAAAGAAAGTCATAAAGAAAAAAGTACTTTTAAAAAAAAGAGCCCCTCAGAAAAAAAACAAAGGTATTCAAGCGAAAAATAAAATTCAAAAAAAAGTTTCTAAAGTTAAAGCTGTATCGAAGATTAAAATTTCAAAAATGAAAAAGAGTGCTTTAAAAAAGAATCTTGTTTCGAAGGCAACCCAAATTTTACCACTACGAGATAAAATTGTTATTCGTTTGCTCGATCAAGAAACAGTTACTGCTGGTGGACTTATTATTCCAGGAACAGTATTGACGAATGAGGGATATTCTAAAGGAGTTGTTCTCAGTGTAGGATTGGGCCTTAAGAGCAAAAAAGGTCATTTAAAGCCACTCGATGTTAAAAAAGGAGATACTGTCCTTTTTCAAAAATATACGGCGACTCAAGTCGAAGAGGGTTTAGAAAAATTATATATTGTGAATGAATCAAATATTTTAGGAATAGTTTAAGGAATTTATGAATAAATTATTAGTTACAGCAGCGTTAGTTTTGTTATCAATTAAGTCATTTGCCGTATCCATCGATTGGACGGGTGGTTACAAACTTGAATATGTCAGTATTGAAAAACCAACATTAGGTGATCCATCTGGTGCTAAATCTTATGGACTTCATTTGCTTTATTTGCAGCCTCAAATTATTGGTTCTGATGGGATTAACATAGTCAGTCGTTTTGATATTTTTGGAAATGATATTCCTGCTTATAAAAATTCTCAGCTAGGATCTTTTTGGGGCAATGGCTTAAAAAGAACGGCCGGGCAAGGTACTAACAGTAATGTAACTTCAGAAAATTCTGACTCTTCAAATCTTAGAATCAGTCAACTCTACATTAATATCAATCATGAGTTCGGAACACTTGTCGCAGGTCGAGCACCAATTGATTTCGGCATTGGAATTACTCATAATGCTGGATTATCTGCTTTCGATCATTGGTCGGACACTAAGGATATGATCGGCTATAAATTTAGCGTTGATAATATATCTTTTATGCCAATACTAGGAAAAGTTTATCAAAGTGATTTTGGTTTAGCGAACACTGTATCTGATCAAATTTTTGTTTTTGAGTATGACAATAAAGATATAGGAGCTAAAGCTGGAGTATTTCATCAAACTCGAAAATCTAGCAACGGGTCAAATGACGCTTTAAGTGCTGGATATCCAGGGGCTATATCTTTAATTGGCGGTTTTAAATCTCAAACAATAAATGTTTATTTAGAAAGAAAATGGGCTCCTATTGAATTTCGTTTAGAAGGCAGTTTTCTAACTGGAGACACAGGGGTTGCTGCAGTATCTGGTGAAGAAATTAAATTAAATTCTTATGCTGTTGCAGCTGAATTACTATTTCCAGCCAATGAAACTAAATGGGAATTTCTAACAAAGCTAGGTATAGTTAGTGGTGATGATCCAACAACAACTGCGTATGAAGGTTATAATTTAGATCGTAATTATGATGTAGCAATGTTGATGTTTAATCATCGAGTCGGTGCTGCAGATGTGATTGGTAATGGTCCTTTGCATTCAAATGACGGTGCTCCGAATAATTTATCTGTTTTAAATTCAGCAGATGATGAAGCTATTGGAAATGGGATGTACTTGGCGCAATCAGTAAAATATATTTTTTCTGAAAAAATTTCTTGGAAAAATACTTTGGCCTACGGACAACTTTTAACAAATGTAAATAATTTTGTAGACTTTAAAAAAGACTTAGGTCTAGAATTAGATACAGAATTTATTTATCAACCTCGTGAGCGAGTTACTTGGTCAACAGGATTAGGGTTTTTATTTCCAGGAGCTGCATTCAAAGGTGGAAATAAAAATTACGATAATAAAATGACTTATGGATTAACAACTAAAGCCGCAATCACCTTTTGATTTCAGCATGAATGCAACTTGTACGACAACTTAGAAGACAACACGAACACAGTATGTGTGCAGTGAGAGCAGGGCCGGAGTGGGAAACCACTCCGGATTTTTTTATTTAAAAACAGTTTTTTATATATTTAGACCCAACTTAAGTCTATTTTTTAAAATTAAGTCTCACATCTATAAAAAATTATATAATACTTATCCAACACATAAAGTGAGGTTTATAATATGAATAATATTAAGATTACATTAGTAATTTTTTTAGCTTTTTTACAAAGTTGCACTTCTTTACAAGTGTCCAATCGAGAGCCCTCCTCTGCAGTTTTTGCACCGAAGTATCTAATCGAAAGGAATTTATTAGGAGATCCAGTTGTTACTAAACAAAGCGGCAGCCCCAATTATGTTGATCCAGTTTTAGCCGATGATGTGACTGACCCTGATGTCCTATTAAAATTGAGACAACAGCTACTAGAATTATCTTCTATACAGTTAGATACAGTTAAAGAAGCGAAATTAGTTATTCCTGATTATGAAGTTGCCGGTAAGTTATTAAGAGCTCTTGTTCGAACGAATACAGTTTTGTATTTTGATAAATTAGAAAATATTAAAATTGAAATTAAGCGCACTTTTTCTGAATTAATGGCTCTAAAAAAAGAAGCAGATCAATATCCAGACCCAAATAATTTATTTCAAAAAGCTTATGTCAGAGACGTAAAATCTAAAATTCCAGATCTTTACTCAAGAATTAACATAATTTATTCCGAAGCTATTCAAAATCTTTCTAGTCTTGGAGGAAATGCAAATATTCCAATCAATGAGTTAAAATTTTCTAATTCAGGCTTAGCTGATAATGCTTTTAAAATAAAAACAGTTTTTGACTTAAGCCATGGCTTAATAGGAATTTGTGAAACTTCACTTTGCGTTACTAAACTTGCTGCAGAACTTGAACAATGGCAAAAATTTGTAAGTAATTTTAACAAAGAAGTAAGCTTTACAGATTTTAATGGAAAAAAAGCACTTTGGAATTCAGAACCAGTGAATACAACACCATTTGCTACTTTGGGTATGTTAGATGCCGCTAACGATATAATTAAATTTGGCTTAGAAAAAAACAAGAATTACTCTATCGTCAGCGCACTTGCTAAATATACTGCAAATGCTATAAGAACACCAGTAGGTATCGGAGTAGCTTTGCTTGCAACTCCAGTTTTTGTTTTCGAAAAATTGGGTAAAGCAGCAGAAACATTTCTAGCTTTAAGACTAATGAAAGTTGATTTAAGCCTAAAAAAACAAGAAGCCTATTCAGATAAAGATATAATAAAAGGCCTAAGATTTAATTTCGAAAAATATGCCAATGAAATGAATAAATCAGCTATCTATATTCACGAAGGTGAAGAAAAAAATGATATTATAGCTCCCGTTTATACAAAAGCTTTAGAAAAAGCGATTCAATCTAATTCTTATATTTTAAATTACTATACAGATTCTGAACTAATCAATTTAGATAATAATAAAATCTACTTATTAACTCGATCGGTAAAATTTTTAAGTCGTGAAAGACTTTTAGTTCTTTCTGAAAACACAAACCTTAATGAGGTCCAGAAAACAATTGTTAAAAATGCAATAGCTCTTGATGATGAAATTCGTAAATATGATGATAATATAATTAAAAAATATGGTATAACTAATTTAAAAAAATACGGATTAGATGCTTTAATGAAATACAGATTGGATGATTTAGAAAAGTATGGATTAGAATATCTAAAAAAGGGTATACCTGGATGTCCGAACGTAAATACTTATACTAATGAAGGTGGACCAATTTATAATATAAACATTACCAGAGATAGCCTTTGTAGATTAGTTTCAATTGATACTACTGGAATAAAAAACTGGAATGCTGAAGACAGATATATTATAAAAATTGGAGTGGACTTAACTGAAATCAGTAGTAATAATTTCAAATGGATAAGTAAAGACAAAAGAAATTTTGATATAACAATTAATGAAAACGATAAAACCTGGACGTTATTTCATAACAAGTAATCAAATAAATTTTATAAAATAGAAATTTTAAAACCCTGACTTTCTAAGAAAGACAGGGTTTTTTGCATTTTACTTCTCTTCGTCAACTTCTTCATCTTCAAGATCTTCATCTTCTTCATCAAGATCGTCGTCATCTTCTTCATCTGAATCTAATTCCTCAGTCGTTTCAACGCGAAATAACCAGCCTTCTTCGTAGGAATCTTCAATGATTAATTCAGGATTATCTAAAACTTCCGAATTAACTTCGATCACTGTACCTTTTACAGGTGAGAATATATCAAGTTCTCCATCATCGGTTTCAATGACTCCAATGGGTGCATCGGTATCCACTTCATCTTGCTCTTGAGGTAAGTCAAGACCCACAATTTCCGTGATGTCTTCAGTACCCTTTTCGTTTAAACCAACAGTAATTATTCCGTCTTCTTCAAGATACCATAAGTGATGATTAAAATTTTTTACTTTGTCGCTCATATTGTATTCCTTTATTTAGAGCTTTCTATTATGCCTTGGGGTTTTTGAAAAGACAACGGATAGGTAAAAAGTCTAGAATAAAATGGGCAATATATTGACCATACTCCACAAAAAGCGGTAAAATATGGAGTATGATCCATAGAATGCTGAAAATATCTGATAAAAAATCGTTTTTTTTGTTCGGAGCCAGAGGAACAGGTAAATCAACGTATCTCAAACAACTTGATTTTTTAAAAGATAAAACTTTGTGGATTGATTTACTTGAACCCGAATCTGAAGAGAAATATTCTTTAAGGCCTCAGGTGTTATATGAAGAACTGTCTGCGCTCAAAAATGTAAATTGGATTGTCATTGATGAAATTCAAAAAATTCCAAAACTTTTAGATGTAGTTCATAAACTGATAGAGGAAAAAAAACTAAAATTTGCTTTGACTGGATCTAGTAGTCGAAAACTTAAAAGAGTAGGAGCTAACTTATTAGCAGGGCGGGCAATACGTTACTTAATGTATCCGATCACTTTCACTGAAATTACTAAAAAATTTAAATTAAATGAACATTTAAATTGGGGATCTTTGCCAGAAGTTCTTAATTCAGAAAATAGACTTGAAAAAGTGAGTTTTTTGAAAACATACTACGAAGTCTATATAAAGGATGAAATAGTTGCTGAACAAGCAGTTAGGAATTTAAACCCATTCAGAATGTTTTTACCATTCTGTGCACAAAATGAAACTGAACCGTTGAATTACACAAAAATTGCTAATGCAGCGAGTGTCGATGTTAAAACAGTTCAAAATTATTATGAAATTCTTATAGATACATATATGGGATTTTATTTAAACAGTTATTCAAAATCTGTGAGATCTGCTCAACGTGAAGCTCCTAAGTTCTATTTTTTCGATTCAGGTGTTAAGCGAGCTATTGAAAAGCAACTGACGATTGATTTAGAAGAACAAACTACAGACTATGGAAAAACTTTTGAATCTTGGTTTGTTAATGAGTGCATTCGATATAACGAGTATTATCAACTAGATTATTCTTTCTCATACTTAAGAACAAAAGATGATGCTGAAATAGATTTAATCATTGAGCGACCTGACAAATCAGTTAGTTTGGTGGAAATTAAGTCAGCTGCCAAAATTGAAGATCGTCATTTAAAACATCTTCGAGGATTTAGAACAGATTTTCCAAAAGCTGATTATATTTGTGTGTCCCGAGAAAAAAAAGTACGCCAAATAGATAATGTGATTATTACTCCGTGGCACGATGCATTTAAGCTTTTGAAGCTCATAAAATAATTACTTTTTATAAACTTTAGTTAGTGGATAAACTTGAAAGTTTATTTTCATCATTTTTTTATCAGTTAATGTATCTGATGCAAATTTATTTTTAATTCGTGCAATAAATTTTTCAAGTTCTTGATCGAATTTAGGATAATCTTCTTCTGACAGGGGTAAGTAAATACTTCGAAATGATTTTTGTTGATCAGAGTGATCTAATTTTTCGCTAGCTTCTTGAAATGTAGATTTGTGAAATGATTTAATCGATTCATCTTCTTGGCCTTTACTGACTTTGAAAGATTTTATTTTTGATTTCCAGGTTAAGTCTTCTTTTTCTTCGATGTAATCAAGAGATCGAAGTTTTTCTAGGGCTTTTTTAGTTTTATCTGAACAATAACCCGTCATTTCTGAAATAAAATCTGCATTTGCAGGGCTGTCTTCAAAAGATAGTAACATTTGTATGAGTGGTATTATTTGCGAATTAAAAAATTCGTCATGTTTTGCAATATCCACTGACTTAACAGCAGGTTCAAAAGTTTCAAGCATTTTGTTTGTGAAAACTTCAGATTGAAAAGGATCATCTGAGTTTTGTATTTTTGAAATGGCCACAAGATGATCTTTTTCAATCTTGGTGAAATGATTAGTCTTTGCAAAAATGCAAATAAAATCGATTGTAGCTGGGCGATCACAACTACATATCATTTTTATATAAGATCGGCTTTTATAGTTTAGTTCTGCTGACCATATTTCAAAAGTAAATTTTGAATCTATTTTTTTGCGATAATTGAAGTAATCATTTAAGTAGGCCTTTATACTTTGGTACTGTGTTACTTTGGGAATGTGATTAAAATCTTCTAAACTTGTGTTCATTGTCTACATTTATCATGATTATTTCTGAATTTTTTTAATAAAATTAGAAAAATTAAAAAACTAGACTATGTCACTAATTTGAGAACGACGATACTACATTAGCAACTAGAAAAATAATTTTCTAAAGGAGAAAATATGAAGTCATTTATAGTAGGATTAATTTTGGTCGGTTTAACATCTTGCGCGGTAACACCAAAGCAAGAGTTTGTTCGCGAGCCACAGCAGGTTAGTGGGGATGTGGGAAGTAAGGAGGACTTCTCAAGTTTAAAGTTTAATGCAAATCTCTTGTTAAATAAAGAGATGACTTTAATCAGCGAAGAAGATGGATCATGTCCTGAAAGAGTTCGAGCAGAAATGACAGGAGGAAGTTTATTTATTCACGATGCAATTACAGGTAAGCAGTTGACAAATTATAGTGCAGACAATTTACGTGGTCAGAATGATTCCAATTCAAGTGTTTCTACAAAAGTAAAAGCTAAAAGTTTTAAAATTGTAAGAAAGAGAAAAGATAAAGGAATTTTAGAGTATTCATCTTTAAAGATTAGAAACAATGAGTTAACTCTTTTAGAAGATAACAATGTTGATTTAAGTAAAGTCGGTTTTGGAATTGGCAATGTCATTGTAAAATTTGAATGTGTGTACAAGATAAACTAAGGACTTTACTTTAATATAATTTTAGACCTATGAAATTATGTGCATTTTCCATATAAGTTATATATAAATAACTACCACTTTTTAGTACCAAAAAGTGGTGGTTATGATAAAATTTTACGATGAATAGATGTTTTTATCATGATTTAGACCAGTGAAAGCTAAAAATTGACCGAAAACCCCTTATTTTAAAAGGGGCACGCCAAGTTGGTAAAACCTATGGACTTAAAGCCTGGGGGTCCAAGAACTTCAAACAAGTTATCTATTTAAATTTTGAAAAAACTCCTGAGCTGCATACTATTTTTAAAGATGATTTGCAGCCTTCAAAAATCATTCAAAAAATTGAAAATTATTTTAAAATTAAATTTGATCCAGCACAGAACTTACTTTTTTTTGATGAAGTGCAAGCCTGCGGTGAAGCTTTGAATTCGCTTAAATATTTTTCAGAAGAAGCGTCCGATATATTTGTTGCTGCTGCAGGATCTTTATTGGGACTCACTTTAAATAATGTTTCTTTTCCAGTAGGTAAAGTTGAGTATTTAGAAATTCATCCTATGAATTTTGAAGAATTTTTACAAGCCTCAGGTCAAATAGGCATGCTTGATGACAGCCGTGTTCAGCTGAATGATTTTAATCATCATGAATTGATTAAAGCTTTGAAATATTTTTTAATAACCGGTGGCGCTCCAGAAGTTGTTAAAAATTTTTGTGATATGCAATTTAAAAATGCTATTGATTTTGAAGCTCTCCGTAAATTGCAAGAGGATTTAATAAACTCACACATGTCTGATATGGCAAAACACTGTGGAAATATAAATTCAATGCATTTAGATCGAATTTGGCGAAATATACCTGAACAACTAGCACGTGAAAATACTCAAAAATTTCAATTTAGAAAAGTTATTCCAAAGATGAATAAATATTCACAGATGTCTGATGCTATCGACTGGCTGGTCACCACAGGTTTAGTTAAAAAAGTTTATTTAGTTGATCATGCTGAACTGCCACTTTCAGCATTTAAAAAAGAAAATACATTTAAGTTATACATTTATGATGTTGGAATTCTAGGTGCGTTAGCACGTATTCATCCACAAACAATTCTAGATTATGATTTCGAAACATTTAAAGGTTTCTTTTTAGAAAATTTTGTTTTACTTGAGTTACAATTTAAAAATGTAAAAAATATATTTTCATGGAAGTCTGAAAAATCTGAAATTGATTTTCTAATTGAACATCAAGGTCTTATAAAAGCTGTTGAAGTGAAAGCAGGATTAAATACCAAATCGAAAAGTTTATCTGTATTTATTCAGAAATTTAAAACAATTAAAAGTTATCGTTTAAGTTTAATTCAAGGTAATTCTAAAACAGAGTCTATAGTTAAATTACCACTTTATTTAACCAGTGAAATTCTTGATAATTAACATATTGACAACGCTTATAAAAAGCTTTTTTCTGCCACACTATCACAAATCAGTTCGTAAAAGTCAGATTGAGGCCCCAAAATTTTATTTTTTTGATAATGGTGTAAAAAAAGCCTTAAAATCTAGTTTAGATTCACCGCCTGTTGTAGGCACATCTGTTTATATTAATTTATTCGAGTCATTTTTAATCCAAGAAATATTTAAATTAAATAAATATCTTAAAAAAGATTTTAGGCTTTCTTATTTTAAAACTAAGCATGGTGTTGAGATAGATCTAATACTTACAAAATCAAAAAAAACTATACTTATCGAAATTAAAAGCTCGTTCAAAGTTGATCATTTGCGTTTAAAATCATTCTACTAAAACTTGTCGTCTCAAATTAAGATTTATCTTAAACAAATAATAGAAGTTAATTAACAACAGTTTGTAGTTCTAAAATATTTTATAAGTAGTGTTGATTTATCTTTCAAAAAACTCATAAGGGCATAATTTGCCTAGGCTAAAGTAAAAAATATTTTTAAAAAAATGCATTTATTTAAAAAAAACTCGACTAAAGACTAAAGTTCACTAGACCAAGGGCCGATAAGTAATTCAAGTTGGCACATAAAAGAAATTTTGTGAGTTCTTCGAAGCCGAAGGCGGCCTGAATGAAAAAGAAACAGTTACTTTCGATTTCTTCAGGTTGTTTTCAAATTTTAGGTTTGAACTATGAGCCTAAATTAAAATTAAAATTTAATTTTTAAGAAAAAGGATTTTTTAAAAGTAAAGAAACATTAACAGAAACACACACTACTAAAGGGGACGTCTATGGGATTAAGAATTAGTACGAATGTGGCATCATTGAATGCCCAAAGGGCGATGAGCTCAAGCTCTCGCGAAATGCAAAAGAACATGGCTCAGATATCAACTGGGTCTAGAATAACAAAAGCGGGCGATGACGCTGCAGGCTTAGCAATCAGTGAAAATTTAAAATCACAGATCAGATCATACGGTCAAGCCACAAGAAATGCTAATGATGGTATTTCGATGATTCAAACGGCTGAGCAAGCCATGGGAGAAGTTTCTAACATCGTAACGCGATTACGAGAATTAGGAATTCAAGCAGGTTCAGATACAATCGGTGATCAAGAACGCGGTTTTATTCAAAAAGAAGCTGATTCATTGAAAGCAGAAATTCAACGTGTCGCTGAATCAACAGCCTTCGGATCTAGAAAGTTACTCGACGGTACTGGTGGAGTTTACGATATTCACGTAGGAACTGGAGCCAATGAAAAAACAGATTGGATTTCATATGACTCAGCGATTACCAATGTAACTACTGATAACTTAGGTATTGCAGATTTAGATTTTGCCTCAAAAGGTGGAGCTCGGTCAGGTTTAGCAGCGTTAGACAAAGCACAAAGCTCGGTCAATGGTTCACGTGCGAACTTGGGTGCCATGCAAAACAGATTATCTTCAACAGTTGATGTCATCAATACCATGAATGAAAACATGAGTGCTGCCAATTCACGAATTCGAGACACTGATATTGCACAGGCTTCTTCAGAATTAGCTCGAAATAATGTAATGTTACAAGGAACAACATCTGCATTGGCGCAAGCTAATCAGTTGCCCCAGTTAGCATTAAAATTGATCGGATAAATGAATTACTTTAGGAAGAGGTAAATCAGAATGAAGTGACGTAACAAAAAAAATACAATTAAAGCAAAAAGCTAGGTTAAACCTGGTTTTTTTGCTTTTGATAGTGGCAATTAAAAAATTTTTAGAGTAATTGCTCTTTATTTTGTTGGAATTATTTTGTGTTGTGGTAAATCTTCTTTATTATTTTAATAAAGGAGAATCTATGAAAATAATTTCTATATTAACAGCGCTTTTTTTATCAACTCAAATTTATGCTCAAGCGACTAATCCAGTTGTTGTTCCTGAGCCTAAGCCAATTAAAACTCAAAAAATGGAATTTGGCCGCTACGTTGGTTCTGATGTAGAAAGCGGAACTTTGAATGCAGATGTATTATTAAATCCAGATAACACTTTAGTATTTAAATTAAAATCAGCAGATTTTGAAATTCCAGATCCAGGTTGTACTGGAATTTTTGAAGAAATTGGTAATGATGTTATTTCAAAAGTAAATTGTCCAATCGAAGATTTAAAAGAAGCAAACGTTAGATTAGATATTACAAAAGTGGATCGTGATTCTGTTCGTTTACCTGATGGAGTTGAAGTTCCTGTTTACGTTGATGTCCTTGGTGATGATCCAATTATTTTTAAAATGAAAATTGTTGAAGTACCAGTTGTTATTGCTCCTAATGAACCAGTAAAACCGTAATTATTTTTTTAAAATTTAATTTCATTCAAAGCTTCGTAGAAATACGAAGCTTTTTTTATTTTCACACTGACTAGATATATATTTAGTCTGCAAAGCCCATTGTCTGATAGAAAAAAGTCTGTCACAGACTTGCCGTGACCATAGTTTACATCTGACTTTGGTCCTGAAAATCACTTGCTTTAAGTCTGTTTTTTAATACGTAAGTCTAGTTTTGTTAATTTGTTGGTCTAGTTTCACAAGACGAGACTAAAGCTGCAACTCGACTGGCCGATATGTGGGTAACTGATTGAGACTCGACTAGATTGGGACCGAGAAAAAGTATTAGTAACTGAATACTTAATCGATGAAAGCCCAGGTTAGTTAGGTGTAGATCACCAACTTAACTTCGCCTGAAAAGCGAATCAAAAAAAGAAGGACTTACAAATGGGAATGAGAATTACAACAAACGTAGCATCACTTAACGCTCAACGATCTATGTCAACTAGCACACGTGAACTTCAAAAGAACATGGCGCAAGTTTCGACTGGTTCTCGTATTACTAAAGCTGGTGATGATGCAGCTGGGATGGCGATTAGTGAAAATTTAAAAGCACAAATCAGATCATATGGACAAGCGTCTAGAAATGCTAACGATGGTATTTCAATGATTCAAACAGCTGAGCAATCGATGGGAGAAATTTCTAACATTGTTACTCGTTTGCGTGAATTAGGTATTCAATCAGGTTCTGATACCATTGGTGAGCAAGAGCGTGGATTTATACAAAAAGAAGTAGATTCTTTAAAAGCAGAAATTCAACGAGTTGCTGAATCAACGACTTTTGGTTCTAGAAAATTATTAGATGGTACTGGTGGAGTTTACGACATCCATGTAGGTACTGGTGCAAATGAGAAAACTGATTGGATCTCATATGATTCAGCAATAACTAATGTAACTACTGACAATTTATCTTTATCTGATTTAGATTTTAGTTCAAAAGAAGGTGCTCGCGCTGGACTTGCAGCTTTAGATACGGCTCAAAGTAATGTGAATGGATCACGAGCTAATTTAGGGGCACTACAAAATCGTTTAACTTCAACAATTGATGTGATCAATACAATGAATGAAAACATGAGTGCAGCTAATTCACGAATTCGTGATACTGATGTTGCAGCAGCTTCATCTGATTTAGCTCGAAATAATGTGATGTTACAAGGAACTACTGCAGCATTAGCTCAAGCTAATCAATTGCCTCAGTTAGCACTTAAATTATTAGGATAATTTAAAAAATTAAAGCTTACTAAAAACTAGACGAAAAGCAGATATGCTTTTCGTCTTTTTTATTTTTAATAAACTGGACCAGAAACTGTACTTTTGAAGAATAAATTATTTTCAAACTTCACCGATAAGAAAAACATGATTTCATTATGGATTGTTATAGGTTTAATTCTTGCCGCTACAACTGTTGCATCACTAGCAGCACTTTTTTCAGTGGTTGGATTGGCTGCTTTATTTTCTGGAGCTTGGCTTGCTGTTTGTGCAATGGCCGGTGCCTTAGAATTTTCAAAATTTGTCCTAGCAGCATATCTTCATCAGCAGTGGGATAGAGCCAATAAGTTACTAAAAGTTTATCTTAGTTTTGCAATTATTATTTTAAGTTTAATTACAAGTATGGGTATTTTTGGGTTCTTATCTGATGCCTATCAATCAGCATCGCATGAGTTAGATACTGAGAACTTTAAACTTACAGAAGAAAAAACAAAACAAACTAAAATAACAGAAGAAATTGCTCGTCTTACACGATCAGTAGATGAAATTCCAGACACTCGAATTACAAAAAAACTGAAAGCTCGTGCCGAAATTGAACCCATGATTCGAGACTTAAATAAACAACACAAAGAATCCACTCAAGTAGCAACAGCTATTAATTTAAAAGTTTTAGAAATAAAGAAAAAAGTTGGCCCACTTATTTATATTGCTCGAGCATTCAATATAGATATTGATACTACAGTGAAGTATCTTATTTTTGTTTTTGTATTAGTTTTTGATCCGCTAGCAATTTGTTTAGTGATCGCATCAACTCAAGCTATAGACTCAAGACGTCAACGCAATCGTGCAACTGATCGACGCTCAGATGATCTAGAAAAAGCAATTGATCAAAAAGTTTCCGTTAAAAAAGTTGTGGAAAAAACAGTTGAATTTGAAACAGTTGGGAATGAATCTAAAATTGAAACTAGTGTTGTTCCAGATTATTTAAAAGATAACAAGGTTATCCACGAAGATCATTTAATTGAAATGTCCTATGAAAAAGAATCCGATACAGATAAAAGCAAAAAAGATAATAAAGTTGGATAGCCATGAAAGCTGTCAGGTTTTTAGAGCAAAGTAAAAATATAAGATACTTTGGAACTTTACTTTGTTTAGCACCGATTGTAAACGCAGGTCTTTATCTATACTTTGAAAAAATACATGCAAATGCTCAGTTTCAAAAAATTAACTACTGGCAAATATTAAAGCAAGGATCGCAGCTTCATTATTTTTTAGCTTTATGCAGTTTAATAATTGGATTATTAATGCTATCAACAGGTTCTAGAAAAACTTGGAAATTAGTTTTAGCATTACTAGGAATTCATATTTTTTTACAATTTAAAAATATTGGAATCAATTTAAAACAAAGTTGGCTTTGGGGATTATTTTTTGTAATCAATGCAGGCATATTCGTATTTATCGCAGAGCAATTGGTATTTAAAGTTGAGCCCACTAAAAAAAAGAAACTTCCAAGAACAGTTATTGGGTTCAAAGACACTGGCCCCTGGGCAGAGCTTATGGCCTTGAATTATAAGGGTATAAAAGTGAGATCATTGATACAGCCTCCTCAAGATATAAAAAACAGAGTGATTCATATTAAGTTTAAACATGGTCCACATTTATCAGCAAAGTTTGAACAAGCTAGCGGTAATGAATTTCAGTTTCAATTTATAGACATTAATAAAAAAAATTCATTAGATTTGTTGAATTGGATTGATAAGAATGCGGCATGAAAACAAGTCCCGACTTAAATCTCAAAATAAGACAAAAAACTTTAGTTATTTTATAATCTGCCGATAAGTCAGTATGAATATTAAAGGTTTTAGTACACTTCAAATTCAAACGCCTGTGTCAGCAGTTACGGACAAGCAAATTAAATCTGATCAAACTCATGATCGAGATGCTCAAGGGCAGTATTTTTCGCAAAAACAGAAAAAGAATCAAGCTATGTCTGATGAGCAGTTTGATTTAGCTCTAAAAAAGTTAAATCAAAAAACATTTATGATAGAAATGAACTGGACTGCCAATAAAATTATTAGAAATGAAATTAAATACGCCGAAGTCCGAAACCAATCAAATGATATTATACGATGTATTAGTGAGTATGATATGTGGGAATTATTTTCAGATGAAAGTCCTGTAGAAAAAAGCAAAGGACAGCTTTTAAAAACTGTAGCTTAGCTTTTTCTAAAAATAGACTAGGATTTTTTTACCCCTCATTGAAAGTCTGCAGACAATCAATTGACTCACGTATTACAAAATAAATCTGACATACTTAATCTATGAGCTGCATATTAAATTTATTATTTACTAATCTAATTCAAAGGCAACTAGCATGTCTGGTATAAAAATCAGCGGCTTAGCTAGCGGCATGCCTGCAAATTTAGTAGAAACTGTCATTGAAGCTGAACGCATGCCTATTAAACAAGTTGAAGCTAGAAAAACTAAAGTTGAAGACAAAGTTAAACTTGTTGGAGATTTCGAAACTAAAATAAACGATATTAATAAAAATATGACATCTTTGATGGGCCGACGTGGGTTTGTTGATAAAAAGTTTTCTGCAAATTTTCCAGAAGCTATTTCAGGAACTGTAGATCCTGAAACAGCAGAGCCTGGTGAGTGGAATTTGCAAGTCTTGCAATTGGCATCAAAGCCTTCCGTGGTTTCGACAGGATTTCCAGATAAAGATAAAACATCGGCGGGCATTGGATATATCAAATTTGAAACAGCAGATGGTGACAAAGAAATTTATATATCTGAAGAAGAATCAACTCTTGAAAAAATAGTAGAAAAAATTAATTTATCAAATTTAGGCACAATAGCAACAGTCATTAATGACGTTAACAATAAAGATCGTGGTTATAAAATACAATTGTCAGGATCGACAACAGGTGAAGATAACAACTTAGAATTTCCATTAGTTTATTTGATGGATGGAGAAATGGATTTTCAATTTGATAATAAAAAAGAAGCACAAAACGCACGATTTAAACTTGATGGACAAGAATTTGAGGTAACTGAAAATACAATAAAAGATTTAGTACCTGGTGTCACAATAGATTTAAATCAAGTCAAAGATGGTCAGGACATCAAATTTAAGGTTTCAGATAATTATGACATTATATCTGAAAAAATTAAAGGGTTTGTTGATTCTTACAATGGAGCTTTAGGATTTATTCAAGCCCAGAATAAGTTGACACCTGATAAAGAAG
Organism: Pseudobdellovibrionaceae bacterium; assembly: GCA_043765175.1. Taxonomy (GTDB): domain Bacteria; phylum Bdellovibrionota; class Bdellovibrionia; order Bdellovibrionales; family Bdellovibrionaceae; genus Pseudobdellovibrio. Next base: position 14,362 of record JAYUJM010000053.1, on the reverse strand, counting down.
GCCGACCTCGATTAGGGCCACTCGGTGGAGAATCATTTACGCGAATGACTGAGGGAAAATTAAAAAATATTATTCAAACTCCTCATGATGCAAACAGTAAGTTTAATCGAATTCTAGATTTAGGAGTCGAATTTAATCGAAATGGAACACTAAATTTTAATGCCGAAAAATTCAAAAAAATAGTCACAACAGATCCTAAAGATGTTGTTAAATTTCTTCGTGGAAACAATGTTGATGTTGGATTTATTCCAAATTTAAACAGAAAAATTAAAGAAATTACAGATCCAATTACAGGTACAATTGGAGCACGTAAGACTGCTTATGAAAGTCGTATCAAGCAAATGAGTCAGCAAATTGAGCGAAAAGAAAAAAGTTTAGAAAAAAGAGAAGAACAATTGCGAAAACAATTTTCAAAAATGGAAGAATCAATATCACAAATAAACAATCAAGGTGCAGCACTTGGTGGAGCAATGAAAGGGTAATTTTTAAATGAGTAATCCGTACCAAAAATACAAGCAAACTGCTGTATTGAGTGCCTCTAAAGAACAAATTTTATTAATGCTTTATGAGGGAGCCATTCGATTTACTAAAATAGCCATACAACATGCTGAGCAAAAAAATGTACCAGAGCGAGGCAAATATATAATGAAAGCCTATGATATTGTTTTGGAATTTCAAGCTTCACTTGATCATAATGTGGCAGGTGATTTGCCAGCACAGCTCGAAAATTTATACATCTATATGTTAGAGCAATATTCTAATGCTAACCTGACGGGAAATATTGAAGCATTAAAGTCATGTTTAGTTGTATTGCAAAATTTATATGACGGATGGTCACAAGTTATAAATAAAGGCAAAAACGATCAAACAGGAGGAGCCGCATGATGGAAACAGTACAGTTGCTTAATGAAAAGAATCATTTTTTAGAAAAATTTTACACATTGAATGAACGAGAATTAATCAGACTCTCGCAAGGAGAATTTGAAAAAATTGAAATCTTCTATTATCAACGAGAGGATATTTTAAAAATCATCAAATATATTGATTCGCAAATAATGAAAATTCAAAGCACTGAAAGTGCAATTAAGAAATCATTTAGTGCTGATGATCAATCACAAGTTAAAAAGTGTTTAAAAGAAAAAGATATGTTTGTATCAAAAATTATTGAACAAGATATTCAGATAATCAGTTTAATTGAACGTTTGAAAACAAATGTAATAAAAGAACTAAAAACTGTGCGCGAAACTAAACGTGCATTTTCTGGGTATAGGTCTGGCTTGACTATTGATTAGTCGAATTAGCGAATAGGAAAAAAAGTCCAATTGAATAGAGTTAAGTCAAAATGATGACCTTCAGTCAAAATATTTTTTAAAAGACTATCTCAAAGCAGTTTTACTTGTTTTGAGATGGCATCATGATTGCTTCCTTTGAAATGAAGTTTAAAAAAACTTATGGCAGAGGTAGTATGTATATTAAGGTGATTAACTTAGTAAATAAGAATAAATACAAGCAAGCATTTTTTGAACTTATTAAAAATTCAAAAGGTCAATCTGAAGACGTTCAGTACCTAGAGCTTCTATTAGAAATTCAACTTAAATTAAATCTAAAAACTGAAGCCTTAAAAACAATTATGGTTTTACAATCTAAGCACTTTGTTCAAGATAGGGAGTTTTTAAAATTAGAACTTCTTATGAATTTAAATCGATATAATGAAGCTTTAGACATAAGTTTTCGTTTAAGCGAACTTAATTTGAATCCATTACAAGTTTATAAAAATTTTGAAACTAAATTACATCTTTATATTTATTTTAACGATTTTGAAGGTTTGGAAGAAGAATTGAATACTTATTCGAATCTGTTTAAAGATACCGATGTGTTTAGTTTTGCGCAAGGTGCATTGTATTCTTATCAAGAAAACAATAACTTAGCTTTAAATAGTTTTAGACGAGCAATAGATTTAAATAATACGTTTGATAAAGCATGGGTATCTCTTGCAATCATGCATTATAAAATGGGAGATCGAGAATTAGCACTTGCGAATATTCAACAAGCTCTTGATGTTAATCCACAGAACAGTGTTGCTATTAAATGTTTTGCAACATGGTCTGAAGATAAATCTTTGCTTGATAAAGCACTAAAACTAGTATCTGGCTATGTGAATATAAATAATTTTGAGTTTGAGTTAAGTCAGATTGAAATTTATTTACTAGATAAGCTTGGTTATGTTGAAACGGCTCAGGCGGCTCGTTTGAAATCGTATTATTTTTTTGGAGATTCGTTAGAACTGTGATACGTTTTAATAGTGCACATTCTATGTGAATCAAAATATTTTCAACATCTCGAAAAATGTCTTAATCTTAATGAGGAAGATTCAGAGGAAAATTCAGAGGAAAATTCATTAGATCAGGAAATTAATTCAAAAAAATGCTATGACGTCATTATAGCGACTTTTGAAGGGTATAAGTATTTTTTAGATCTTAATATTAAGTTAAATAGCATCACGAATCGTATATTGATCCTTCCTTCTTTTAAGAAAACAAATTCAAATGATATCTTAAAAGTCAGGCCTACGTTTTTTGTAGAAAGCTCTGACGACTTAGCTGTCAATTCTATTTTCATTAAATTAAAATCTGAATACTCATTTCTGAATAAAAAAAGAGAAGCTCGTCTTAATACCGAATCAAAAAGAAAAGAGCTTGAGAAGCTCAATGGTTTTTTGCAGATTCAAGAAAAAGAACGGGCCAGTGCACTTAAAATTTTTCAAGAAGAAGAGTATCAGAGAAAAATAAATGAAAGAAAACTGCTTTATTTTTTAGATATGATCAACTCCGAATATAATGAATCACATTTTTTAGATGAACTTTTTAAATATTTGTGGAGCGAAATTAGAAAGTACGAGAAATTAAATCAGCTTGGCTTTTATTTGAATAGAACTGAAAATCCTCAAGACTGTTATTTATTTCAGTATTCAAATAATTTTTATTCAGTTAAAAAGATAAACTTTGAATTTAATGTGACAGATAAAGAAATTAGTCATCTCCTTGCGAATATTAATATGCGTCCTACTGGACAGATTATGTCCTGGACAACTCAGTCATCGCAGGCAAAATTTAGGCTTTATGTTGAATCAACTCAATCGCAACAAAAACAAATGGATCAATTTATGATTCAATCAATTGATTTGATTTCCCTCATTGTCACACGTTGGTTAGCTGAGCAAGATGAAAAAAAAGTACTTAATAAATGGCAAGAAATTTTTCAATCGTATCAAGATCCGATTCACGTAATAGATCAGAATTTCAATATTATTCATTCAAATTATTCAGAGAAAAGTCAAAATTTAAAATGTTACGAGTTTTTAGCCGAAAGAAATTCAACCTGTGAAAATTGCCCAGTCATTAACTACAATGCAGAGGCTCTTAATCAAGATCTGCAAATGAATATTAAGGATGAAAACTACTCTGTATCTGTTGCACCATTTGATCTAAACGGCTTTACATATTTCTTAAATTTTTATAAAAATAAGACCCAAGAAAATATTTTAAAATCAGAATTTATTCAGTCAGAAAAAATGCTAACGATAGGACATTTGGCAAATCATTTAGCGCATGAATTAAATAATCCATTAACTGGATTAAAAATGTCGAACGAATTGCTCATTCAAGAACTGAGTACTCAAAATAATAATAACGCATCAATTTTATCTGATTTATCTGAAATTTCTAAAGCTGTTAACAGAAGCGAATTTATTATTCAAGATTTAATGGATTTTCGAAGTGATAAAATGAATCAAATGCAAAGTCTTGATTTCTCAATAGCTGTAAAAAAAACAATGACACTTCTAAAATCAGTGATCAGAAATCACAGCATGTTCATTGATCTTAAAATGACAATCATTTATGCTCATCCAATTTACTTACAACAAGTTATTTTTAATTTAATTAAAAATGCTGCTGAAATTATGTCTAATCCAGGAACTATAAAAATCTACCAAATGAGTATAGATCAAAAAAGTGTTCAAATCTGTTTTGAAGATTCTGGTCCTGGTTTAAATGAAAAAGTCAGAAATAATATTTTTAAACCCTTTTTTACAACTAAAAAAGAAGGTGAAGGGACCGGTCTCGGGCTTTACTTGTGTTTTCATTTAATGAAAAAAATGAATAGTGAGCTTATATATGATTCTTCCTTTAAATCTGGAGCTCGTTTTATTTTAAAATTAAATAGGTATTTAAATGATCATTCGAACTAATATTTTAGTTGTTGATGATGAAAATTTAATAAGAACTTCACTTGTTAAATTGTTACAAAAAAAACATAATTTATTTAGCGCAGCAAACGGTGTAGAAGCTCTTTTAATTCTTGAAAATGAAAAGATTGACTTAATAATATTGGATTTGCTCATGCCTGAGAAAAATGGCTTTGAAGTTTTAAAAGAAATGAAAAACTATTTGCCAGTAATAATTATTTCAGCATTTTCTGGACCACTTGAAATCGATTTACAAACAGATACCTATCCGCAAGTTATTGGATTTATAAAAAAACCATTTGAAAATTTAAGTGTTTTAATTAACACGATCGAAAGCAAATATGAGAATTATATCCGGAAAATATAAAGGTAGAAATTTAGTCTCATTTATGGCTAATCATATCCGACCCACTATGGATCGAGTTAAAGAAACAATTTTTAATAAATGGATGATGTCTATAGCAGAAGCAAAAGTGCTAGATCTTTTTGCGGGGACTGGAAATTTAGGTTTAGAAGCACTTTCCAGAGATGCTTCGCATGTTACATTTGTAGAGAAAAATGGAAAATCATTACATATTATTCGACAAAATATCAAAATATTAAAAATATTGGATAAGGATTATGATTTATTTCAGACTGACGTTTTTGATTTTTTAAAAAAGAAACAAAAGCACGAGTTTGATCTTATTTTTATTGATCCGCCGTTTACTGAAAAATTAGCTCATTCGGTAATGATGGCTATTTCAGAAAGTTCTATTTTTTCAAATGATACTAGAATTGTCATTGAATCTGTTAAGCAAGAAGTAATTGAAAATGAATACGGATCATTAGTTTGTTATGATCGTCTAGACTATGGAGATAAAAAAGTTTCTTTTTTTAAAAAAAAGGACTAATGAATTTTATTCAATTGAACCTCATAATTTAATCAGTTAAATTAAATTATGTCAGAAAAAGCAACAACCAAAATAGCCGTTTATCCTGGCAGTTTTGATCCAATTACAATAGGTCATATTGATATTATTAAAAGAGTATCTCAAATATTTGATCACGTTATAGTTTTGGTTTCATTTTCAAAAGAAAAAAAATACTTATTTTCTATCGACGAAAGAGTTGAATTTGTTAGAAAATCTATTCAGCTTCAAAATGTCGAAGTTGCTGCTCATAAAGGTTTAACAGTTGATTACATGAAAAGGCGTAAAGCAACTGTCATAGTTCGAGGTCTGCGGGCAGTTGCAGATTTTGAATATGAAGGAACCTTAGCAAATATGAATTACAGAATCGCGCCTGAAATAGAAACATTTATGATTTTTTCCCGCCCAGAATATTATTTTATTTCATCTCGAGGGGTTAAAGAGCTTGCTCGTAACGGTGGGGATTTAAGTGGATTAGTTCCACACTTTTTAAGTCAAATTATTTTTGATAAATTAAAGGATGCCTAAATGCTTTCCAAGAAATCAGTTTATCTAAAATCTTCTCCGACCTTAGCCTTAGTCGCGAAAGCGAAACAACTCGTTGCTGCTGGCCATGATGTTATATCTTTAACTGTCGGTGAACCAGATTGGCCAACTTATCCAGCTGCTGCAGCAGCTGGTATCAAAGCTATTCAAAACGGATTTACGAAATACACGGCTGCTCATGGGACACTTGAATTGCGTCAAGCAATCAGCGACAGAATTCAGAATGATCTATTTTTAAAATATTCTGCGAATACAGAGATCGCAGTTACTTCTGGTGCTAAATTTGCAATTTTTGCAGCACTTCAGGTTTTATGTGATGAGCATGATGAAGTTATAATTCCTACGCCTTATTGGGTCAGTTACCCTACAATGACACAGCTTGCAGGTGCACAGCCAAAACTTATCATTTGTGAAGAGTCAGTTCATTTTAAACTGACGGCAGCTGCTTTGAAAAAAAATATTACAAGCAAAACAAAAGTATTTTTATTTTGTTCACCTTCCAATCCTACGGGCTTTATTTATACTGAAGATGAACTTAACGAAATAGCTGAAGTACTAAGAGATAATCCACAAATTTATATAATATCGGATGATATGTATAATCGATTAATGTTTGGTAAAATGAAAATTGCACCTCATATTTTAAAAGTTGCTCCAGATTTAAAAGAACGAACTGTGCTTATTAATGGTGGTTCTAAAGCTTATGCTATGACTGGCTGGAGAATCGGGTGGGCACTAGGTCCTAGCCATGTTATTAAAGCTATATCAGATTATGCATCGCAGGCTACTGGCGCTCCATCCAGTATTGCTCAGGCTGCAGCTTTAGAGGCCTTAAATTCATCTGAAGAAAATATTGAAAATACGAACGTTCTGCTTGCAGATCGACTTTCTTCTGCTCTTCGGGAGTTCGCTGAAATTAAACAGTTTATAGTTCACAGACCAGATGGTGCCTTTTATCTTTGGATAGATATTTCTAGTATTGTAAATAAAAAATATAAAAATAATGTATTAGGGAATTCTGCTGAATTTTGTCGTATCTTACTAGAAGATTACTACGTGTCGACTGTACCTGGAGAGGAATTTGGTCATTCAGGCTATATGCGCTTAAGTTTTGCTATTGAGAAACTTGAAATGAGCAGGGCTATTGAGCGTATAAAAAAATTAATAAACATTTTAGCAGATTAAATTCTTTTGAATTCAAAGGGACGCACAGTTTTATTTTCTTGTGAAATTACTGGAATAACTTTCGTAGAATCGCTTTGATTTAATTCTTCAAAATTTTGAGGAACATTTGGTTTTAAAATTGGAAGCGGTTGATAAAGTTTTAATTTTTCATTTTGAATGTTTAATGCAGAAATAAACTGATTAAAATCATTCATATTTAGATTCTCACTACTTGGATTAAGAAAATTTTTATTTATACTTTTTTGTACTGATAGAGTCTCATACTGATTAATAAGCAATTGTGTTTCTTTTGAAACTTTTTTAAGATCACTTGTTTTATGGTCTAGATGTTGAATAAGTTTTCTAACTTGATCATCTGTTTTATCAGACAAGTCTTGAAGTATAGCTATTTTGTGTTGCAATAATTGCAAACCTTTAGTGATTCTTTGATCCTCTTTTTTTTCTTTAACTTTTAAAAAAATATGTAATGAAAGTACAAATAACAAAATTATATTTAAGCAGGCTGCAATAAGAAAAATAGTATTCATCTGTTTAGTTTATGATGTCACTGTATTGGTCACAAGATCTGATAAGCTATTACTAGACTCATTTTTTAAATTTAGCTGTAAAACAAGACTAAAGATGTATTACTTAATAATAAAAAATGAACTAATCTAAAGTAGATAGGGGATAACTATGTTTGGTAAAATTCTGTGCCGTAGTCTATTTTTATTTATTGTATTAGTCATTAACTCTTGTGCTCCCGTCAAATTTTCAAAATCAAATAATGTTCCTTTAAAGCCAACACTCAGTATAGAGTGTACCCCAAGAATTAATGCGACATTAACTTCGTTTACATATTCAGATTCTACTAAGCCTGATATTGTTTCAGATTGTTTGCCAGCACTTGATGTCACTTATGAGTGGACAGCAAAAAGAGCTGACGGCACTATTGTTTCAAATGTTTATGGATTAAACGGCATGAATCCGTTACAAGTTGATTTTCAAAGTTTTGGACCTGGTTCTTATTATGTTTATTTAACTGCGACTGATAATTTAAATGTTAAAAACCCTTACGTTTCAGTTACACCTTTAGAATTTATAGTTCCAGGTGGTCCGTTATCACAGCTTGTTTGTGATCCAAAGCTTAACGAAACTTTAATAAGTGTGAGTGTTGCGGCAAATGATGTAAATCCTCGTGTGAGTTCAAATTGTAATGTCACTGCACAAAATTACACATGGAATGTTTTTCGAAATAATGTTCGTGTAGTTATCCCAATGTTGATTGGTGCTGAATCAAATAATCCAGATTTTAAATCTTTAGGTGTTGGAGAATATAAAGTTTATTTATTTGCTACTGCAACAGGATTTACAGCTTGGGCTTCAACTGATCCTTTAGTTGTTAATATAATAGATACTGACCCATCGGGTGAAATATTGTGTAATCCAAGAATCAATGGTGATCAGACAAATTTAACATTAACTTCTTCGTCTCCAAACCCTTTGATTAGTGCTAACTGTGTACCTACAGATGTTCAATACAGTTGGACCGTAGTTAAAAATGGCCAAACAATAAGTATGCCTGTTTTATCAGGAGCTAACTCTAACCCTCATTTTGTGTCTTACGGAGAAGGTGTTTATTTAGTTTATTTAACAGCCTCAAGATCTGGATACCAGTCATGGACCACGACAGAGCCGCTTATACTCAATGTTGATGGAGAGCCTTCACCTTTAACTTTAAATTGTTCGCCTAGATTGAATAATGAATTTGTATCAATGACTATCGCAACAAATGCAGCCAATCCAAATGTGACATCACGATGTAATCCAGAAACAGTAAATCATAGCTGGACTGTCGTTAAAAATGGCCAGACTATTCAATTGCCAGATCTGAATGGATCAGCTTCGACACCTAACTTTACTGGTCAAGGCGAGGGAACATATCTAGTTTATTTAACGGCAACATCTCCAGGATATAACACATATGTGAGTCCGTCTCCTTTAGAGATTGTCGTGCAAAATTCTGATCCGATTGTTAGAAAAGTTATATTCTCTAAAGATGTTAAATTATCAGATAATAAAGTAGACATTTTATTAGTCGTTGATGATTCAAATTCTATGTTGCCTGAAAATCAAAAATTAGCACAAAAATTAAAAGGTTTTGTAGATGATTTATCTCAATCAGGATTAGATTGGCAATTTTGTGCAACAGTAACTAGAGCGCAAAATATAAATGGCAGTGCTTTTTGGGGCGCTTCTAAAAATTGGGTAAACTACGTCGGTTCACCTAAATGGGTATTGAAGTTAGGCGCCACTGATCCTTATGCCATATTTACGAACACGATAAATCAAATTGGTGCAGGTTGGGCTGACACCGATGATGAGCGAGCCATCAAAGCAGCTTATTCACATGTGCAATATTCTAACAATAATAACTGTCATCGAGCAGAAGCTTCTTTAGCCGTTATTATTTTGTCCGATGAAGATGAAAGATCTATTGGTGGTAATAAAGCGTTTCAGTATTATTGGAGTGAATGGAAAACTTTAGAAGCAGAAGATTCGCCATCTGGGTTTGTAGCAAAAGTAAAACAAACATTGGGACAAAATAAATCGTTGACCGTCAATTCTATCATTGTGAAGCCTGAAGATGCTGCATGTATGGCGTCACAAGATGCTTCTGGAGCTAAAAGTCACTATGGGTATAAATATCAAGAGTTATCACAGCTCACTCAAGGATACACAGGAAGTATTTGTGATGCTGATTATTCTCAAAGTTTATATTATTTTAAAGATAAAATTAAACGATCGATATCTTCTATTCCACTTGATTGTGCTCCCGTCGGAGAAATAAATGTAGTCTTAACACCAACTATGCAAGGTGTGACCACTCAAGTTGTTAATAATACATTAATATTTAATCCAGAAATACCGGCTGGTCGAAATATAAAGGTTGAATATAATTGTCCAGTTGTTAGATAATTTTTTTCATGAAAAATGAAAATTTAATTGAGCAACACTGGATTGCAATTTCTAATCGCATTGAGTGGTTTCAGTCTTGGAGTCAGTTAAAAAGTATTTCTTTTAGAAAACCAATAGAAATCAAATGGTATATTAATGGCAAACTCAATGTCAGCGTTAACTGTATTGATCGACATGTTAAAAATGATCCAAATCGAACTGCATTTATTTTTGAACCAGATCATCCAGATCAGGCTTCCATTAAAATTTCTTATAAAGAATTACAAAACCAAGTTTGTAAAATGGCTAATATTTTAAAAAAGCATAATGTCAAAAAAGGTGATTGTGTAACTATTTACATGCCTATGGTTTTAGAAGCAACCTATGCAATGTTGGCTTGCGCTCGTATCGGTGCGATTCATTCAGTTGTGTTTGGTGGTTTTTCATCTGATTCATTAGCTGATCGAATAAATGACTGCGAATCAACTTTTATTATTACTGCTAACGAAGGATTGCGATCAGGCAAAATCGTTCCATTGAAAAAAAATGTTGATGCGGCACTAAATCTGTCGACAACCGTAAAAAAAGTTTTAGTCATTAATCGCACGAGCCAAGCATGGATTAAAAATGAAATCGATCTTGATTATAATGAAGAATTAAGAAAAGTGAGTGATTGGTGTGATCCTGAAATAATGGACGCCGAAGATCCATTATTTATCTTGTACACATCAGGTTCAACTGGAAAGCCAAAAGGAGTCCTTCATACAACGGCAGGTTATTTGGCGTATGCAAGTTATACTCATGAATCAGTATTTAATTACCACAAAGGCCAAATCTATTGGTGCACTGCTGATGTTGGCTGGATTACTGGCCATAGTTATATTGTTTACGGCCCATTATCAAATGCCGCGACCAGTGTCATTTTTGAAGGTGTACCGACTTATCCTACTGCTGAGCGATTTTGGCAAATAATAGATAAATATAAAGTTAATATTTTTTACACGGCTCCGACCGCTATTCGAGCTTTGATGAAAGAAGGAAATAAAAATTTAGAATCAACACATCGTCAAAGTTTAAAAATTTTAGGAACTGTCGGTGAACCTATTAATCCTGAAGCATGGAATTGGTATAATGAAAAAGTAGGACACAAGGCATGCACTATTGTAGATACATGGTGGCAAACTGAAACTGGCGGTATTCTCATTTCAGCAATTCCAGAAGACGCTCGAAAAATAAAACCTGGATCAGCAACGACTCCGCTACCAGGAATAGAGTTGGAAGTTTTAGATCAAAATGGAGTTTTACAAAATGGAGATTGCGAAGGAGTTTTAGTTATTAAAAATTCATGGCCAGGGCAGATGCGCTCTGTTTATAAAAATCACCAACGTTTTGAAGAAACTTACTTTTCTAATTATCCAGGTTATTATTTTACAGGAGATGGTTGTCGGCGTGATACTGATGGAGATTATTGGATCACTGGGCGAGTCGATGACGTTGTGAATGTGTCTGGTCATCGCTTGGGTACTGCTGAAATAGAGTCTGCGATCATTAATCATCAATTCGTCGCTGAATCAGCTGTGGTTGGATATCCACACGATTTAAAAGGACAAGGTTTATTCGCTTATATTATTTTAAAAAATGATTTTAGTTACCTGGCCATTCAAAATTCAGAAAATTTAAAAAAAGAGATTAATGATGTGGTTAGAAAAGTTATTGGTCCTATTGCAAGTCTAGATCAAATTCAGTTTGTCCCTGGTTTGCCAAAAACCAGATCGGGGAAGATCATGCGAAGAATTCTCAGAAAAATTGCAGAAAAAGATTTTACTTCGCTTGGTGATATTTCAACATTAGCTGATCCGCTTATTGTTGATGAAATTATAAAAAATAGGTAATAAGTTAATTATAACGAATAAGTTTTGCAAAAATCCATAATGGGCCAATAAGTACGTGCTCAAGATTTTTTAAAAAAGCAGGTGACTTTTTTTCATAAACTAAATGTCCTATGAATTGTAAAACCCATCCACTCATCTGAAATAAAATTATTTGTGGAATTGTTAAGTAGAGTCCTATTGCATAAAATAAAATTAAAATTATTGAAAATAAAACTGCTATTTTTTTATCTAATTTAAAATAAAAAATAAAAGCAAAAAGACAAAGAATTTGTCCAAGATTAATGCTTTGAAAAGAAATTTTTGAAAGTAATCCGATTAATGATAAGGCGATTAGAGGTATACCTAAATAATGTGTCAGTCGATTTTTTGCATTTAAATGAAATAAAGAATAGTCTTCAAATTTTAGTTTTAAGGAATTTGTCATAGGCTACGAATATCATTTATGTCAAAATAAGACAATTGATTCAAATTTTGACTAATTTTTATATATTTTAACTGAATTTCTCAAAATAACACAAAAGCAGACTAAAGTTTTAAGTTGAATTGACGATAAGTAAGTAACTAGGGGAGTGAATGATGCTATATTTTAAAAAACGATTTTCACTATTAGCGATATTTAGTCTTTTACTTACAGTTAGTATTTTAGCTTTTCAAAACTGCTCACGAACTACTTTTTCAAAATTAGAAGATGTTCCACCTGATGTTGTCGCTAAGTGTAACGGAGGAGTTTGTCCTGAAGAAGGGTCTTGCAGTATGCGAATGGCCAACACAGATTTAATCGAAGTTCGTCCTGTTGGTAAATGCACCTGTTCTAGCGGTGTTAAATCAGCTATGGATGGGTCAACGCTGGTTTGCGGTGAAGAAGTTGTATGTAAAAATGATGAGCAGCGGATTGGAAATCGATGTGAAAAGTTCGTTTGTAAAACATATCAAGAAATTTTACCGCAATCGGATGGATCTTTTAATGTACCAAAGCGTGATGTTGCAACAGGTATTTGTTATTTCACAAAAATGGTTAACGGAAGTCCAATTGATCCTGTAACAAAACAAGTTATGATTACTCAAACTCGAGTCACTGAGAATATTATTTCATCTAATCATGATGCAACCGATGGAAATATTAAACCTAAAAACTTAGGCTACAAAAAAATAAGTATTAAACTAAATGATAAGCGTTCACTAAAGCTAGTTGGACCTGAAAAAAATGACACGAGTAAACTTTATGTAGATAATTATTTTTTAATAAGAATGAATTCTGACAGTTATACAAAAGCCTATGGAACGCGTGATGCAAGTTACCGTGTTTCAGGTCTTCTTTTTTCGGATTATATTTTATACAATGATAAAAAAGTTCCTCTTGTTAATTTTGTTGATGGTGGAACAGCACATGTTGATCCTATAGATATTACTGATCAAATTCGATTAGGAGTTTTGACAGACTTACATATGCATGCTTTAGATTGTGGTGCAGGACAATTTTTGAATGATATCTATCTTTTACTTCAATAATTAACCTTGCGAATCTAAATATTAAAAAAACCTGCTCATATATCAGCAGGTTTTTTTAATTTTAATTGAATATTGATTACATTTTGTTTAATAGATTAGAGATGAAAAAAATATCATTTCTATTTGTTCTTATCTCATGTCAGTACTTATTTGCCGCATTAAAAATGGAAGTTTCAGATCAGAATTTTAATTCAACTAGCAAAATTGTGATTGATCAAGATCAAATAAAAAAATCTCGAGCTCTTAATTTAGTATCGTTATTACAGCAGCAAGCTAATATTTCTATTGTCTCAAGTAATATACAGCCAAATTCTATTTATATTCGCGGAGGAGATTCAAGCCACGTTTTAATTTTAGTCGATGGAGTTCCAGTTTATGATTCGTCCTCTCCTCAGCGGACAATCAATTTGTTTCAATTTAATTTAGAAAAAATAAAGAAAATTACCGTTTTAAAAGGTAGTCAATCTGTTTTATATGGCGGACAAGCTTTATCCGGAGTTATTCAAATTGAAACTTTTTCAAAAGAAGCTAAAGCTGAAAATTCGAATTCAGTCAATTTAGATTACACAGTCTTAAAAAAACAAGCACACCGCGAATTAATTTCTGTTAATTCAGTAAACACTTTGTCTGAATCTTTAATGCTGGCCACTGATTTTTTTGGTTTGAATGCTGAAAATAATTCTGCGGCATACGATTCTGCGAAACTTTACCCACAAAAAACTTGGGGAGTAGATGTTCTTTTAAATCACAAAGCAGAAATTGAAAATTCAGCGAAAATTTCCTATTCCGTTGATCGTAACGAAATTTCAGATTCAAAATTTACCAATACAAAAGCAGTTGATGTAGATGATTTTGTGACACGAACTGAATCTTCACAATTTTCTTTAATCACAGTTTTTAGTCCGAACCTTAAATTAATTAATTCCTATCAAAATCAAATTAGGAATTTTGATCAGCCACCAGAAAAAGCTTTAACTGGTTTACTGACTGAACGAAAATATCGCAGTCAGTTGTTTAATCATCGCTTAGAAAATATTTTTTTTGATGATAAGAAATTTAAACTTTTCGCTGGATTGCAGCTGACCATTGAAAAAATGAACAGTGAATTTTTTGGTCTAAATCCTTTTTATAGTGAT
>JAYUJM010000052.1:0-8300 GCA_043765175.1 Pseudobdellovibrionaceae bacterium | reverse complement strand
ATTCAAAAAAGGTTTGTGAAGCTTCCTATCATTGCTGTCACAGCTAATGCAATGAGTGAGGATCAGGATAAATGTTTAAATGCAGGTGCTAATGATTATATTTCAAAGCCAATTGATCTCGAAAAATTACAATCTTTAACTCAATTGTGGATAAATCAATGAAAGTAAAAGACACTGAGTCTGAGTCTGAGTCTGAAATATGCGCCTTAGCATCATTAAAGTCCATGCAGTTATCTATACTAATTGTCGATGATAAAAAAGATAATTTGACTGCATTAAAAGCCATTTTAGTGCGGGATGATGTAAATATTTATCAAGCATCTTCTGGAAAGATGGCTCTTGAGTTAGTCATGAAATTTGATTTTTGCTTAGCCTTGATAGATATTCAAATGCCTGGGATGAATGGCTTCGAGCTTGCTATACTTATGCGAGGTAGCAAGCGAACTAAAAACATTCCAATTATTTTTGTGACGGCTAATGGACAAATGAGTGATTTTTCATTTAAAGGCTATGAAAGTGGAGCTGTTGATTTTTTAATAAAGCCTCTTGATACTCATGCAGTTAAAAGTAAAGTGAATATTTTTATTGAACTTCACCATCAGAAATATGAACTAATAAAAGCTCAACAAGAATTAAATCATGCGAAAAATGAAGCTGAAAGTGCAAATGCTGCAAAAACTCAGTTTTTAGCCCACATGTCACATGAAATTAGAACACCTATTGGAGCTGTTTTAGGATTCGTAGAGCTCATGAAAAATCCATTAAATTCAATTTCAGAAAATTTAAAATATATGGATGTTGTAGAGCGTAATTCTAAACAGCTTTTACGACTAATAGATGAAATTCTAGATCTTTCTAAAGTTGAAGCAGGTATGATTTCGATCGAAAAGATACAATTTTCATTGGCTGAGTTGTTAGCAGATTTTGTTTCAGTCATGACATTAAAAGCGGAAACAAAGAAAATTGAGTTCAGATTAAAATTGATAACAACTATACCTGACATTATTTTCACAGATTCTTTTCGAATGAGACAAATACTTAATAATATTGTTGGCAATGCTATAAAATTTACAGAGAAAGGATTTGTTGAGTTAAGTATTGATTTTTCAAATCCGACTTTAAGATTTCTTGTCAAAGATACTGGTGTTGGCATTTTATCAACTCAAGAGTCGAAATTATTTCATTCTTTTAGCCAGGCAGACTCATCGATTACTCGAAAGTTTGGAGGTACAGGATTAGGTCTTGTACTTTCTAGGGGTTTGGCAGAATTGCTAGGTGGTAAACTTGAGTACATCCCAACTCAAGATATCGGTTGTGTTTTTTCAGCTGAAATTAATTGTGAATTACTTCCTGAGGCAAAACTAATAAGTATTAAAGAGATTAATTTTTTGTCAGACAAAGTAAACAGCTTTAAACATAGTGCCAAAGTACTAGATAGCCTTAAAGTTCTTCTTGTCGAAGATTCTGAAGATAACCAATGGCTAATTTCATTATATCTGCAAGCAGAAGGCGCACAAGTAAAGTTTGCAAATAACGGATTAGAAGGAGTTCAATTAGCTTTGAGTGACGAAAATTTTGATATTATTCTTATGGACATTCAAATGCCAATTATGGATGGACATAGCGCCGTAAAAAAACTTAGACGTACTCAATTTACAAAACCTATCATTGCCTTAACTGCTCATGCGATGAAAGAGGAGCACGAAAAATGTATTGAATCTGGATTTAATGCATTTTTAACAAAACCTATTCAAAAAGATTTACTTATCAAAATGTTATCTAGTTACAAGTCAAAAAGTAAATCCTAATGAAATTGATGCAAAACTATTAATTTCAGACCTTTCTTTAAATTCAGGGCTACGAGTGATAAAACTCCAAGTTGCAGAAAACTGATTTAGACTAGCTACAACTCCTAACTCAGTTTCAAAAATAAACGGATTTTTTTTTACAGATTGACTTTTGCTAAAAGTATTTCCATCTAAGAATATATTTCTAGCAACACCAAAAACTTGACCAGTGGCAAAACCGTAGAAATATATTTTTTCAAAACTAGATACTTTAGGCTCTGTAAAATGATCACGGAGCTAACAATATGAACGAAAATATTATTAAACCAAAAAGAAAGGAAAATAAAGCAGATGCCTCGAATAATATGAGTCCCCCTTGTATTGTTCGAGGTGATTTTGATAGTTTAACCGATCACGAAAAAATGCAAATTAAAAACTTTGATAATGATTTATTGTTAAAAATGCTGGTTGAAGCTGACAGTTATTTTTTTGCTGACTGTATTGAAGTAGCTCGAAAAAAACTTGAGCTGTATATTAGGTTTCAGCCACATAATGCCTATGTGTGGAATCGCCTGGGAACAATCAGCAGTTTGCAAGACGATGCAGCTTTAGCAATTTATTATTTTACTAAGGCAATCGAACAAGGTCCTGATGATCTTGAATATATTTTTAATCTAGCCAGTAGTTATGTTTTAGTTTCAAGGTGCGATAAAGCGCATGAGTTGCTACGCAGTTCTTTTGTTAGCCATCCAGAGGCTAAAATCAAATTGTATTTTTATTGGTTTGATTATGGACATGATATGAAAATTATTAAATCTGCTTGGCGTGAAAGAAAAATACCTAAGCTAAAAGTCTTGAACGACAGTCCGATCATAAACGGTATTCCGAATCAACGAGGACAACCCTAATATTTCTAACGATAATGTTTCAGTGGCAGAAAAAAAGAAACCAAAGCGTAAAAGACCTGAATACAGCATTTTTGCAAAGAACCTTAATCGGTTAATGCAAGAGCGAGGACTGTCCCACCGAGTGGTGGTGCAGTTGGCTGGCGTGTCGCAGTCAACGTTAGCTGACTGGAGTGCTGGAAGTGCTCCAAGTGATTTAAGTAAAGTCGCTTCACTTGCACGAGCACTTGGCGTCAGCTTCACATACCTGTGCCTAGGCATTGAAGAGCACCCCTCAAAAGATGAAATCGACCTACATGACTTATACGACGAAGAAACAACATCATTCGATGGTTTATATAAAATTAAAGCCATCCGTTTAACTCGTAAAACTAAATAATTTATTGGAGTATAATGAAAACTATTAGCCTAACATTTTTAATTTTTATTTTGACCTCATGTGTTTCATTGCAGGGCCAGAAGTTAAATCCTGAAACAGCTCTTCAAGATATTCAATCTATGATAAAAGCTGGCAATATAGACCAGGTTCAGGCTTATTTTTCTGAACATGGTTCACTATATCCAGATGGATTAGCTGCTGGGCAACACGAGCAGCCATCAATTTATTTAGGCAACGAAAATAAGTTGATGACTTTTAATCAAGTGAAACACAAATTCAACGAACAAAATCAAATTATAACTCAACTTAAATCTCAGTGTGCAAATTTACCAAATGGCTTACAAAAAATGAGGTGTCTAACATCATCAAATTCACCATGCTCATCGAATCGTGACGTTGGCTGTACTGTTAAGGAAAATAAAAATAATGGCAGTGGCACAGGGACTTTTGATTTAAACAGTATAGGTTCTGTTGCTAGTTATTTGCCGTTTATAACGAGTGACAATTTAAATTGGTACACAACAGAAGTTGAGTCATCCGTAGTGGCAACAAATAAAAATCGTGAGATTGAAGTTTCCTCAAAAAATGATGAGTCTCAAAAACTATCGTCTGAGTATTCAGCGGATCAAAAAAAATGGGATTTGTATTGTAAAAAGAATGGCATCAAGGCTGTATTTAAAGCCCATGTCGAGCCAATAAATAAATTTGATAGCAACGGTATTTTTTCTTTTGTAAGCGTAGGATCTCAACATTGCATCGGCAATAAATTCAATGATCGTTTTCAGTATTTGAATTATTGCCCTGGCAATCGTAATAGAACTTGTGGTGTAATCTATGGGTTGAATGGCCGCCAATCACCTGGCCAACTAATTTCAAATGTGACTTTAGCTTTTACGAAATATATGAAAGGTTCTGATGAATCGGGCCTTGAAGATTCAAAGTTTGCTGGGCTACGTGTGATTAGTGAAAATGATCTTATCAAAGAAGGTCTTAAATAATTTTTTTCTGATTTTCTTTTGTGCGATCAAGATACATTTTTTCTACATCTTCGACAATTTTACGCTGCTCAATGTAAGAGCGCTCCAGGTTAAAGAGTTTTATATAAAGTTTTACATTACGTAGGGCCGTCTTTAAAGATTTAGAAATTGTTTTTTGTGAATAATGTCGCTGCCGTGCTAATTCGATGGCTTTGATTGATATGACAACCTCATCGGCTAGAATTATGCTGGCCCTAGCGAGCTTTGTCGGGTCTTCAGTCAGCATTTCTTTGGCGGCTTGACGTTGAGATTCATATTGAAAAGATTCTCGGCTATTGACCCATTCTTCAATACGGGACCAGCGTTCAATCGTTGACCTAGAAATACCAGTTTTTTTGGCGATTTGCCGAATGGAGTAGCCTCGTAAAAAGAGGGCAAAACTCTGTTTCTTATCCTTAGCCTTCAACATGCCATGATTTTAACGGTCTCATGCTTGTTTTCAAAGAAGTTTTAGCATGGGTTGTTTGCTCAGATAAAATAGTATAAGTTTAAGTTTTAAATGAGGGATATATGTTAAAAACACTTAAGATAACTGATTGGAAACATTTTGAAAATATCGACATGAGTTTTGACTCATCTGTAGTTATTATTACAGGTGCTAATGGTAGTGGTAAAAGCACCATTATGCGTATTTTATCACAACACGCTGATTGGAACATGCCCGAATATGCTACGCCTGAAAAAGATCAAAAAACTGGTTTAGTTTCATATTTTTCTCGAATGTTACTGTCGTCTTGGTTTGGTGGGAATAAAAAAACTGAGGTTGAGCTAGGTACTGAAATTGGGTCTATATTATATGAAAATGGAAATTCCGCACCTCTAAATTTACAACATAATAAATCTTTAGCTGGTTACAACGTAACGATAAGTGGTAAACAACCTGTACGTGCGGTTCATATACCTGCATATAGACCTCAGTTTGTTCATCAGCCGATTTCTCAAATATCTACAACACCACGATCTAAGCAGGAGGCATTTCAAAATGCGGCAAACTTCTGTCGAAGTAATTATCTAGGCCAACAGAATCAGGCTGGATTTTACTTGAAAGATACTTTGTTGAACTGGATTCATCATGGATATGGCAATGAGTTGTCGCCAGGAAATGGTCTTTATTTGGAGATGTTTTCTGATTTTCAAAATAAGTTAAAAAATATTTTACCTGATACACTCGGTTTTGAAAAGATTGAGCCACGCAATACAGACATAGTTTTAAAATGTAAGTCTGGTGATTACTTGATTGATGCCTCTTCGGGCGGAATAACGGCGCTTATTGATCTAACATGGCAGATTTTTCTTGCAAACGATGGCTCACCATTTTTTGTGATGATTGATGAAATTGAAAATCATCTGCATCCGTCGATGCAAAGAAGTGTATTAGCTAACTTATCAAAGGCATATCCTAATGCGAAATTTATATGTACCACCCATTCGCCATTTGTAGTTGGCAGCGTGGCTGATTCATCAGTTTACGCCCTAAGATTTAATGATAAAAATAGAATTGTAAGTGAATTGCTGGATCTATCCGATAAGTCAGGTTCTGCATCGGAAGTGCTTCGTGAAATATTAGGTGTGCCAGTGACAGTTCCGATTTGGGTTGAAGAAAAGTTGAATAATTTAGTTAAGAAATATCAAGATCAAAATTTAACAGCAGAGAAGATTAAAGAATTTACAGCAGAGTTAAAAACTGAAGGTTTAGAAAAATTATCTGCAATAGCATTAGCTTCGATTGCATCTGGAAAATAGATAATGATCAAACTGCAACGTGGCCCTAAACCAATAATTTTATCTAAAAAAGAAAACGAATGGCTTCAATTATTGAGATCAGAAATTGCAGCAGGTAAAACAGTAAATCAAACAACCGTGAGTAGTAATTACAATAATCCTGACGTTAAGAAAAGTATTGCTGATAGTTCTCATTCAAAATGTATGTATTGCGAGTCTAAAATTAAGCATATAGATCATGGTGAGATCGAGCATATTAAGCCGAAAAGCCTATTCAATGACCTTATTTTTTCTTGGGAAAATTTGGGTTTCACCTGTTCAGTCTGCAATAAAAATAAAAGCAATTACTATTCGGCCTCAACTCCAGTTATTGATCCCTTTATCGAGAATCCAGGGGACCATTTGATAGCATTGGGGACATTGATCTTTTCAAAAAATGCTTCTGACAAAGGTCAAATCACGCAGTCAAAATTAGACTTGAATAGAGCCGCACTTGTTGAGCAGCGTGAGATTAAAGTTACTGAGATTCATGTCGCTATTGATCGGTTTCAAAGAGTTGTTAATCCCGATGTTAAAAAGGCACTTTTTGCTGAGCTTGAAAAGTTTCTGATTGATAGCTCTGAGTATTCTTTTGTTAGTAGAGCCGCTTATCATGCGTTGGTAAAGTAAGAGCGTGGTCTTTTTCCTTGCGTACCACACACCACCGACCACAAAAAGACGCAGACCCCGTTATTTTGCAGGTGAGTACGGGAAGTCAGTTTTTTTGTCGATGCTGGTTTTTATAATTTAAGTGTTTGTTTTTAGAGGAGAATTTTGTTTTTGAAGTCCAAATAAAAAAACCGCCTGTTAAGCGGTTGTAGATTGGATGGGGTAGCAGGACTTGAACCTGCGAGTGGTAGAATCAAAATCTACTGCCTTACCAACTTGGCGATACCCCAACATATTTGACGTTTGTATAAGTTAATTAAAATCGATTAAATCGGCAAGTGAATTTGTTAAAACCAAGTATTTAGACTAAAAAGTAGACTGAATAATAATTAAAAAAATGATCTATGAGCGACATCTATTTTAAAGATTTTGCCGAGCAGGGCTTTTCTAGAAACTAAATATCTTCATCAGTATAGCTTTGTGGGGCCTTTTGACGTTTGAAATTTATTAATGTTTCACCCATAGACTTCAATTCACTTTCATAGGCTATAAAAACCAGATCTTCAATCATTTCTCGTGTTTCTTTATTCAACGGATGCGCTATGTCGCGAAACTGACCATCTTTGCGTTTTTTGCTGGGCATAGCCACAAATAATCCGCCTGGGCCTTGAATGATTTTTAAATCTCTGACAACGAAACTGGCTTCAATAGTAATCGTCACATAGGCTTTTAATCGATCTTCATTGGTTAAGAAAATTTTGACTTCAGTGACTTTCATGATGAACCCTCGGGTTGATTAACACGCTGTGTTTTAATCCATGTCGGACGGCTATCAATTAGACTTTAGTAAGAAATTAAATAATCTACTTACTTAACATAATACTTGTAGTTTAAAACTATTTTTGAATTTCTTTTTGTGCTTTTTTGCTAATCGAAGCACTAAATCGATCAAATGCTTCTTTTTGAGATTGGTGAGATTCATTAAGCATAGCTGATAAATCGGTTTCTTTATCATTTGAATCATTGCATTTTTGTTTTAGAAAAATATTACTTTTAGTCCCTTTTTTGTAAACTTTTTTTGATACAAGCTTTAAGCATTCGTCATTTTTTTTTAGAGTTCCAAAGTTTTGAAAGGCTACAATAGAAACTAAAAACAAAGATCCAAATAGGCTTATTTTAATATATTTATTCATTTATTTCTCGATGATTTAATTTGCAGAATTTTTTATTATAATCAGTTTTTTGATTTAAAGATGTGCTCTTTACTGGTTCTTTATTTTTAATACAATTATGTGAGTCAGAGATTTTTTTTTGTACATTTAAATCTGGAGATTTAAAGTTTTGAAATGCAAAAATGCCAGAAGCTAAAAAAAATGTAAAAACTATGATTTTTAAAATCTTTGTCATGTTGCACCCAATAATATTACTTATCGGGCGAATTTATAAAAAACTTAAGTTATTTGTAAAACTATTTACTCAGTTTTAATTAATATTTTTTCTAGTTTTAAGACGAATTATTTTAAATCAAATGTCATGATCGAAAGCCCACGCCCACGAACAATTTTAAGCGTGTTTTCACCTTTTTTGAAAAGTGACAAGGCTTGAGAAGCGCTTTTGGCTTCGGTTTTATTAACACTTAAAATAACATCCCCTGGTTTAAGGCCAATTTGTTCGCCGACAGATTGATTGGCAACAGAAATAATAATTGGATTTCTGACATCATTTTCTAAGTTGAATTTATCTCGAATTGGGTCAGAAGCATCAGCTAATTCAATACCAATATTAAATGGAGTTTTCTTGCCGAATGGCTTTGAATTTTCTG
>JAYUJM010000051.1:0-8316 GCA_043765175.1 Pseudobdellovibrionaceae bacterium | reverse complement strand
CACAGCCCCAGTAATTACAGGGATTTGGAAATAAGTTATTTAGTGCAACTAATAGCTTTTGCTAAAAATTTTATTTCGGTGTTAATTGAACTAAATTGAGCCGTACTTAAAATTTTCTCCATTGGTAGCAGAGTATAATTTTTAAAAAAGGGCTCGTGAAAATCAACCGGAAACTGCTCAAGAGCCCAGTTAAAAGCTGGGTCATCATCTTTTTGCAGAGAATCAACAAGTCCAAAATAACCATTTTTTTTGAGTACACGATTTGATTCAGTGACGACCTTAGTTCTAATTTGACTAGGTAATTCATGAAATAAAAAACATGAAAAGACAGCATCAAAAGATTCATTTTTAAATTTTAAATCTTCGCCAGCGCCCTGAACATATTTTATTTTTTTAAATGTGCTTAGCCGATTTTCAGCCAGCTTTAAGTATTCCGAGCTTAAGTCTAAACTTGTTATTTCCACATTTGGAAAAGCTAAAGCGATATACTTTGTTAAAATTCCCGTACCAGATCCAATTTCTAAAAATTTAAGATTTTTTTTCTTGGAATTTAAAAAATGTTTTTTCATTGATGGAATAATAAGACGCCTCATTGCATTCGAAGCACCTGAAAAAAGTATTTCAACTTGGTGTTCATAAAGTTCAGCAGATTTTTCAGAAAGATATCCATCAGTTTGGAAGTGAAAATTACGTTGGTAATACTCAGGTAAATTTTTTAACAATTCTTGTGCCTTTGGAGAAAATTTTTTCGACTGATTATCTTTTCTTCTTAAAGCAGAAAAAACTGCATCAATGTATATTTTAGGAATTCTAAATAGATGAGAAGTCAATTTTTCTGGCTTTAGAACTGAGGCAGGGTAATCATTATTTGCGATACATTCAGAATCATAACGAAGTAACGCTTCAATTTTAGCCTGAGCTATTTTTATGTTTTTTTGCATTGAGGCATCTTGAGCTGCTGTTTTTTTATTTGAAAAATAACCTGTAATCAATGGAAGTGGGCGTCCTTGTAAATTAAAACCCAGCGTTCTTAAAAGTGAATATGAATAGACTAGCTCAATCATTGCTTTTTTCTTTAGATCATTTAATAAATTCATTATTTCCATCCTTTAGTTAAGCCATCTACTGACTGGCGTGAACATTTGAACCTTGTTACTTTAAAGCCGCGGGTTTTTTCGTTTTTAAGCTTCCCTTGTTCGTGGACCCGTTTTCGCCAGCGATCAAATGATTTTCTGTCTAAATGGCTACGCATAAAAACAACAAATTCATTTGGTGATAAACTAAACTGCTTTTCTATGAGGTCAAAAGTTGAGCGATCTTCCCAGCCGAGTCGAATCAGTCGATCTTTGTCGTCTAAATCGAAGCTACTAAATTTTTCTTTTAGTTTTTTAGAAATACTCATGATTTTTTCTTTTCTGTTATTTTATTTTTAATAATTTCAGCTGCTTTGTATATTCGATTTTTTTTATCGGCGGGCATTTTTTCAACAGTTTTTACCATCATAGACATTCTTGGGTTTTTAGAAAAAAAGTTTTTATTTTTTTCAATAAAAGACCAGTAAAGCCCGTCGACTCCATCTTGCCAATCTGTAGTTTTATATTTTCCCATTTTTCGATAGTAATTTGATCCGCAGAAATAAGGTTTAGTTGCAAAAATTCCACCATCACTGAATAATGCCATGCCATAGACATTTGGACCCATAACCCAATCTGAAGAATCAATAAACATTTCCATAAACCATTTGTGGCCTTCAAAAGGGTCAATTTCCAAAATAAGCATAAGTGAACCAACAATCATTAGTCTTTCGATATGATGAGCATATCCCAAGCGTTCAGTTTTCTTTATGACATCATCTAAAGGTTCTATTCCAGTGGTCCCGTTGTACCAATGTGATGTAAGGCTTTGATGATGATTCCAAAAGTTAGTAGAATCTTGTTTCTCGCTAAAATTTTGATAAATGCCTCGGATGAATTCACGCCAACCTATAACTTGTCTGATAAAGCCTTCCACTGAGTTTAAAGGAAGTTTTTTTTTCTTAAATTCAATTAATACTTTTTTGACCACTTCTTGGGGGGTAAGTAATCCCGCATTCAAAAATGGAGTCAAAGCCGAATGATGAATAATATCTGAATCTTTTGATAATGCATCTTCGTAGGCTCCAAACATTTCAAGCCGCTCTTTAATAAAAATATCCAGCCACTTTTGAGCTGATATGCGATCAGTCGGTAACCATGTATGATCTGTATTTCCTGGATGCTTAGAAAAAAAATGATTAACTACTAAATGAACCTCTTGATCAATTTTATCTGCTTTATATCTTTCTAAAGTCGGTGCTTGATAATTTTTTGGCAAGGGCTTTCTGTTCTCTTCGTCAAAACTCCATTGTCCGCCCTCTGGCTTGAGATCTTTATCAACTAGTACTTTAAATTTTTTTCTTTGCCGCTCATAAAAAGTTTTCATGAAAGGCTTTTTCGTTGTTGAAAGATAATTTCTAAAATCTTCTCGAGATGATAAGAACATAGGTGATGGAATAAAATGAAGCAGGACTTTGTTTTTTATGCAAAGTTCAGAAATTTCTTTTTCAAAAAATTTATCTTCAATTTCATAACAATATAAGTTAGTTATATTTTTTTCAGACAAATAATTTTTCAAAGAATTAGAAAAGGACAGATCTTTTTTTGTTAGTTTTTCGTAATGAACAGCAATCTTTTTTTCATTAAGTTCTTGGGCATATTTTCGCATGGCTGACAAGAAGAAGGCAATTTTTAACTTATGATATTTAAAATGAGTGCAAAGATTTAAATCTTCTTTCATAAAAACTGATGTTATTTTTAATTCCTTGGGAATTAATTGAACATCAAATAATTGATTACCAAGGATTAAAAGCGTATTCATGGGACCTTCTTTTTGATCGACTTTTCATATTGTTCATATTAATATGAACAATATGAAAAAGCAAACATCTGAACTGCAATTATTAGGTCATTTATCAGAGTCTGTTGGAGATTTTATTAGTTATTGGGGCTTTCGTCATATTCACGGCCAAGTTTGGTGCCAAATTTATTTGTCGACAGAAGCTTTATCCGGTGCTGATTTAACCAAACGCCTAGGTGTTTCAAAAGCTTTAATCAGCCCTGCTTTAGCTGAACTTGAGAATTATGGCTTAATTAAAGCTATGCCAAAGAACCTTAAAACTAAAAATTACCAGGCTGAGTTAAATGTAACGAAGATTATAAAGTCTATATTGAAAAACCGAGAGCTAAAAATAGTGTCGAAATCAGGAAAATGTTTAGATATTTTAAAAGCTCAAATTAATAAAAATAAATCTAATACGATTTCTTCTGTTCGCTTAGAAAATCTCGAAAAAATGATTAGCTCTGCTCAATTCTTTTTGACTTTAGCTACTCAAACAGAATTGTTAGATTCTTATGCTAAGTCCAATTAAAACAACTCATTTGATTGTTGGTGCAGGTATTTCTGGTTTAACTTTAGCCCAGAGACTGCAGCATTTTGACTGCTTGGTTCTTGAAAAATCTAAAGGCGTAGGCGGTCGAATGGCTACTCGAAGAATAGAATCTGAATTTTTCGACCATGGAGCCCAGTTTTATAAAACTTCAAAAATCAAAAAAAATTATTGGGATACATTTTGGTCCGAGCAAAAAAAAGCTCAAATGTGGTTTAAGAAAGATCTTATCAAATATAAAGTTGGTACAAATGGTATGGCTCATTTGGCTAAATCCTTAGTTATTGCAAATCAGCTTATTTTGAACGAAAAAGTTTTTAAAATAATGAACAATACAAATTATATAGAATTGCAAACTGAAAGCGGCCAAAGATATCATGCTGATTATTTGTATTTATCTTCTCCTTTGCCACAGTCGCTTGAAATTTTGAATCTATCAAATATTTCATATCGAACTGAGCTTGATCATATAAAATATGCTAAAGCTCTTGTTGGATTGTTTCAAACTCAAGGTAATTTTAAAATTGATCATGTTAAAAATTTTCAAGACAATTGCAATGATCATATTTTTTCGATCAGTCGTCAAAATTCAAAAGTTAAGTCTTTGGAGTCTACTTTTGTTGTTGTTATGCAGCCCATTTGGAGCGAATCTTATTATGACCTTTCAGATGTTCAAATTTTAGAGAAAATCACTAGCATTTTCAGTCAGTATTTAATCGAAAACAGTGAACTTGCAGATTTAAATTTTAAATTTTCTCAACTCAAAAAATGGCGTTATAGTCACCCAATAAATCCTATGACTTCTGGTTTTGAAAAAATAAGTGAGCGTCTTTTTTTATTTGGAGACGCTTTCTTTGGGAAAAGCATACTGTCTGCGATCAATTCTGCATTGAGTATTCCTGTTAAAAATATTTAGTACTTGTGGCAGTTTCAAAAGCTTGCCTCAATTTAACCTTACTTTAAATAAAAACATGAATGAGTGTAGCTTTGATTAGTATGAATTGTTATTAAGCATAATAAACGTCGACAAAGGTCTTGATATGTCGTGCTAAATAAAAAAAGCCTTTACATATGTGTAAATAGATATGTAAATTATATGAAAATAAAGTGTAAATTCAACTTACAAACAAGGATAAAATCTGTGACAATTGCTATAAAACCAGAAATTTATATCAAAAAAACTCAAGGCTTTCCTAGCTCATTTGTGAACCAAAAAACTCTTAAAGATTCAGTTCTAAGCACAATTCATCTTCTTCGTGACAAGCAATCAACGGTAGGATTTGCTGAAAGCTGTACGGGTGGATTACTTTCAAGTTCATTTGCACAAGTGCCAGGGGTTTCCGATATTTTTATGGGAAGTTTTGTTACTTATGCAAATTACACGAAAGCAGACATTTTAAAGGTAAGAGCTTCTACTCTGGAAACTTACGGAGTTGTAAGTGCTGAATGCGCAAAAGAAATGTCTGAGAATGCGCTGATACTGATGAAAGTGCGATATGCAGTTTCTATTACAGGTATTGCTGGACCGCAAGGCGGTTCATTAGAAACTCCTGTTGGACATGTGTTTATTGCAATTAGTGGTATCAGTGATGCTGAAGAAAATGAAACCAGTACTTTATCAACTTTGATTTATCATCATGATTTTAGTCTGTTAGTGAATCGCGAAGACATCCAAATTGCTGCAGCAATTATGGCGAATCAAAATCTTCAAGAGTTTATTAATGAGCAAAAGAATTTAAAATTTTTAAAAAGTATTTAACAGAAGATATATAACACTAAAATAAGGAGATTCTAAATGTCATCAAATCAAACACAACAAGATGCTAAAGGACAAGCTGAAAAACTGAAAGCTCTTGAGCTTGCTGTTTCCACTATTGAAAAACAATTTGGTAAAGGTTCAATTATGCGCCTCGGAAATGGTGATCTTAATAAAGACGTAGAAGTGATAGCTACTGGATCACTAAGTCTTGATGTGGCTTTGGGTATCGGAGGACTACCTAAGGGAAGAATAGTAGAAATATTTGGCCCAGAATCTTCTGGTAAAACAACAGTTGCGTTATCAACTATTGCTCAAGCGCAGAAAAAAGGCGGCGTTGTTGCTTTCGTTGATGCTGAACATGCGTTAGATACTAATTATGCACGTAAGTTAGGTGTAAATGTTGAAGATTTATTGATCTCTCAGCCAGATACTGGTGAGCAGGCCTTAGAAATCACTGAAACTTTGGTTCGTTCAGGTGCAATCGACGTTCTTGTTGTAGATTCTGTTGCAGCACTTGTTCCTCGTGCTGAAATCGAAGGTGAAATGGGTGACTCACATATGGGTCTTCAAGCACGATTAATGTCACAGGCCTTAAGAAAGTTAACAGCAGCTATTAGTCGATCAAATACATTAGTTATTTTCATTAATCAAATTCGTATGAAAATTGGTGTGATGTTTGGTAACCCGGAAACAACAACTGGCGGTAATGCTTTAAAATTTTATGCTTCAGTACGTTTAGATATTCGTCGTGTTGGCGCTATTAAAAATGGTGAAGATGTTGTTGGAAACAGAACAGCTGTTAAGGTTGTTAAAAATAAAATGGCTCCGCCATTCACAAAAGTTGAATTTGATTTAATGTACGGTGAAGGAATTTCTGAGGAAGGTGATATTTTAGATCTAGCAACCACAGCAAATATGGTTGAAAAATCTGGCTCTTGGTATTCATATAAAGGTGAACGTTTAGGTCAAGGTCGTGATCAAGCTAAAGAATTTTTGAAAGCTAATAAGGCCATCAAAGAAGAGTTACGCAAATCTATTTTGCAGAAAAATGGTATTGGCCAAATGCTTTTAACTGCAGATATGTCAGATGCAGTTGAAGGTGAAGCTTCTGTAGAAATGGACACTCCCAAGAAATCTAAAAAAACGAAAGATAAAGAAGTGTCTGCAACTAAAGAAAATTTAAATTAGTTTAGAATTTTTCTAGGAAATTAAGCTCCTCTTAGAAAATGTTGTTGTACAGGTCTGCTTGGCGCTAGTCGAGTATGCCGTAAAAGCCTTGTAGGAAACTACAGGGCTTTTTTTATCTGTAAATTTTATGTCATGGTGTACAAAAGAACTTTAAAAATTCCTGATAAATCGTTTTTTTGCTAGGCCCCCGTGGAACTGGTAAATCACATTGGTTAAAAAATTGTTTTAAGCCAGAATTAACGATTGATTTACTAAGATCAAAAACTTATCTCGAGTTGTCATCAGATCCTAGCAAATTAAGATCACAAGTAGAAGCCCTTCCTTTTGGCTCTAAAATTGTTATAGATGAAGTTCAAAAACTTCCTGCATTGCTTGACGAAGTACATTCACTTATTTTCGATTATAAGGAAAAATACCAATTTGCTTTAACGGGATCTAGCGCAAGAAAACTTAAAAAGCAAAAAGCTAATTGGTTGGCTGGTAGGGCCATAAATTACACTTTTTTTACACTCACATGTGTTGAATTAGAAAAAGATTTTAGGATTGATCAAATATTACAATTCGGCTCACTACCTGAAATATGCACATCAAAAAATAATCAGGATAAAGAAGATTATCTAATGGCATATATTGATAACTATTTAAAAGAAGAAATTCAACAAGAGGCCGCCGCAAGAAATCTGCAATCCTACCATCGCTTTTTAACACACGCAGCACTTATGAATGGACAGGTTGTTAATTTAAATAATATTTCTCGTGAAGCAGGTGTAAATCGTCAAACAGTAGAAGGCTATTTTCAAGTTCTACAAGATACATTGCTAGGTCAAATTGTTGAGCCTATACTTTTGAAAGCCAAAATTAAAGAAGTTTCAACGCCAAAATTTTATTTTTTTGATTGTGGTGTTGTACGTGCTCTGCAGAATAATTTTGATGAAGTCCTTGGTGCAGATAAAGGCTACCTATTTTAAACTTTCATATTAAATGAGTTAAGAGCATACTCAAATTATAATCGAAAAAACTGGAAGTTTTACTATTGGGGGACCCCCAGCAAAAGTGAAGTTGACTTTATAATTTCTGTTGGAAAAAAGATGATTGGCATAGAGGTTAAATCGTCAATAAATTGGAAGAAGGAATATAATAAAGGTTTAAATATATTGCTAGAAAGCAAAAAAATTGACAGAGGTATTGGGGTTTATATGGGTGATAAAAACTTATCAGAAAACAAAATAAAAATATTTACTATTAAAAACTTTATAAAAGAATTAGAAGCCATTTAAAGTTCAGATTTTATATCTTCTTCAATTTCAGTTGGAGTTGTTGCAGGAGCATAGCGTTTAATAACGTTACCTTTTTTACTTACTAAAAATTTTGTAAAATTCCATTTAATCATTTCAGTTCCTAATAAACCTGGAGCCCTTGCTTTTAAAAAATTAAAAAAAGGATCTGCATCTGTTCCATTGACGTTAATTTTTGCCATTACGGGGAATGTGACATCATATTTGAGGCTGCAAAATTGCTGAATATCAGTATCAGAGGCTTTTTCTTGAGCCCCGAATTGATTACATGGAAAAGCTAAAATACTTAAACCAAGTTTTAAATATTTTTTATTTAAAATTTCAAGCCCCTCATATTGGGGGGTGTAACCACAGGCACTGGCTGTGTTTACTATAAGTAGGACTTTATTTTTGTAATCATTTAAAGAAATCATCGTTCCAGAAGCATTTTTAACATTAAACTCATAAATATTTTTTTTATTGCTCATGTATTGTTTATAAACGTTTCATATTAAGACATCAAGACTAAAGTATTTTGTCATTACATAGGGACTTTGGCACTTTAATTACATAGCGACTTTGTCAGCTGATCGGCGTCATAGATTTGCAACTTTAATTTCATTTAAGCTATT
>JAYUJM010000050.1:0-8328 GCA_043765175.1 Pseudobdellovibrionaceae bacterium | reverse complement strand
GGGCAGGAACAGTTGAGGCCTACAAAGCGATTGATCCAAATCTTCCAAATGCTTCTTTTCCTTCACAAAAAGTTGTTGGTGGTATTGATTTAGTTGGTACAAAATATAATTCTGGAAGTGATAATTTTGATAATACAATTCCAGTGCCTGATATGAACCCAATAGATGAAGCAAGTCACGGAACCCATGTTGCAGGAACGGTCGCTGGTCTAGGCGACGATACTATTTCTTATAACGGTGTAGCTTTCGAGGCTTCGCTCTACGCCATAAAAGTTTTTGGTGCTGAAGGGTCTACGAACGATCAAGCAGTTATTGCTGGTTTAGAATTCGCAGCAGATCCTAACGGTGATGGAATTTTAGATGATCAATTAGACGTTGTAAATTTATCTTTAGGCAGTAACTATGGAACACCTAAACTATTGTACAGCGAAGCCATTAAAAATATGGTGAATGGTGGAACAAGTGCAGTTATTTCTGCTGGCAATTCTGGTAATGTTGATTTTATTGTAGGTGCTCCTGGAACTTCAACAGAAGCTTTAACAATTGCTGCGTCTATTGATAATAGCGAGCAAAATTGGAGATTTGATGCTTCTGTTATTAGTATTGAGAACGAAAAAATATTAGTCCAAGTTTTCGAAGCGGCAACATCAAAACCAGTTGCAGAATCTCCTGTAAGCGGAACTTTTTATTTTATAGGAAAAGCTGATATTGATTTGACTGACGATCAAAAAGCAGCACTTAATGGTAAAGTTGCTTTAATAGATCGTGGTGGTGTTAGTTTTGAAGACAAGATTAAACGCGCTGTTAGTGGAGGAGCAATTGGTGTTGTGATTGCGAATAATAAAGCAGGGGATCCAAACGCTATGGCGTCTACGACTCCATTTGATATACCTGCTATTATGGTCACACTTGATGTAGGAAATAAAATTAAAGCGGCAATGGCAATTAATTCTGCAAGTGCATCCGTTGAGTTTCAGTCTGCGCAAAAAATTGAAAGACCTGAACTTATAGATACTCTAACTTCATTTTCATCTAAAGGACCTCGTTCAAATGACGGCTATTTAAAGCCTGAAATTTCTGCTCCAGGTTTCAATATTATTTCTGCAAAGTCACAATCTGGTAACGAAGTTGTTCAGCTTTCTGGAACTTCTATGGCAGCCCCTCATATGTCAGGTGTTATCGCTTTAATTAAACAAAGCTACAAGTCCAAGGGTATTGATTTAACTGCGTTAGAATTAAAAAATATTGCAATGTCTTCAGCGGAATCTATTTCTGAAAAAGGTGTTTTATATCCTGTGACTCGTCAAGGTGCTGGACGAGTTAAAGTTGGAATGAAAATGTTGAACTCACTTGTGGTTGCAAATATTCCATCTGTGACTTTCGGGCAAGTCAGTGTTCCTAAAGAAATTAATTTATCTAAGGATATTACATTTAAAAATATTTCAAATTCATCTGTAACTTTAAAACCGGTATTTGTAGGTCACAAAAGTATTAAGATGTTCGCAAAAGAAAAAATCACAATTGCAGCGGGTAAATCTGAAGTTATTAAAATTAATTTTAATTTAGATTCAAGCCTTCTTGATAAAGACGTTGTTGAAGTGGATGGTTTTGTGAAGTTTATGCAAAACGGTGCGGAAGTTTATCGGTTGCCATTTTTAGTGATGGCACATAAGCAATCAACTATTAAAACAAACCAAGCTAAAGTTGAAGCTGACGGTAAAGTGACAGTTGATATTAAAAATATTGGATCTCATAGTGGTAATGTTTTACTATTCAATTTATTATCTTCTGATATGCGAAAACAAGTTTCTGATTCCGAGAAAAATATTAAAAATACTGATTGTGATTTGCAATCAGTAGCTTTTAGAACTGTGAAGCGCGCAGACGATCAAGGTGTTACAAAATCTTACGTTCAATTTGCATTTAAGATTTTTAAACCTATGACTTCTTGGGCTGGTTGTGACATGAGTGTTTTAATTGATAACAACAAAGATGGTGTCTACGAACAAGAACTTGTTGGAACTCAAATTGGTCGTGTTCCTGGGTTTGCTGAAGGAACTGGTTTGCCTGCTGGTGCTTTAGCTTCTGTATTAATGGATGTTCAAGCTTCGATAGATATTACTAAAAAGTATGAAACAGCAGTGGCTGCTGCAGCAGGTAATACTGCTGTTTTAGAAGCTGCATCTGGTCTTCAAAATTATTTATCTGCTGTTCAAGGATTAAGTAATGCAACATTCTTCACTCAATCGACTTTAGTGGTCATTGAATCAGAATTAGATCTTTTACAAAAAGATGCTGCGGGAAAAATTAACTTTAAAATGTTAAGTTCAATCATTCGTGGAAATCCAGTAGAAATTGATGATTTCGTAGGTAACTCAGCTGAAAAAGAACAGTATTTTACAATTTCATCGAATGAATCAGAACAGCCATTTTATGGTTTTGAAGATGAGACTGCAGATTTAGAGGCCTCTGTTTTAAGTCCATTAAGTGTTAAATCTGTTGAATTTAAAAAGGGTTCGAGTACCGGTGAATTAATAGGTTACTTTCCACAAAATAAACTAAATATGACTCTGTTTCAGTTAGATAGTCAGTCAGCTATTATTAAACTAAAATAATTCTTTCGAGGTTTCTTTCAAAGAAGTTACTAAAGATTGAACAAGAGGTAATAAAGAAATATTTTTACGAGAGATCAATTTGATCTCTCGTTTTATTTCAGGCAATAACAATCGAATTGATTTTTTAGGAGCGTTGTAAGTCAATGCTACGCCGATTGGAACAAGTCCATGGCCGAAGCCCTCTTTCACCATTTGTACAATCGCAGAAAAAGATTCAACGTAAATAATTTCATATTTTTTTAAATGATTGTGTTTTAAAAATTTATCTTGAAGTGCTTTCCATGTGGCTGAATTTTGCTCGATCGTAATTATTTTATTGGATTCACTATCGGTATCAAATTTATTATGAAGCAAAACCATCGGTTCAGAGGATATTATTTCTGAAACAAGCTGCTGATCATTATGTGGACTTACGCAAAGTCCTAAATGATATCTTCCTAATTTAATATTTTCTTCGACTAAAGTGCTTCTATGAACATGAATATTGAGTTTTAGATTTTTAACTTTTAACAACGACTTTCTAATTAATCGTGGTCCCCAAGAAGCTGCGATGGAATCAGAAATGCCAATAGAAAATTCGGTCATTTCGTTTTCATTTTCGACATCTTTTAAGTTTTTAATTTCAGAAACTAATGACCTAGCTTTATCAAGCAAGCTTTGACCTTTAGCGGTCAGGCGAACTCGACGTCCGTCGGGTTCTATGACTTTGAATCCTACTTCATTGGTTAAAGATTGAATGCGCTTACTGACTGCAGATTGTGTCAGTCTCAGTTGTGCTGCTGCCTCGCTGATAGTTCCTGTTCGTTCTAAGGCGATTAATGCTTCTAAATAGCTAACCATAAATAATATATTCCATAATAGACTTAATAGTATTCCAAATATTCTATTTTTTCTAGTATTAATTCATATCATGATAATTTTGTTATTTATTTATCCTAAATTATTTATCTTAAATTATTTAACTTAAAAAGGATGGTTATGGCTCAGAAAATTGAAACAACAAAAGAAATGATGACTCAGGTTTATAAAAACACACGTGAAAAAACAGCTATAATTCAAAAACGATTAAATCGTTCGCTGACATTGGCGGAAAAAATTATTTACGGTCATCTTGATGATCCTCAAAATCAAGATTTGGAAAAAGGAAAATCATTTTTATTGTTAAGACCTGACCGCGTAGCCATGCAGGATGCAACAGCACAAATGGCATTGTTGCAATTCATGCTTGCAGAAAAAACAGAAGCTGCTGTTCCTTCAACTGTTCATTGTGACCATCTTATCCAAGCCTATCAGGGTAAAGACGCAGACATGAAGTCAGCTAACTCGACTAATAAGGAAGTCTATGATTTTTTAGCAACAACGTCTTCAAAATATAATATTGGCTTTTGGAAACCAGGTGCTGGAATTATTCATCAGGTGCTTTTAGAAAATTACGCTTTTCCTGGTGGTTTAATGATTGGTACTGATTCGCATACTCCAAATGCCGGTGGGCTTGGAATGTGCGCTGTTGGAGTTGGTGGTTCAGATGCTAGTGATGTCATGGTAGGCCTTCCGTGGGAAGTGAAGAATCCAAAATTGATTGGAGTTCATCTCAAAGGAAAATTAAATGGTTGGACATCAGCTAAAGATGTTATTTTAAAACTTTGTGGAATGCTGACAGTTAAAGGTGGAACAGATAAAATTGTTGAATATTTTGGTGATGGAGCTGATTCAATCAGTTGCACTGGGAAAGCGACTATTACCAATATGGGTGCAGAGCTTGGTGCAACATGTTCAGTGTTTCCTTACGATAGTAAAATGGCAGCATATTTAGAAGCCACTGGTCGACATGATTTGGCAACTGTAGCTGATGCAAATATGGATTTACTTCGAGCAGATGCAGATGTCATTTCTAATCCAAAAAAATACTTTGATGAAGTCTATGAAATTGATTTATCTATCCTAGAGCCTCATTTAGTAGGGCCTCACACTCCTGATTTAGCAAGGCCTATTTCAAAAATAGCAGAAGAAGCTAAAGCGAATAATTGGCCAGTTAAGTTATCAAGTGCGCTTATTGGATCTTGTACAAATTCTTCTTACGAAGATATCGGAAGATCTGCAATGATAGCCGAGCAAGCGATGAGTATTGGTGTAAAAATGAATCAACCCTTTTTGGTTTCGCCAGGATCAACACAAATTCAAAATACAATTACGCGCGATGGACAAATGAAGACTTTTGAAAATGTTGGAGCAGTTGTTTTAGCCAACGCTTGTGGGCCATGTATTGGCCAGTGGAAACGTGACGATGTTAAATCAGGAGATAAAAATACTATTTTGACTTCTTTTAATAGAAATTTTCGTGGGCGTAATGATGCCAATGTTGAAACATTATCATTTATTGGTTCACCTGAAATTGTTATGGCAATGGGCCTAGCAGGACGAATTGATTTTAATCCCATCACTGATGAGTTAATTGGACCGAATGGTAAACTAAAACTTAAAGCTCCATCAGCTCCAGAGTTACCTGAAAAAGGCTTTATGCCTGATCTTGATGGTTATCAAAAACCTGAAGGTTCAAAGGCTCAAGTGGTGGTTGATGCTGAATCTAAACGTCTTCAATTATTAAAACCATTTACAAAATGGAACACTGAAGATTTCAATGATCATCTTTTATTAGCCAAAGCTAAAGGTAAATGCACGACTGATCATATCAGTCCGGGCGGTAAGTGGCTTAATTACCGTGGCCATTTAGATCATATTTCTGACAATATGTTATTGGGCGCTGATAACGCTTTTATGGCCGGTGAAATTGGTAAAGGAATCAATCAATTAACAAATGCTAAACAAGAATTTGCTCATGTAGCTAGGAATTATCAAAAAGCTGGAAAAAGCTGGATGATTATTGGTGATGAAAATTACGGCGAAGGATCTTCGCGTGAGCATGCTGCTATGTCACCACGATTTTTAGGTTGTACAGCTGTGATTACAAAATCATTCGCCAGAATTCATGAAACAAATTTAAAAAAACAGGGTGTTTTGGCTGCAATGTTCGTTAATCTCAGCGATTATGAAAAAATCCAAGAAAAAGATTTACTATCAATTCGTGATTTAAAAAATTTAGCTCCAGGAAAAAATTTAATTCTTGAAGCAAAGCATGCTGACGGAACTGTAGATAAAATTGAATTGAAGCACACTTATAATGCTGAGCAAATTAAGTGGTTCAAAGCAGGTTCTGCGTTGAATTTGATTCGTTCTGGTGGTTTGATTTAGTTTTATTTGAATCTGAAAGCATAATAAGACAACATTTTAAATTTTGTCTTATTATGCTTTATTTAAATTAAATTTTATTTTCTCAAAAAGATAGTTTTCTTGGTTATTTACCAAACCTATTTAATAGCAACTGACTCGCTAATCTTTTTATAAAACAAACCATTTTTTTCTTCAATCTTAGAGCTTAGTCCTATCACTTCCTTTTTATTGTTTAAAGAAATTGTAAACGTGGTTTTAATTTTTTTCCCCCCTTGTAAAAAATCAGAGTGTGGGGTTCTCCCTGAAAAACTCAATGTAACTAATGATAAGTCATTCTTTGTATCTATTTTGCAATTCAATAAATTACTCTTTTCCATATCAGGTACTAAGTTAAAAAAAACTTTATTTTGCTTTTTATTCTTTAAATCTTCAATCGTAAAGGCCTTAATAATATACTTACCATCGGCTGTAAGTTGTTGTTTGAAAGACGCATTGAGATGCTCTCCACTTTGTCCAATTACAGAGCTAGCAAATGCAAAGTTAGCACTGTTTTCAACTATATTTAGTGCTGGTTGAATTACATGCGAAAAGCACTTTTCGCGCTCTGTATATGTGTGATAGGCATTAGCAACTGAACCCAAAATTATAAATGACAAAAAAATTTTTTTCATGCTTATTCCTTTTTATTGCATTTTTATAATCTGGATTAATTTCCAAATTTATAAATAAAATGCTGCAACCTAGTTGTATGTCAAAATCTCCTATTTTAAAAGTTTATTCATTTTTTAATCAAAAAAATTGAAAATCTTATATTTTTTATTAGGTTGTCAAAAATACTAACAGTTAAACAATTTAAATTGTTGATCGGGCTTTTAAAAAAAATTCTGGATGACAAAAAATGTTGGTTTTTATATGGCACTTTGTAGACTTCTTTTACATCTATTGTTGTCTTAAAACGAATAAAACAATTTTAAGGTATTGGTCTTAAAATTGTAACGTCTCAAAATCAAAGAGCCTTTTCGTTTGAATAAAGGGAAATTAATCCCACAAACCTTGGAAAGGTATCAAAGGATTATTATGAAATCGAATTTAGTAGTTATGACAATGTTAAGTTTTGTGTGTATAAATGTATTCGCAAATAAAAAAATAGTAGTTAAAGTTTACAATTGTAATTCATCGTGTACTGAACTGCTGACCAGTCCAGGAGTCGAGCTTGCTGTAATCAGTAAAAGTAAAGTGATTACTGCTACTATGTCGGATGTAAACGGTGATGCTGTATTATCATTACCTGAAAACTTAGATCAAAATAGCCAAGTTAAATTTAAATTTTCTGGTCGAGTTTCAAAATCTAAATCGATTTCAGAACTAACTAAAAATCCGATTATAGTAATGGAAAATTCAAAAGCAGTAAAAAGTAATCAGGACATTGATCAAGCGATTATTAGTCGTGATGTAGATATGACTTCAAAATTAATTAAAAATATTGAGATTGAATTAAATAATAAAACTTTTTTAATGAATAGTGATGGAACGCTAAATTGTACAAAAGCTAAATTAAGTTCAGCATTAGGTGTTTTCTGTGCTAGATACAATTTAATTAGCGATTTAAATGTGAAATTGTTTAATTTAATGTCTGTCTTGAAAGACTAATGCTTATAATTTTCTTGAATAAATTTTAAAGGCTCTGGATTATCTTTCCAGAGCTCTATATTTAGTTTTGCATATTTCACTTCGGCAATTGCTTCTGCTTGCAATAATAAACCTTCTGACATCTGTGTACAAAGCGCTAATTCTATTTTATCAGTGTATTTATAAACATCCATATGTTGTGGCCATAAATTTGTGATATCGTTGCCTCCACCCATGCAAAGTGGGATGAAGTGATCAATTTTAAATTCATATCTGTTGGTAGGATTTATTTTAAGTTCAGGATACAGCAAAACGTATTCATTAATGACGCTCCATTTTAATTCACTTGGTACGTCTCGTTTGCAATAAAAAATTTCTTCGTGATATCTGAGTTCAGTGGGATTATGGCATAGAGCACCTGGAGTCATGTTTAGATCTGGCTTTTGTGGATGCCACGATTGTGCGAAAGCATTTGTAAATGCGAACAAAGTCAAAACAATGAATAACAAGTAGATGAAATTTTTCATAGGACCCACTTCTTTGTTGTTGCGGAGGTTATAGTATTTTAATAAAAAAAAGTAGCGAAGGTTTTTTTAAGGTAGTTTTGAAAAAAACAGACTGTAAATTTTACATAAAAAAAGGCTCAGTATAAACTGAGCCTTTTTATGAATTTAAATTAAATAAAAAGAAATTACTTTTTTGCAGCAGGCTTTGCAGGAGCTTTTGCGCCAGCAGCAGGAGCCGCAGCAGCGGGAGCTTTTCCACCGGCAGCAGGTTTAGCGCCAGCAGCAGCTGGTGTAGCAGCCGCAGCAGCAACAACAGGAGTTGCTTCAACTTCAGCTTCTTGTTCAACAAC
>JAYUJM010000049.1:0-2989 GCA_043765175.1 Pseudobdellovibrionaceae bacterium | reverse complement strand
TCATCTGTTGAAGAAGTTCAGATTCTTCAACATGCTCTAGCACAGAACGATATGCAAAGCCTGCATTATTGATCAAAATGTCAACTCCGCCAAATTTAGAATCAATTTCTTCAACAAGAACTTTTCGATCAGTTGCATTCATCACATCAAGAGAGCATATCAAAACTGTGTCACTCTCAAATATATTTGCTTCAGCAAAACGGGACAAAGAATCAGCTCTTGCAGTGAGAACTAGTCGATAGGATTTTTGTAAAAGTAGCTTTGCAAGGCAAAGCCCAAGTCCGATGCTTGCTCCGGTTATAAGAATCGTTTGTTTTTTTAATTCTTTCATTCTGTGAGTTCACTGTATTTTTTAAAAAAGATAAATGCGCAAAGGGTCGGTCTTGGTTTAAGACTTACATTGAAATGGGTATTCCTTTAAGAGCGTGTTAAATTTTCTATATTTTGGATTTTATATCCAGACTCATTTTATTATTCAGAAAGCGAAACAGTATCATTCCTGTTAACATACTTAGAACAAATAAGAATGGTTTTATTTCTAAAGTGGCTAATGATGTCAATGCTGGCCCTGGGCAATACCCAGCTAATCCCCAACCTATACCAAACAAAATAGATCCGATGATTAATGCAGGAGTTATTTCTTTTTGTTCTGGTACGCACCACTGTTTTGAAAATAAAGGGAATTTTTGTTTTCTTATAAATTTATAAGCCAAGGAATGAAATGAAATGGCTCCGATCATAACAAATATAAGGGAAGGATCCCAATTTCCAGAAAAATCTAAAAACCCAATTATTTTCTGAGGTTGAGTCATTCCTGAAATACCTAAACCTATTGAAAAAATGAACCCAACAAAAAGTGCAGTTAATTTATTTTTCATCAGAAAAAACTCATTTTTTTAAGTATAAAAACAGTTAACACACCAGTTAATATAAAAACGATTGTGGCTAAAATAGAACGTATTGAAAAACGACTTATACCACAAACACCATGACCACTAGTGCAACCACTTCCCAAAATAGTTCCGAAGCCAACTAAAATTCCAGCGCTGATAATTGTCATCCAGTTTGAATCTAGTGTATTTATAAAAGACTCAGTGTGAAAAATTCTTAGAAAAACCCCTCCTAGTATTAAACCAGAAATGAAAAAAATTCTCCATTTGAATTCATTTTGAATTGAATTAAGCGTGCCATTTGAAATGCCACTGATGCCTGCAACTTGACCGTTTAGATAAAGTAAAAGTGAAGCAGATCCTCCAATAATAAGTCCACCAAATAGTGCATTAAGCCATTCTTGATTCATATCAATCACTTTCTGAAGTTTATAGTTTTTATTAACTTAACCTTCAAATATAGAAGTATATATTTCAAGGTTTTTCTGAATTGAAAAATAATTATAGTTTAGACTAGACTTTAGAACTGCTAAAATCCCTTAGTTAAAATGATTCATTAATTTTCTTTGATAAACAATCTACAATATAAAAAAGAAAATGTTTAGATCAGGAGTTAAAATGAATTCAAAAATGAGCACTTTATTTATTATAATAATCAGTTTATCAAGCTGTGTTTCAACAACACAAAATGTGGCTAACAAAAATTCAGCAAAACGATATATATCAAGTACTGGAAAACCTTTTGATGAAGAACTTTACAAGGCTCTCCTCAGTCAGATGCAAAATGATGAGACTCAAATATCAAGCGAAGAAGAAAACACCGAAGATTCAGAAATTGATCAAATCGAATCAAAAACAGATGAACAAATTGATATCTCAACTGATACTGCACCTGAAGAAGAACCAATTTATAACTATGAAGTCGAAAATGGATTTATTCAAAACATTGCAGCTACAACTTTAAGCCCAGAGTTACTGGCTGCTTCAAAAAAATTAACTGCAAATACAGGAACTTGGGCATTCAAATTTTCATATATTGATAAAGAAGGTAATAAAAAAGTAATAACAGAATATAATTCTCATCAGGCGCTAAAGCCTGCTTCAACTCAAAAGCTATTTACTGGCTATTTATTTGTCAAAACAGATGCTAAGAATAAAAACTATTCACTTAATAATTTAGCAGCAATGCTTCATTTAAGTCATAATGAAATGGCTGATTCTGCATTAAGAAATGTCGCAGTTAAAAATAACTTTGAAGATAATCAAATGCTTCGCGGAATAGAATTAATCAAAAAAGAGTTCTTAAAAAGTGAAGATGGGCTTAAGTATAATCCTGCAGATGGTAGTGGATTAAGTTATCAAAACAGAGTCACTGTTTCATTAGAAACACATCTTTTGAAAAAAATATACACGCAAGGTCGAGCTAATGATTTTGAAAAATATAACAGTTTCAAAAAAATGCTGGCTCATCCAAGTAATCAAAAGTGTATCTATGATACTTATAAATTTCAAAAAGGTCATAAACATCCTTATCATAGCACAATGGGAACACGTTTAAATCAACTTGTAGGTCGCGTGTATGTAAAAACGGGAACTTTAGACCATACTAAAGCTCTTGCAGGGTTCATAGATGCAAAAGACAAAAACGGAGTTATCGTATTTAGTATTATCGGAGACTACTTAAAAACTAAACCTAAAGCAGCTTTTGCAAAAATAAATTCAATAGTGGCAGCTCACACTTCTTATGTGGATAAGTATTTGAAATAAATTAATATATGAAATTTATACGACTTTATGATTCACGATTATCAGTCATCTATGAGGATGAAGATATAGTTGCGATCGACAAGCCCTATGGTTTTAATGCTCACACGAATGACTCAATATCTGATCACGGTGAATTTATTGAAGATGGATTAATTGAGATTTACCAAAAAAATCGTGGTAAAAAGTTGCATGTTATTCATCGCTTAGATCAAACAACAACTGGAGTCATGATTTTTGGTAAATCTGTAGAATCAGCTAAAAAATATGCTCAGTTTTTTTTAAATAAAGAAGTCAAAAAAACATATTGGTTTTTAACAGATTCAGATCAAATA
>JAYUJM010000048.1:0-8348 GCA_043765175.1 Pseudobdellovibrionaceae bacterium | reverse complement strand
AAAAATATTTTTCTTCACTAAGTTAAGACTTTGCGCTTTTTTAAAGTCAGACAAAAATATTTTAAATTGCTCTTTGGATTCTTTTCGAAGCACGGCTCGAATGGTGTGACATATGTCTAAAGCATTTTTTTCAGTAAAATTTCCGTGAATAGTTTCGGGATATAAATTTTCATAATTTAAATGTTGAATTAATCCAGAAACAAGTTCTTTTTTTCCTGCAAGAAACAAAATAGGTTTATGTTTATAAGTTAAATCATTAATCCAATCACTCAATGCTTCAAATTTTTCTGTTTTATTAAAACGTTTTATATCAAAGTCAGTTTTAAACCCACCATCTAAATCAAATCTTTGGATTTGTTCTGGATAAAGTGCATCATCTACATATCGAAAAGAATCTTCGTTTCCTTGGAAGACTGACGCCGA
The DNA here is from genome assembly GCA_043765175.1 of Pseudobdellovibrionaceae bacterium. Lineage (GTDB taxonomy): Bacteria > Bdellovibrionota > Bdellovibrionia > Bdellovibrionales > Bdellovibrionaceae > Pseudobdellovibrio. The sequence goes on along the minus strand of JAYUJM010000048.1, from coordinate 7,925 downwards.
GTTATTATTCAAACCAACAAGTAAAAATTCTTTGTCTTTTTGCATCCATTTTAAAAGTGGCTTAATATGAAAACTGGTTGCGACGACACAAGTTGTTTTTATGTCTACTGGCAAGTTGAGTATTCTGAACATATTCTTAGTCCTAAATATTCCAATATTTCCACGTAATTTCATCAGTAAATTTTTGTTCGTTAATAAGGCCTGAAAAGGTTCTAGCATTTTTTGAGCTTCATCTTTTCTCATTACGGGATTAATATATTCAGAAATGATTTCAATCGCTCTTTCAACTTGATGAACAAGATTTATTAGTCCGGCGTTGTTTTCAATATAAGAAGTGATATGAATTCCTTCTGTGGAATTCAAAATAGGATTCAATGAATTAATTTTTTTTAGTAACATGTTTTCTCCTTTAACAATGAAAAGAGTAATTTCTTTTCGTACTTTAACTAACGGTTTTTTTAAAGAACATCTGAAATAGATTAAAAAATAGAAATGTATCGTATTAAGCTAGTCTAGCATAACAAGATCATGGCTCTCGTAGCTATGGGTGGCTAACCACATAGCTACGAGGGGGGCGCTTTGGTCATACTTAGGGGGCAGTCCAATAATTTAATACCTTGAACGAAGACGCTCGTGATATGATTTTGGCAATCTTTTCCAATAAGGACTGCGATTCCAGTAACAGATTTTTTCATTTTTTGAACTGCATTAGCTATCGTTTCAGTTGAAGAAACGATAGCATAATTATTAATGCGACGTTGTTTCATAAGTTCTTCTATTGTACTTTTCAAAGCAAACCTCCTTGTTTGTAATGAGAACTGTAAGAAATATAAATTTAAACGAAAAAAAATATTTTTAAAAATAGATAAAATAATTAAACTGCATCACAAATTGCAATGCTTATGATTGATTTAAATAGGCTTTAGTCTTGATTTTATTAAAACTAATTCAGCAAAACTAATTCGGATTGTCTCGAATTGATTTATCTTTAACAAGTTTTGAATCGTCTACATTAGTAGGATAACAAAAACCTGACCAAGTCGAAGTTTGATAACTGCCATTACGAACTTTTGTTTGCTTAGTTTCAACTTCGATAATGGAATTGCATTCCAAAAGCACTGCTTGATAGGCCATTTTTAAAATTAATTCTGGCTCATCAAGTGCGTTATTGATTGTCATTCCAAATTCTGGTCTTTTAATTAATCTTGTTTCTTTTGTTTGAGATTTGCTAAAAACGCGAATCTCGCGAGCTCGATTTAATAATTCTAAATCTTTAGAAACTAAAACATTAATATCAGTTACATAGCATGTTTGGCAAAATGCAGAAGATTTAACTAGCTGAGGTTTTTTACCAGCATAATAAAATGTGTCTTCAGGTAAAAATTCAGTGCAGTTTTTACATATTCCTGAGTTGCATACTCCACAAACTAAAGGTTCGGGTTTTAACTTTTTTTGACAGATACAGCAATGATCCATAATTAGTTCACGTCTTCAGGTTTTGTATTATTTTGTGGAGTTGGTTTAATAGTCGGCTTAAATTCTTGTTTTTTTTCATGGCCAGACAGAATAAAGGTATCTTGTTTAGCTTGAATATCTTTTTGATCTTTAGTCTTAACGCCTTTAATTTTTTTATGGCTATCGATTTTATTCATTTGCTCTGATAAATCAATAGTCATACTTCCAAAACATTTAACCTGACAACTTAATCGACGACCATCAATAAAATAACTTGTTCCAATTAAATTGAGCTCTTCCTGTGCTGGAGGCATAGTATTATTTTGGCCTTCTAATATTTTAATTCTACACTCAGAGCAAGATGGCTTTCCATTACAAATAGACTTAATTTTAATCTGATTTTCCTGAGCCAATTGGAGCAAGCTTTTTAAAGGATTTGCTTCGATTTCGATATTTTGCGGCATAAACTTAATTTTCATATCTTCACTCAAACTTTCAATTTTAATTTAAAATATTTTTTCTTACCCGCTTTAAGAATTAATTCTTCATCTTTTTTTAGCCCTAATTTAAGTTTTACATCAGTTATTTTTTGCTGATTTAGACTGACTCCACCACCTGCAACTAGTCGAGTAGCTTCGCTATTAGAAGCAACACATCCTGATTGCACTAAAATTTCCATCAATGAGGAACCTGAAGACATAAACAAATCATCGATTTGATCAGGCAATCCTTTATCAGCAAATATTCGATTAAATTCATCTTCAGCAGACTGAGCGGCAGCTGCCGAATGAAATCGAGTCACTAGAAATTTGGCTAATTGAACTTTGACATCGCGTGGATGCTTTTGAGATGACTTAACTTCTGCTCTTAATTGGCTTAGTTCGGCTGGCTTAAAATTCGTTAGTAATTCGTACCAACGATACATTAAATCATCAGATATTCTCATTGTTTTACCAAACATATCTTTAGGTGTTTCATTGACTCCAATATAATTATCTAATGATTTAGACATTTTATTTACGCCGTCAAGTCCTTCAAGTATTGGCATAGTCAAAATACATTGTGGCGCTTGATTGTAATTCGTTTGTAAATCACGACCTACTAGTAAATTAAATTTTTGATCTGTGCCACCTAGCTCAAGATCAGATTTCAAAGCGACAGAATCATAGCCCTGACAAAGTGGGTATAAAAATTCATGAATTGAAATTGGAGTTCCTGATTTATATCTTTTTGTAAAATCATCGCGTTCAAGCATTTGCGCCACTGTGTACTGTGCAGATAGTTTTACAAAGTCTATTGAAGACATTTTTAATAACCAATCAGAATTATAAACGATCTGCGTTTTGTCTGGATCTAATATTTTAAAAATTTGTTCAGCATAGCTTTTTGCATTTTCCAAAATTTCTTCACGTGACAAAATTGGTCGAGTAGTGTTTTTACCTGTTGGATCACCGATTAAGGCTGTAAAATCACCAATTAAAAAATGTATCTGATGACCTAAATCTTGCAATACTTTGAGTTTATTAATAACAACTGTATGACCTAAATGAATATCAGGTCGATTGGGATCAGCTCCTAGCTTAATATTAAGTGGAACTTTTGTTTCAAAACTTTTTTTGAGTTTTTTCAACATGTCAATATCAGAAATAAAATCTACTGTTCCAAATTTAATAAGCTCAAGCTGATCAACGGGATTTAGCATAGACTAACGAGCTACTTCCACTGATCTCGTTTCTCTGACAACAGTCGCTTTCACTGAACCGACATGGGGCATCTCACGTTCAATTTTTTTAATTATATCACGAGCTAACACTAAAGATTGATCATCAGTGACTTTAGAACTTTCAACTAAAACTCTAATTTCACGCCCCGCTTGTAAAGCGACAGATTTTATGACTCCGTCAAATGAATTAGAAATACTTTCTAAATCTTTTAATCGATTAATAAAACTATCCATTTGTGGACGACGAGCTCCAGGGCGTGAGTTTGATAAAACATTGGCTGCATGAATAATCCAACCTAAAATAGATCCGTGCTTATCATCATCATGATGACTTAAAATAGCATGACAAACTTCTTCAGATTCTCCAAATTTTTTAGCTAGATCAGCGGCAACAGACGCATGATTTCCTTCAAACGTATGATCAGTTGCCAGCCCAATATCATGCAAAATACCAGCTCGTTTTGCTAATTTAACATTGTAACCCAACTCTGCAGCTAATGAGCCCGCAATGTAAGCCACTTCAAGAGAGTGATTTAAAGCATTTTGTGCATGATTGTTTTTATACTTTAGTGCGCCGACAAGCTTTACAAGTTCGTTATGAATTCCAGAAAGGCCCAATTCAACAATAACTTTATCGCCTTCCTCTTTCATTGATTTTTGCAATTCTACTTTTTGTTTTTCAACAACTTCTTCAATACGCGCGGGATGCACTCGACCGTCTTCCATTAATTTATCAATAGTTCTTTTTGCTAACTCTCGTCGAATCGGATCAAATCCAGAAATGACAATTGTCTCAGGAGTATCATCGACAATAAGGTCGACTCCGCATAAAGCCTCAAGTGTTCTAATATTTCGGCCCTCGCGACCAATGATTTTCCCCTTCATTTCATCAGAAGTTAAACTCATCACTGAAACTGTTCTTTCTGAAGTGTATTCAGATGCAAATCGAGACAACGCTCGAGCTAAGACAGCCTTGGTACGCTTGTCTGATTCTTTCATAGCCTCTTCTTCGATTTGTATGATTCTTCCAGCAACTTCTTTTTTAGCATCATCTTCCATAACAATAAACAGTTCACGTTTAGCTTGGTCTTGAGACATACCAGCAACATTTTCCAATTTTTTTTGTAAAAACTGAATCTGATCATGAGTGGACTTTTCAAGTTCTTTTAAACGATTTTCAGAAATTTGAATTTTTTCCTGACGATCTTTTAAGCTTTGAGAAAATTTATCGTTTTCATCGCTTCGGTTTTTATGCTGATCTTCAATTTCTTTCAAACGTCTTTCAAGTTGAGATTCTTTATTTTTTAATGTGGCTTTTTGTTTATTAATTTCTGTCTCAGTATTTTTACGTGCTTTAAGTTCAAAATCCTTAGCTTTAGCTTCAGAATCTTTTTTAATTTTAGCGACTTCAGATTGAGCTTTGCTCAAAATTTTCTGTGCTTCTGTTTGAGCCGTTTTTTTTGTATTTTGTTCATTAATTTTTTTAACCGCAAACATGACAAATGCTCCGATTAATAATCCCACTGCTGCTGCTATTACAATTTCCATTTTTATCTCCTTTATCCCAAATTCAAAAAATAATTTCGATTGATTTAATTAATCGATAAAATTTTTTGATCCGTTACAATTAAATTCATTTTTATATCATAGGACTCAGTCGGAACTTCAGCACTTAATGCTAAGTCAAAACAAACCCCAATTTTTTTTACTATTACATCTTGCAAAGTGCGGTCATAAAATCCTTTGCCGCGACCTAAACGCTGACCATTTGTATTAAAACCTAATGCTGGAATAATGATTCCATCTAACTGGTTAACTTTTTTTATTTGTCCTGATGAGTTTTTAAAAATTAATTTTTCATTTTCAATTTCAACAAAAAACCAATCGATAGAACTGCTCACATTAGACCATATAATATCAGGTTCTGTTTTTAAACTTAGAAAAGCTCCCCACGAGCCTGATTCAAATTTTAATATATTATTCAGATGCGTATTTATAGCATCAGATCGAGACTTGAAATCACTAACAGACAAAGATTCAATTTGACCTAAAAAGTCTAATCTAGCATTTTGCTTCAAATTGAATGATTTTGATTTACCTGTAGAATCCAATTCCAACATAACCTCAACAAATAATAATTAACTCCAAGTAATATTGTTAGCTTTGTTAGATTCTAATTGTTGAGAAATTTTTAGAGTTTTATCTTCTAATTTTTCAAGCTCGTCATGAGCACGCTTTTTTAAAAGAATGAGTTCTTCAGCTATATTAAGCGCAGCAAGAACTGCCGCATTTTGAAAAGAAGAGTTCTTAGTGACTTTAATGGCATCACTGACTTTTCGATCGACATACTGAACTAAGTTGTGCAAAGTTTCTTCATCATGAGAAGATTTAATTTTGTACGAAACTCCTGCAATTTTAAAATCAAAATTTTTTTTAGGATCTAATTTTTTAGATTCTAACTTTTTATGATCAATATTTTTTGTCGATTTAATTACTTCTTTATTCATTTTAATCTTAATATTTTATTAACTTCTATTTCTTCGTCCATCGTATCATTATTTAGAATTTTCCAAAGTAAACAAATACTTATGATTTAAGTATAAAGCGATTGCGGTAAAGCGCAAGGATAATATCAAGAATAAATATGTTCATATTTTATACAAAAAATACTACCCCAATATCGATTCAATATACTCTTTGTAATCAAAAATTTGAAGATCATCTATTTTTTCACCCAGACCGACTAGCTTCACAGGAATATTTAACTGATCAACAACACCAATGACAATGCCACCCTTAGCAGTGCCATCCATTTTAGTCAAAACTACACCTGATAAATCCATGGCTTTATTAAATTCAACAGCTTGATTGAGCGCGTTTTGACCTGAATTCGCATCAAGCACAATCCATGTATTGTGTGGAGCTTCCGGTATGACTTTAGCCATCACGCGTTTTACTTTTTTAAGTTCTTCCATAAGATGAGCTTGAGTATGAAGCCTTCCAGCAGTGTCTAAAATTAAATAATCAAAATTTTGGGCTTTTGCTTTGGTTAATGCATCAAATGCAACGGCTGCAGGATCAGTGGCATTTTCAGGCCAAAAAATTTCTACTTCGCCTTGAGCATTTGAAAGTGAGCTGGCATTTTGCGCTCGCTCTGTCCAAACTTTTAATTGACCACCAGCTGCCGCACGAAAAGTATCCCCAGCAGCCACAAGTATTTTTTTATTTTCTTTAGCTAATTGAGCCGTCATTTTTCCTATAGATGTAGTTTTGCCAGCTCCGTTAACTCCAAGAATCATTATTACTGAGGGTCCGCTGGCCGAGTGTTGAATTATTTCAACCAAATTTTTTGATCCAATTTGAACAGTATGTTTTTCAATTAATATATTTTCAATTTCAGCTTTTAAAGCCCCTTTAATTTTATCAACATTGGCTAAGTCTGATTTAGAAAGTTGATTTTGAACTGCAGTCATTAGTTTTTGAACCGTTTTTGGACCTAAATCGCTTGTGTAAAGAATTTCTTCTATTTGATCAATGACTTCTGCTGGTGCAGATGAAGATAATGCTTTTTTTATTCGACCAAAAAAACTGGCTTCTGTTTTAGTTAATGCCGACTTTAATGTGGCCTTAGGTTGTTCAATAACAGCATTTAAAGACTCGGTAAATTTTTTCTCTGTTTCGCTTCCCTCAAATGGTACTTCAGAAATTTTTATTATTTCATCTTGAGTATCTATTTGAGGTAAATTTATTGAACTGACATTTTTTTTAAATTTAAGAAAATACGCAAGAGCTCCTGCTAAAACAAAAACTCCTGCAATTGATAATGTAACTAAATCCATAAATACTATCTAATATCTGCTAAACTAACAGAAACCATTGTAGAAACACCACGTTCTTGCATAGTGACACCGTAAAGTTTCTGAGCCACTTCCATAGTATGTTTATTATGCGTAACCACAATAATTTGAGACCGTTTAGCCATTTCTTTAACAAGTTCATTAAATCGAAATACGTTGGCATCATCCAATGGCGCATCGACCTCATCCAATAAACAATACGGAGATGGCTTAACTAAGAAAATAGAAAATACTAATGCAACGGCGGTCAGTGCTTTTTCACCACCAGACATTAAAGATACATTTTGCATTTTTTTACCCGGAGGTTTAGCAATAATTTCAATACCCATTTCATTTTTTTCAACATCTTCAATAATTTGAAGTTGAGCTTCTCCTCCGCCAAATAAAACAGGGAAAACTTTTTGAAAACGCTCATTCACTAAATCAAAAGTTTCTTTAAATCTTTTTGAACAAATCTTGTTAATTCGATCAATGACTTTACGTAATTGCTCCTTAGCAGCTGTCAGATCATCGTGCTGTTGAGTTAAGAATGTAAATCTTTCTTGAGTCTCAGAAAACTCTGTAATTGCAGATAAATTCACTTCGCCAATTTTAGAAAGCTTTTCTCGTAAATCTTTAAGCTCTGAATCGGCTTGAGTTGGATCACCTTCACGGTTTTCATACTTTGAAATTACATCGGGCAAAATTAACATATATTTTTCACGCGTTTGATCAATTAAATACTGTTCTTTCATTTTAGCTTGTTCAAGCTTTAATTGAGATTCATTCATTCGTGCTAGTCTTTCATTTCGTTCTCGCTGTAATGTCATCACTTTATTTTCTAGTTCACGAATATGCGCTGTTTCTATTTCAAATTGATTTTTAAACTGTGCTGAGTCTAATCTTTTAAT
>JAYUJM010000047.1:0-8404 GCA_043765175.1 Pseudobdellovibrionaceae bacterium | reverse complement strand
GTACTTTTACCAACACCGCCTTTACCAGAACCTACAACTATTATTTTTTTGACTCCTGGAATTGTAATTTGTTGATCAAATGGGTTTTTATTTTCTGTTGAAGACATAAATTTCCTTAGTTAGGTTTAAAAGTTAATAAACTATTTGGACTTTACTTTATATGATTTATTTTAATAGTATAATCTAGAGTGAATAGCCAGCAGCTTTTGTATATCAACGTGGGACTTGGGGTGTTATTTCTCCTCTATTTTATTTTTGGCCGAAGTGCGCCAAAAATGCCCACTCGTTTAAATCTAAAAAATAAATCAAAACTAGATCAAGTTATTTCAGAACAGACGTCAGAAGTGCTGAAATTAAAAACTCTTAAGGCATCGGCTTACAACCCAAAGATGACTATTTTAGAACCAGACACAGAGGCTACTTTACAAAAAAACCTAGCTATTTTTTTCATTTATAATGGTCATGATTGGGAAGCGCACTCTGTTCTTGGAGTTGCTCAAGGGGCACAATTAAAAATAGTTACTGAGGCCTATCAATTGAGTTTACAAAAAACTGACCCGCAAAGTTATCCTTTTTTAGAGGCAGCTTACCAAGCGATACTTATCAAAAAACGACGTGATGTGCTGTGACCTTTTGAATATTCATCGTTAGCATAAAATTTTTATTTTATTTCTAATAACGAAGGATTAATTATGTCTGATGCCACTCCTCCTGCTTCTTTAAATAATACTCCCAAAATTCCATCTGAAATTCGAAGACTTAAAGATTTAAATACACTTGTCAGTCTTTCAAAAAGACGTGGTTTTGTTTTTCAAAGTTCTGAAATTTACGGAGGTCTAGGAAGCTGTTGGGATTATGGGCCATTAGGGTCTTTGATGAAATTAAATGTGAAACGTACTTGGTGGACCGCTATGACAAGAAGATCTGATATTGTGGGTCTTGATGCTGCGATATTAATGCATCCTACTGTTTGGAAGGCTTCGGGCCATATTGATGGTTTTTCTGATCCTTTAGTGGATTGCAAAGACTGTAAAACTCGTTTTCGTGCTGACAATACAGATTCATATATTAATAAAAAACAATGTCCTACGTGCGGTTCAAAAAATCTTTCAGAAGAAAGAAATTTTAATTTGATGTTTAAAACTCACATGGGACCCCTTGAGGAATCAGCATCCGTAGTTTACTTAAGGCCTGAAACGGCTCAAGGGCATTTCGTCAACTTCCAAAACTGCCAACAAAGTTCACGCTATAAAATTCCTTTCGGAATTGCAGCTATTGGAAAATCTTTTAGAAATGAAATTACACCAGGAAATTTTATTTTCAGAACCAGAGAATTTGAACAAATGGAGATGCAATATTTTGTAAAACCGGGCACTGATGAAAAATATTTCTTAGAATGGAAAGATCGTCGGTTACAATTTTATTTAAAATATGGAATCAGAAAAGAAAATTTAAACTTTAAAGATCATGATAAATTAGCACACTACGCACGTGCTGCCGTGGATGTTGAGTATAAATTTCCAATGGGATTTTCTGAGCTTGAGGGAATTCATAATCGAACTGATTTTGATCTTACTCAGCATGCACAATTTTCTGGAAAAAATTTAGAATATTTTAATGAAGCGGAAAAAGAAAAATATATTCCCTACGTCATTGAAACGGCTGTGGGTTGTGATCGGTTATTTTTAGCATTTATGTGTGATGCTTACCGTGAAGAAGTTTATAAAGATGAAACAGGCGCCGAAGATATTCGCGTTGTTTTAGGATTTCATCCAGATATTTCCCCATTTAAAGTAGCAGTTCTTCCGTTATCTAAAAAAGATGAGTTATCAATTCCTGCCATGAAATTACGAGATCAATTGGCAGAAGACTTTGATGTCACATATGATGAAACAGCTTCCATTGGAAAACGTTATCGCCGTCAAGATGAAGTGGGGACTCCATTTTGCGTGACTTTTGATTTTGAATCTATTCAAGATCAAGAAGTTACTGTTAGACATCGTGATCGAATGACTCAAGTACGGATTAAAATATCTGAATTAAATCAGTATATTTATCAACAATTAAAAAATTTTTAATAAGGATTTTATGATTTCATCGAATACAAAACCAGAAAAATTTATTTATTATTTTGCAGCAGGCGAGGCCGAAGGCAGCATCAGTTTAAAAAACACTCTTGGTGGAAAAGGTGCCAACCTTGCAGAAATGACTTCGATCGGATTGCCAGTGCCTCCTGGGTTTACAATATCTACTGATATTTGTTCTCATTTTTATCTTGAAGGTGGTAAGCTTCCTGAGTGGGTTAAGCCCGAGGCTTTAAAAGCTTTATCAAGAGTCGAAAAAAATATTGGAAAAAAATTTGGTGACGCTGTTAATCCACTTCTTGTGAGTGTCAGATCTGGTGCAAGGGCTTCTATGCCGGGTATGATGGATACAATTTTAAATTTAGGCTTAAACGACCAGACAGTTGAGGGCTTGGCAAAGTCATCTCAAAATCCTCGTTTTGCGTGGGATTCCTACCGCCGTTTTATACAAATGTATTCTGACGTGGTTATGGGAGTGAATTCATCTTTGTTAGAAGTAACACTTGAAGATCTAAAAGCTGAAAAAAATATTCATTTAGATACAGATTTAACTGCTGAAGATCTTAAAAAGTTAGTTCAAAAGTTTAAATCTATGATTCAAGATATGACTGGTCAACAGTTTCCATCTGACCCTTTTGAACAGCTTTGGGGGGCAGTCTCTGCAGTATTTCACAGTTGGAATACACCACGTGCCGTAACTTATCGTGAATTACACAGTATTCCTGCTGAATGGGGAACTGCAGTTAATATTCAATCGATGGTTTTTGGAAACCTGGGTGATGATTCTGCAACAGGCGTAGCATTTACACGTGATCCCAGCACAGGACAGAAAAAATTCTACGGTGAATTTTTAGTCAATGCTCAGGGCGAAGATGTCGTTGCTGGAATAAGAACTCCACAAGAAATTTCATTACTGCGAAACATAATGCCTCAATGTTATGATCAACTTGTTGAAACTTATTTGAAATTAGAAAATTATTTTAAAGATATGCAGGATATTGAATTCACGATTGAAAAAAATAAATTGTGGATTCTGCAAACAAGAAATGGAAAACGCACAGCCAAAGCATCACTAAAAATTGCTTGTGATATGATTGATGAAAAATTAATTACGCAGAATGAAGCTTTGTTAAGATTAGATCCCTCTTCGCTTGATCAATTGTTGCATCCTACTTTAGATCCGCAATCTGCAAAAACTTTACTTGCTAAAGGCTTACCGGCAAGTCCTGGTGGCGTTTGCGGTCAAATTGTTTTTACTCCCGAAGAAGCAGTTGTTCTAAAAGAAAAAGGACACAAAGTTATTCTTGTTCGTATTGAAACTTCGCCGGAAGATATCGCCGGAATGATAGCGGCGCAGGGAATATTAACCACTCGTGGTGGAATGACATCACATGCAGCTGTAGTTGCCAGGGGCATGGGTAAATGTTGTGTGGCAGGATGCGCTGATGTGCTTGTTGATTACAATCAAGAAACGATGAAGGTCAAAGGCTACATTTTAAAGAAAGGTGATATCATCACTTTAGACGGCAGTAGCGGTGAAATTTTCTTAGGTGAAGTAAAAACAATTGAACCCAAATTAGATGGTACTTTTGACCGAGTCATGAAAATGGCTGATGAAGTTCGCCGAATGAAAGTTCGAACAAATGCTGACACTCCAAAAGATGCCTTAACTGCGCGAAATTTTGGAGCCGAAGGAATTGGGCTTTGTCGAACTGAACACATGTTTTTTGGTCAAGATCGCATCGATACTGTTCGTGAAATGATTGTTGCTGAATCAAAATTTGAACGTGAAAAAGCGTTAGCAAAACTTTTACCGATGCAGCGAGATGATTTTTATCAACTTTTTAAAATCATGAATGGATATCCGGTGACGATTCGTTTACTTGATCCTCCTCTGCATGAATTTGTTCCTCAAGGCGATGAAGAAATTTCAGAATTAGCAAAACGACTTAAAATGGATGAAAGTCGCTTGAAAAATAAAATTCATTCACTGCATGAGTTTAATCCAATGTTAGGTCATCGTGGTTGTCGATTAGCTATTACATTTCCTGAGATTTATCAAATGCAAGTGCGAGCTATTTCCGAAGCTGTTGTTAAGCTTATGCAAGAAGGATATTCTTTAGTTCCTGAAATAATGATTCCGTTAGTGGCTACAAGTAAAGAATTACAAATTTTACGTGCTCAGGCCGTTACTGAAATTCAAAAAGTACAAGCAGAATCAAAAATTAAATTTGAATATCAAATCGGAACCATGATTGAGCTTCCTCGTGCGGCTGTTACAGCACACGAAATAGCTGAGCATGCAGATTTCTTTAGTTTTGGAACTAATGATTTAACACAAACTACTTTAGGTTTGTCACGTGATGATGCTGGCAGATTTTTAGGTAGCTATATTTCCGAAGGTATTTTTGCAAAAGACCCCTTTGTATCAATAGATCAAGTGGGAGTTGGAACATTAGTTAAAACAGGAGTCGATCTAGGGCGACAGCGCAAAGGCTCACTTAAAGTTGGTGTGTGCGGAGAACATGGCGGTGATCCTGATTCCATTGAATTTTTTGAAAATGTAAATTTGGATTATATCAGTTGTTCGCCGTTTCGTGTTCCTATTGCACGCTTAGCAGCGGCTCGCGCACAATTGAAAAGATCAATGCGGTTGTAAGTTCAAAATATGAAGTTACTCATTTTTAAAGTCCAAAATAATTTTTTTGTTCATTTGTAATACTATCAACCTGAGCATCTGTTAAGCCTGTGATGTATTGCATATACTCAGCAAGCGGAGACGATGAAGATGCTGCATTAGATCCCGAGCCTAAATACCATGGTGTCGTCGGAGATCCGTAGGTTCCTGAAGCATTAATTCGACTTGAAACTGTCGTACCATTAATTTTGATATATTGAGTCGCATTGTTTCTGCCAAATACATAAACTCGAGATACATTTACATTCGCAGCGTTGTTTAACGAAAGTCTGGAGTTAGCACAGCATAACCCCGGGGAATCCCAATAGATAAAATTGTCACCCCAATTGAGATGAATTCCTATTCTATCGCTTGCGTTGCCAGGATTGAAGGAGCCGTAACCAATTTGATTCACCGTTGTCGCTTTGCCAGCAAAAAATACAGTTAAGTCTCTGTTGGAGGTTGTGACATTCTGAGCCTGTGTTGAGATCAACCAATACAAACCAGAAAACTCAACTTGAGGAGCACCATTAAATCCTGCGATTGTAACAGTAGGCTGATTTGCATTTGTACTTTGATTAGCGTTGTATCCGTTTCCAGATTGATCATACCAAGTTCTAACTCTTAAAGTACTCACCCCCCTGAATGTGTTGTAGGCCGTCAAATCGAAGTTCCCGTTGGAATCAAAACCAATATCTTGCTCGGCGTTATCTGAGACACGCCTCATGCGCATGGCGTTTCCAAAGTAGTTTTTCATTATTTTTCTAAATGAAAATACAAGCACAGGTTTAGAAATAGCCGTAAAAATAAAACTTCTAGTAGCTAATTGGTTATATTCGTTTCTTGCAGTTATGGTAATTATTGAAGTTCCTGAGCTTTGGGACGAAAATAAAGTCGCCACACAATTTGGATAGGTTCCTGAAAATGTTATATTTGTCAAAGGTACAACTGCGATGTCTGACGAAGTTACTGAGAGCGTTGAAATAGAACAAGTTAGATTTGTACTGTTGGTTAGATTAAATACTGCGCCCACTGCAACGTATTGTGGACCATCAACTCCGGCAATTGCAGTCATTGAAATTCCACGGCTTGCTAAAAAGCCAAATGGTAAAAAAACTTGCGCCGGTGCACTTTGAAAAAGAAAACTAATAAAAAATAGAGCGATTCGTGCCTGTTGATTAATAACGACTCCTCCCTGAAGTTATTTTAATATAACCTGCTTTTCAGATTGTGTACAATGGGCTTGGAATTATTTTGGAATCGTTAGTGAAAATTTTTTGTTGAACTGCAAACTTAAAGAAATTAAATTAATTCAATCCAAAAACTCCACCTACGTCCTATTCGTTTTGAACTGAAAACTTTTAAAAGTGACGATATTTTTGACGAAAAAAATTAATTTAAATCTTATTTCAAAACAATCCGAAAAGATTCTCGAACCTAATTTACAATTCACATTATGTGTAACGGAGCTTTATGTTTTCTTGTTTATTTAAAATACTTTTAGTGTCTTTGTTTATTTTTTCTTGTCAAAAAGCAAAATTTTCTCCGACTGAAGATTTTGCAGCACTAAATAATCCTATTTTGTTTGAAGATTCATTCAAAGTTTCAAAATCTGAGTTTAGTTTTATTCAGCCAGATTTATCTGAAAATAAAACTCGGTTATCATTTCATATTGATGGAGCCAATGGATTGCAAGTTCCAAGTCTATTAGAAAATGAAATTAAGTTATCCGAAGATGGGGTTGAAATTAATACTTTTACATTAGGTAAAGTTTCAACGACAAGTCGCTCTACTGTTGATATTATTTTTGCAGTTGATGTGACGCAATCGATGGCTTCAACCATTGAATCTGCTAAATTGAAATTGACTGAATTCGTTAAAAATTCACGAGCTCAAGGTTACCATACTCGAATGTGTGTATCGACATTCGGGGATTATACAGTAAAAAAATGTTTGCGCTTTTACAACAATGATCCGAAAGCTCCTAATTCAGAAATTGAAATCAATGAGCTTATTTCTGAAATTTCAAAATTAAAAGCCTTATTAGGAGCTGATGACCCCGGTGGTCGTGATTTTGATGAAAACCCTATGCGTGCAGTGATTGATGCAGCAAGTGCCCCGTGGGAAAGCGATTCTCAAAGATTCTTAATACTAGTGACTGATGCAGGATTTTTATATTCTCCAGGAAATATTGGATCAAATCCTAAGGCAACAGCTCCGAAATATACAGAGGTATTGCAAGCCATTGATCAATCTAAAATGAAAATATTTGCAGCGACTCCAAATTTAAGCGGATATAATCTTCCCTTTGTTGGTAACGCAAGTATTGTAAAGCAAAGTGACGGTGAGTGGTTTAGTTACAGTGATTTAGTCCAAGATAAAATTAGTTTAAACACAATTTTAAATCGAATATTGTCACAAGTGAATACGACTTTTTATGTTGATTACAATCTTGATTCACAAAGTGATCTAGATCCATCAAGGCCTCTCAGCGTAAGAAAAATTGAATTACAATTAATAAGTTCCCAAATTGGTATCATCAAAAATATGATCATTACGTCTAACTTACCAAATGGTCGATTTCCTGACCCTAAGGGATTTGTTTTTTCGCAAAAAAATATTCTTAAATCAAGTTTAAAAGTATATATCGATGATGTTTTGCAAACTTCTCGTTACAAAATAATAAATGATTCTGCAGGAACTCAACGCTTAGAATTTGTTAAAGCACTCAAGCCTAATTCAAAAGTCAAATTATCCTATCAGTATGAAAAACTTTCGGATGCGATTTTACTTCGACCAATTCAATTTAGATTAAATGCAAAATATTTAGAAAAAATTCAAGTTCGTATAAATGACATGGTTGTTAATCCACAGGACTACAACATCATTAGTATTGGTCAGGATA
Organism: Pseudobdellovibrionaceae bacterium; assembly: GCA_043765175.1. Classification (GTDB taxonomy): domain Bacteria; phylum Bdellovibrionota; class Bdellovibrionia; order Bdellovibrionales; family Bdellovibrionaceae; genus Pseudobdellovibrio. The sequence goes on along the minus strand of JAYUJM010000047.1, from coordinate 738 downwards.
ATTACTCAGTAAATATTAATGAATCAGTTTATTCAGATGAAGATCCCTATGCAATTAGTCGATCAATAGAAATGAATTTAGTGATTCGTGTAACTGAGTAAAATACTAAACATTAAATTTGAAAAATAAAATATCACCGTCTTTGACAAGATATTCTTTACCTTCCGAGCGATACTTTCCAGCTACTTTAACAGCTGCTTCAGATTTGTATTCAAATAATTCTTCGCAGTGATAAGCATCGGCTCTGATGAAACCTTTTTCGAAATCAGTGTGAATCACTCCTGCAGCTTGAGGGGCTTTCATGCCTGCCTTTATAGTCCATGCACGAACTTCTTTTTCGCCAGCTGTGAAGTATGTATATAAACCTAAAAGTTTATAAGCTTCTCTGATAAGGCGATTCAATCCAGGTTCTGTGGCATTCATACTGGATAAAAACTCTGCGCGTTCTTCAACTGGCAATAAAGCAATTTCTGCTTCAAGGGCCGAACATATCATGATCGTTTTATTATTTTCTTCAGCAGCTCGCTTTTCAACGGATCGAACCCAATCGTTTCCTCCAGCAGCAAAATCAGTATCAGAAACATTACAAGCGTAAAGTACAGGTTTGCTTGTCAGTAAATGCATATCATTAGCAAAGGGTTGTTCTAAATCATTTAATATAACAGACCTGGCAGGTTTTCCTTGAGCTAAAGCTTGACGAATTCGCTGAGTGACATCCACTTCCATTTTAATTTTAGG
>JAYUJM010000046.1:0-8446 GCA_043765175.1 Pseudobdellovibrionaceae bacterium | reverse complement strand
TAAGCAAGCTATTATCAATATGGTGAATTCAAATACTCCTGGTATTCGAAGATTTTTAGAAATTGCTTCACGTCAGCGAGTAACTGATTTTGCGTTTAAAGGAAAGTGTTCAAATAATAAAATGCTTCAACGAGTTTTCTTAGAATAGTAGATTTCGGTGAAAACAGTTGTTATTACAGGAATCAGCAGTGGCATAGGATACGCTACTGCTGAAAATTTTTTATCTAAGGGTTGGACAGTTATTGGATCAGTTCGTGAAATCGAATCTGTTGCAGCGTTAAAAAATAAATTTAAAGAAAAACTTATTTTGTGGGTTATTGATTTAACTTCAATATCAGAAATTGATTCAATTAAATCTTTGTTAGATAAATATCATATTACACAAATTGAAGCCTTAGTAAATAATGCAGGAATTGCAATACCTGGGCCATTTCAATTTCAAGATTTTAATGAGATTCAGCAAACATTAAGTTTAAATGTTTTGGCCGTTATGAAGTTAACACAAGTGTTAATTCCGTTTTTAATCTCGAACCAAGGTCGAATTATTAATATTTCATCTGTTAGCGGAGTCAATGGATCGCCATTTTTAGCAGGCTATTGCGCCAGCAAACACGCCATTGAAGGTTTCTCTGAAAGTTTACGCCGAGAGATGAAAATCTATGGAGTACAAGTCATCATCGTTGGTCCTGGGTCTATAAAAACTCCGATATGGAGCAAAGGTTTTTCTACTTTAGTGTATCTTTATGATCAAACTTTTTTCAAAAAATCATTTTCTCGATTTATTCAATTTGCTCAAAGCGAAGAAAAGCACGCATTACCTGTGCAAGCTGTGGTTGATGATATAGCTGATGCTATCGAATCAGAAAAACCAAAAATTCGTTATGCTCCGATTCCACGAAAATTTAGAAATTGGTATTTAGGAATGCTTATACCAAGAAAAAAATATGATGAACTGATTTGTAAATCGCTAGCGCTTGTTGAAAATAAAAAGAACTTATAAATTTAAAATGAGAATTAATAATAAAAGGACACGTTATGGAATTTTCTAAATTACCTGAAATGATTTTACCTTATGGTCTCAAAATAATACATGCACTATTGATTTGGTTTATTGGAAGATTTTTAATTAAATTTGCTTTAAAATTATTTCGCCGAGCTATTGCTACAAAAAAACTGGAAACTACTTTAGTTGGTTATATCGAATCTATTTTACGAGGAGTGCTTACCGTATTTCTTGTTATTGCCATTTTAGATATTTTTGGTGTTCAAACGACCTCGCTTGCAGCTTTAGTTGCTGCAGCTGGAGTAGCGATAGGGGCGGCCTGGGCTGGGTTATTATCAAATTTCGCGGCGGGGTTTTTTTTAATCTTACTCAAACCTTATAAAGTGGGTGATACAATTTCTGCCGCTGGAGTCTTAGGCGAAGTGGTGGAAATTGGTTTATTTGTCACATCAATTAACACTGGTGAAAATGCAAAAGTGTTTGTAGGAAATGCTAAAGTTTTTGGTGATGTGATCACGAATTTTTCTGCAAATCGATTTAGACGTGTAGATTTAAAATGTCAATTAGCCCACGATCAAGATCCTTTAGTTGCTATATCTAAGTTGAAAAGCAAAATTTTGCAGATTTCAAATGTTTTGAAAAATCCAGAAATTATTATTGAGATCAATGAGTTTAATCACTACGGCCCATTGTTGATTGTACGGCCGTTTTGCTTGAATGAAAATTATTCACAAGTTTATTTTGATACAAATAAAATAATTTCTGAAGTGGTCAGATTAGAAAAATTTTCAATTCCTGCTTTATATAGCAAAAGTTTTTAAATAAATCGAGTTGCTGTCATCAATAAAAAATTAGATTTTTTTACAGTTTTTAATATATTTCCTTGGAATCCAAATTTATCAAGTATTCCCACAGCCCCATTTGTACTAAGTAAGACTGATTAACTTTCTGGATATTTTTTAGAATTCAGTCATATTTTTAGAAAAAATAATAGATTCGAAGCTCACTTTAATCTAATGAAAAAAATACTTAATTATTCTAATTTGCCACTGCAAACTTTATCAGGCATTAACGTGGCTGAATTTGCACGAAGTGCATATTTAAAAAATTCAACAGCAGTTGGGTGGGGGTTATTAATTCGAATAGAATTAAAACATCAATTAGAAAGATTTGAAAAATGGCTCACATTAGAAAAATTGATCAATGAACTTTCTACTACTATAGATTTTAATATTGATTTATATATAGTAGGCAGTGCTACTACCATATTTGAATATGATCTTGAAAAAATGACTTAAGATGTAGATACGTACAATTCACTGAGCATAAAAACAATCGAAGCTTGGAATAAGGCCTTTTCGGAGAAGAAGCTTTAAAGATTAAAATAGATAATTTTTACGAACTAATTCGCAAAGGAAATTTTATACGAATGTTTTAGCTATTTTAATTTTAAGCATTCAAGTGATGGCTTCTGAATATTCTGAAAACTTATTTGATAAGAATATATCACAAATTGGTTTGCATTTATACCGTTCCAGTAAACCAAGTATGAGCCCTGAAATGTTCAGCTTCTGGAAAGAAATTGGAATTCAAGTGGTTATCGATTTACGTACAGACGATGAGGTTCAAAAACATTTTGATCAAAAACTTAAAGGTCGTTTTCAAAATTAAAAATAATAAAATAATGGTTCCTTGCGAAGAAGAAATCTATCGCACAGGTCGATTTGTGAATTCTTATTTGCAAACTTTAAAAGTAAATTCTATTTCTGTGGTGTCCTATGAATTCCGAATGACACAATTTTACTGGGTGCTAAAAGTCATTCAGTATCAATTGGATTGTGTTGCTATTGGCGGAACTGCATCATTGAATCAAATTTGTCCATTAATTAAAACCTAAATAAAAGAATTATTTTTTTGGAAAATCTTTAATATTTCTTGGTTTGCCTGAATAGGTGACAGGTTCTAATTCACACATGTTTTCTGATGGCGTATTTTTAATGGCTTTGGTTGTATAAGAATATCCTTTTTGATTTGAACATCTAACAAAAACATGAAAAAAAGTATTGTACTTATATTCTTTGGAATAATCAGCTCGCGCAACAGCTGTACACTTTTCATTAGGTAACATTTTTCGAGTTGTAGCTAAGGCCATTTCACCCGCAATTCTGCGGCATTCGTTTGTGGCATCAATTATTTTTATCGGAGCACCGCTGATTGTTTTAGCTGTACAATTTAATTTGTGATATCCGTAAGTGGTATTATTAAAATTTCCTGCAGTTCCAACAAGCCTGTCTGTTCTAACAGCGTGGCTATCTTCGCCACCTTCGGCGGAAACAATCTGAAGTTTAAAATCACCAAAGACATCAGTGTCAGCAGTCACATTTTTACCATCAGTCATCATCGGACGAGTGTAATTAAAATAAATATCATCTTGCTTTTCATTATTAAATTTTAAGGCTTTCTGTGCATCTTCTAATTTTTCAAAATAGTCTTCGCCGATCATTAAAGTATGCCCATATTTATTGGGCTGTTGATTTTTAATATTTTTTGCGGATTTTCTTGAGTAAAATTTTAGAACTTGAAAATTTTGATCATTTGGATTATATCCTTCATAAGTGGGCGGAGTTGTGACTCCAGTTCGAGTTCCTAAGCACGTCATCCAAGCTACATTATATTCTTGCATATTAGTTGGATCAATTTGCTGTGTAATAGTTCGGTTATTTGTATTTTCAAATGTTTCAATATTTGCAGTATTCTGATTGGTAGCACATGCAAATGTTGAAATCGTAACTAAACTTAATAAAGACTTCTTCGCAATTTTTTTCAATTTCATAAGGCCTCTTTCGTTAAAATTATTTTCCATGATATTTGTAATTTATTTCAACTAAAAAAAAAGAGCTGCATTTCTGCAGCTTTCGAATTCAATTCAGAGGTTTCTAGACTTAAAACCTAGACCAAAGTGGAACTGTTTACATAAATGTAAAAATTTGATTTGGAGCCATTTCTAAAACTGGTTTTGATAATTTAACAGCTGTTGATTTACCATTTTCAATTGTAAATAATTCTCCTGAAAAAGTTAAACCAAATATGCGATTATTAATTTTATAAACACGTTTGTACTTTTGATCAAATTTAACAGCTGAAACTTTTAAATAAGCTGCCTTATTAGAACAACCTAATTCAAAAATTTCACCATTTTCAGTCGATAATAAAGCCGAAAAATTAGCGCGTGCATAGCCATCAACATAAAGTAAATTCGCTGCATTTTTTCCTGCAGGTAATGCAATGTCTTTAGTTGCAGGTGACGTTGGATCACATACAAATCGAATACTATTTTTAAATACTTTAGCATTCCACTGTGCAGCAACGTGAACATCAACAAGTTTTGCTTTTTCAGCTGGCGTCTGTGCATTGTATTCAGTGATCATATCACTTGGTGACTGTGCAATTGGCCCTTCATTTTGTAAAAACACATATTGTCCTGGTAATGTTTTATCATCAGGTATTAATACCATATGATTTGCACGTTTAAAAATTTTACCAACAACAGGACTTTTTCCCATTGTTTTGGTAGCCAAAGTAGCTATATCTACAGAAACAAAATCCAAATTATCCATCATTAAGACTAATTCGTTTTTATTTTGAACTGTAATCGGAGTTTCGAAAGCCTCTTGTCCATATATTGCAGAAGAAGCACGCGCATAGGCTTTTAAAGCTGGATGAAGAGCTGTCGCATACTTCGCAAGCTGTGCATAAGTCTCAACAGTCACAGCATACGAACCACCATCTGCGATGATTTTATCACAGGCTCCGTTAATTCCAGCTCGTGGGCCTTTGCTGCACGTAATATGTGGAAATCCGTCGATGTGTCTGGCTTCATGCATAAAAACACTTGATAAATCTAATGTAGAAACTGCATCTGTTAAACCAATTGGACAGACGTGCATGACTTTGTCAGAAAATCCAAAGAAAGCTTGAACAAAAGCTAAAGCACCTTTTGGGCAGCTGGCTTCCACTTTAATAGAATCAATTCGTCCAATAAAGTATCCATACCAATCTTTAGCGAATCGGCCTGAAAAAAAATCATCTTGGCTTTTAGCCATGTTAGCTGCGAAAGCAGTACTACGCATAAACATCATTGAAGATAAAAGTTGAAAATCTGCTGAACCATCTGCGCAAAAATCTTTATTTGCATATTTTGCAAATTGCGTGAAGTGGCTTGAGATATCTTTCAAGTTAGCCTGCGAAATACAGTTTTTGTTATTTTGTGCGAAAAGTGATGTTGAAATTAACATACTCAAAGCGATTAAAAGTTGTTTCATTTTTTCCCCCTTAGAAAATGAGCATTGCTCTTGGGTGAAATTCGAACATTCAATTTATGACAAAACAAGACTAAAGTTGTGAAATTGATTTTATTTTGTTGTTAATTACTTTTAAGGGATTTTATTTTTTGCAGCGCGTATGTTTTAACCTGAGTGTCATTAGTTTTTTGACTGAGACCAATTAAGTAATCTAATGGACCGCTTTCGCTTTTAATAAGGCGATTCACTATTTCATCGATTTGCATGAATTTCAAAGCATACTCTTGAGATCTTTTTAGTTCATCCAACGAGTGTGGTGCTTTTGCTTGCTTGATATCATCTGTGTTTTTTTCGATGAGTTCATTTAATAGCTGAGTGGAAAAATCTTGATTTGAATTAATTAACACAAAATTAGAAAAAATTCTTTTATTTATGGCTTCGTTTGAATTATCAATTATGTTTTTTAAATCATTAAGCTGTGCTTGAGATAAACGCTTTGTTTGAACTTGTAATTGAGTTTTAACTTCGTCTTCACTTTTTTGATTTGGATTTTCTAAATTTTTAGCTTCTTCATCGATCCATTTTTTAAATTCTTGGTCGGGTAATGGCAAAGATGAATTTTCATTTATTGGTGTAGTTTGAGTTTCAGCTTTTTGCACATTGTCTTGAGGTGAATTATTAGATTCCGGCTTATTTTCTGATTTCAAGTCATCTGTAATTAGATGACTTGTTATTTGAACATTTGATTTATTTTTCAATAGAACAAAAGTAGCAATAGATAATAAAAAAAGAGAGCTGATAAGTATTTTTTTTGAACTGAACACTGACTAGACCTCATTTATTTTTATAAAATGGTTTCAACCAACTTTTTTCCAATTCCAATTAGGATTATTCCAAACTTGATTAGCCCAGGTTGTGTGAGTATTTGCAACCCAATTCTTTTGTCTAAGTTTGTTCCAAATAAAATTTTCAACTTCTTGCGGTGACTGTGCATTTATAGTTAAAAGCATATCCCAATCACCCATCACAGACCACGCCGTATGAACTTCTTTCCATTCATTAAGCCATGTCCAATCTTGATTTCTTGGCGCTTGATCATTCCATTTTACCCAAACTTGTGCTTGCCACATAAAGACTCCTTTTTTGTTGTTTAAGAGTCTTTCTATCGGCTAAGTCGTATTAAAACTTAATCTAATTCTACATCAGTCAAGGATCGATGATGATGATTTTTTCCGATCGGTAAGGGTAGCCCTTCACCAATACAGGCTAAGGTCCTTGGTTCAAAACTTGGAAAAAGAATTGTTTCTATATCAATTGGGCGAACTTTTCGAAAAGATGGATTTATTGTACTGCCTGGTTCGCCCGGAAGGGCCTGCGGATTCCATTGAAATTCTGGTTTTACAAAAGTGCCCCGAGCAAACATAATTCCAGGAATTTCTGCAGCAGTTTGATTTTTAGAATTATGATCAAGTCCTAATCCATGTCCAAATTCATGTGCTGTAGTTGTTGAAAAACCTAAATTATCTGAAGTAAAAAAAGTTCCTTTATTTGAGCCTATATTGTTATAAAAACTACGATCATTTGGGTTTGTTTTGTTTAAAATTTGAATAAAATTGTAGGCACAGGATTCAGGATTTTTAAAAGGTTTTAGCCCTGCTATCACATAATCAATTTTAAATACGACTTTATAAGACCTGTTATTGATGACAACTGATGTTGGAAATTCATTCCACATTCGATTTATTTCATTTGTTGTTTCACGCGCTATGCGATCGTTAAGTGCTGAACCTGAATAAACCATTCTTGCTATCACAAATACGGTGTTCGCTTTATTATTTATTTTAACAAGCGCTGAAGCAAAGACAATTTGAGAAAGTAAAAAAAAACAAGCAGAAGTAAAAATGTTAAATTTCATATCAAATTAGATAGACTAATATTTTTAAGCTTTCAAATAGAATTGTCAGATTTTCCATGAATAATTTTGATTGCTTAAAACTGGTGCTCTTAAATCTTCATAATTAATAGCTTTAAAACGAATAAATTTACCTAGCTACTGAATTGTTATTTTAACTGATCAAATTTGTCAAAATGAATTTTCTTCGTTAAGTGATGAATCAAGTATGGTTTTTAATTCTGCTTTTTTTAAATTGGGCTTAAAAATGACGACTGTAAATTTTAACTTATGTAATTCATATAAAAACTGCGGAAGTATTTCAGCAGTTCGAATATGAATATCATGAAATAAAACAATTCCCTTTTTGCGCAGTTTTAATTGTCTGACTGCTGAATCAATCACATCTTGTCCTGTAAATGGAATCTGGGCATTGTCTACTATAATTTTTGTAGGACCATTCGAATCTTTAATTTTTATCCCTAGATTTTGAACTTTTTTCCAGTCGTCCGTATCGATATTCCAACCCATCTGAAAAACGCCTTGATCTTTAAAGTATTGATCAATCGAGCTTCGTGTTTCACCAAAAGGAAATCTAAAAAAAGGAGCAAATTGGCCAATATATTTTTTAATGATTTCAAAATTAGGATTAATTTCTTGATCTAAAACTTCACGATCAGTAAGTATTCCGTTCCAACTGTCTGTTTTGTTTTTATTTGCGCAAAGTAGTGAATCTTTCAAACACAAATGATTCCATGAGTGATTCGCAACAAGATGATTTTCATTGTGTTCGTTGATAATTTTATCTGGATTTAAAACAATATTACGACCATTTGTAAAAAACAAAGCCTTTAGATTTCCAGCATCTCGTAGTGTTTTTAATATCGAATCTGTAACGATTCCATCAGGTCCGTCATCAAAAGTTAAAACAACTTCTCCGTCTTTCAATTGAGCAATCATTTCTGTAGTATTAACTAATTGATTTAATTCAACAGTTTTTGTTGGTAATTTAAAATCAATTGCTTTTTGATAGGATAAATTAGTTGAATTGAGTTTATATTCAAATTTAGATATTTGATCAGAATTAGATAAATTAATTCTTTCTGCAAGTGATTTTTGGCAATCTTTTCCTAAAATTTCTGTATTTATTGCTTTATTCATTTCATCTTGAAACACTGATAAATTTAAGCTGCTTAATTCTGAAAGCCAGTCACAAACAGTAGTTACATATTTAGGTTTTTTATCCGCATC
>JAYUJM010000045.1:0-42064 GCA_043765175.1 Pseudobdellovibrionaceae bacterium | reverse complement strand
ATGCCTGAACTGTAAAATTTCAGACCTCTTTGATGAGAATAAAGAAAAGCCGAAGGCCAATAAAGCTATTGCTACCAAAGCTCCTACGAAAAAATAAGCGATATTCCACCGTATCGTGTTCTTGCGGCGCGCTAAGCTGCAGTTTCTTTCGGCGCAACTGATTCAAGCTGGACCATATCCAGCAATTTACTTTTTATCTCGGACCATTCCTTGGATAGATCAATTGTAGCGACTGAAATCTTGAAGCCCTCGATTCTACCAGAGTCATTGATATCCTGGTGAACCGTTGGGTAAAGCAAAAACCCCCTGCTAGGATTTTTGTATTCACGTTCAGAAATTCTTAAATACTCCATTAGCTGCGAAAGATGTTCCCGTCGATACTTGGGCTTCCCTCGATTCGACACCAAGGCATCGACGTAAAACTTCGTATCAATCACCAAAGTTTCATTTGGATAGAAAATTGATATGTCCGTATTGAGCTCAGGTACACGGTCGCCAAAAAGATCGTTGTCGTGACTAACCTGCCACCTTAGTCGTGAATCTCGCCCAACTTTAACACCGACTAGCTCACGTTTATAAAAATTCAGTACAAAAAATTCGAAGATACGAAACATTTCGGCCTCTGAATTAAGGAAGTTACGAAGCTGTACAGTTTGATTACTGGCCGAAATTGAAACCGACCTGAAAATTAAGCGAGAAAGCTCAAAAACAAATCGGTAGTATTTATTGTGAGAATGGAAAAATACTTTCCGATAAAGCGCTTCTTGCAGATCAACACTAGCCACAAGTTCCATTCTCTGTAAATGCCGTCGAATTCTTGAAATATTTTGCTCATCTAGGGTCCGAGTTCGCAGTAGCAGAATGAGGGTCGCTTTTACAATCTGATTTAACGGGTTATCAAATGAGTGTTCGTCAAAAGTGCAAATGGTCTTTGCTTTTTGCAATGAGCCCTGCTTCAGCGTCTCATTGAAAAGAAGCTTTCCTTTAATCCCAGAAATTTCTTCTTCCTTCTCTGTATAACCTTTGATGAGGCCTCGACGAAAGAGAGACTCGAGGGAAATGTCCATTAAACGGGCTAATAGATTATCAGCATCTGGAAACGTATCCGCCGTTAGGTAATCCTCGTAGCCAGGCGAGGTGAAGTCCCATGCATAGCTGAGTAAATAATAAATGTTTTTTATTGGAATCTTCAAAACTAAGCTACCTTCAGCCCGTTGATTATTTCTTCAGCTTTATCTTTGTCATCGAACCAGTATTCTTTTAGCAACGGTACAATTTCATACTTCAGTATGCTATCAAACCAGGTTTTAAAACTTATGTTCTCTGGCTTCCTATCAAAGTAACTGTGTCCAATTTGAAAACCAGGGCCTAGATATCTTTTCTCATTACAAATTTTTTCATTCAAATTATTAAGTTGCGTCTTCAAAACTAAAATTTCACTTTGTTGAAGGCCACACTTTAGAAGATGATTCGAAAATTTATCGCTGTTAAATTCAGGGGCCAAATCAAAGAATGAAAACCGTCTTCGTAATGCGTAATCAACCATGCTTAAGCTTCTATCTGCAGTATTCATCGTTCCAATCACATAAACATTGTCTGGAATAGAAAAATGTTCATCAGTATTTGAATAAGTAAGTGTTACTTTGTGTCCTCTTTTGTCGGCCTCCAGAAGCATTAAAAGTTCTCCAAAAATTTTTGACAGATTTCCACGATTGATTTCGTCGATAACAAAAACAAATGGCTTTTCTGGGTTTTGTTCCGCTTTCTTGCAAAAGCTAGTAAATACTCCATCTCGTCGTGAAAAGCCGTTTGCTGTAGGTCGGTAGCCTTGAATAAAATCTTCATACGAATAAGATGGGTGAAACTGTACGATTTCAAGTAGTGCTTCAGTCTTGCTACCAGCCATAACATGAGCGAGCCTACTTGCTAAAAAAGTTTTCCCAACTCCAGGAGGCCCTTGTAGAACAATATTCTTTTTAATCCTTAAAACATCCAACATTTCTTTAACTTGCGAATCAGACACAAACATTTCGCTGCTTAGCTGTTCAAAAGTGTATGGCATTGAATCTTTGATTGATTCGCGCATTCTGTTTGGCGTTCGGACTTCAGCATTTTGCAGTACTGTTGAAATGAAATTCTTAAATTTTGTTATGTTAGTAAGTGTTTTAATTCCAAACAGCGAATCCTCGGGAAGTTCCCATTCCCCAGTTTTGATCCATTCAACTTTACGCTTATGAGAATGAACGGCAGATGCAGATTCATAGAAGTATTCAGATGCTACTTTGCCGATACCTAATACGGTTGATCTGCCGTCTCTTGCAAAAATAAAATCTCCAGGCTTAACTGTATTCGCAAACTCGAATAGACATTTTGTATTATTAATCGGTTCTTCTTTTGGATTAAAAAGCTCGACGTACTTTTCTTTAATTTCATTTTGACTAGTGAACTTTTTTAGGTCTCCAAACTCTTCCCAGCCTATAGAAATTTCTGATTTCGAAATCCAGTCAGCCCAAAGATTAGCGCCTTCACCAGGAGCAATCGACCAGTACTGTGCACTGCCTACATTTTTAGTTTTGCCTGACGCCAGTTGCTCGATCAAAGTGTACTCTGCCGGTGTTAACGCAAAAAGGCTTCCCTGATTGTTTTTTAAGGGGGCACTGCTAGCCAGCTCTGGCAAGTTTTTAAAATCTTCCAGTTTTAGAGCTGGATCATACTTCTTAAGAATTTTGAATTCAATCGCCTCCACTTTTTCACTATCAAGATGAATGCCTTTGGTAATCTCAAATAGAATAGCAACTTCTGTTGCTGGCGATGTTATGTATCCGATGACTAGTTCACCAGGTTTTGCCTTTTCGAAGTTGGCATAAATTCGTCGTTTATTTCCATCTTCATTGTGAGTTGTGTACGTCTGCAAAGATCCAATCTCACGATCTCTAGGGTCCCAAAATTTAGGGTTTGAATTTAACCACCAAAATGAAGATTCTTTTTTATCTTGTGCGTACTTTTGATATATATAACTAAAAAACTGATCCACTTCATAAGTTAATGGCATGTCGGTCTGAACTCCTACAACATCCAAATAACTTGCCTTAATAGGCTCCATTCTTTTATTAAAATCTATGAAGCTCTGAGTTCCTTTTTTTGATTTGATATTCATCAGATTTTGATCAAGAAATTCCTCTGCGAAGTCAGATCTTGAATTTTTAAACAGATATTTCTCAGGAAATGCATGCGCAAAAAGCTCTGACCACATTGAATCGCCAAAGTAGTCAATTTTGTAGTTTGGATCTTCAAGAATGCTTTTTACTTTGCTTTCAGGCGTTGCTGTACCATCAATCAGAAACATGAAGACTTTGCGGTAGTGCTCAATTTCATGATTAGGTTTTCCAAAGGCATTTGCTTTGGCTATCGCCAAGGCGTTTGCTGAATGCAAATGGTCACCCATTTTCTGAATATCAACCCACGATAAATTCGCTAAATTTTCTTTTTTTAGAAAGTTTTGGAAAAATTGAAAGTATTCTTTTACGACCTTGGTATTCTCAAACCATTCTGGTGCAGCGGCTTTAAATTCAGTTAGATAATCGCGTAGTTTTGTACTCATTCAAACTCCTAGTTTAAGCTCGGTATCTATCGGAATTTTTCAACGAAAAGTGAATTACCTTTAGTCTAGCCAGACCTCATTTTGCACTGCAAATTGCCACCATTATTTTTTGAATGATTTGTTCCTGGCTTGATTGGAGACTTATATGAGTTCAATTCTGATTGACCACAAAATCACTTTTTTATCAGGCAGACCATCGTCTGGCAAAACAAGGGAATCGATCGAAATATGCAACAGACTGTTGGGTAAAAACTGGAAAATTATTTACTACCACGCAGAAGGCTTGTTAAATGCCAGCCCCTCGGCTTATGGCGCTAGTAATCCTGATCAATTACAAAACATCCAGTTGATCCTTGATATCTATTTCAGTCTTGATGATTTAACGGCTCTAATTACAAATCTTTCTAAAAACAAAGACTGTACTGGAATCCTCGTCGTAATTGACTATTTAGAGTTGTTCGACTGCGAACCAACTGATTTTCTTCAAACAATAAATTGCTTCAGTGCGAATGATAATCTGCACTTTCTCATTCTTACTCAGATCCCAAGATATCTAGAGCGTAAAACAAAAGAACACGCTGAAGAATACATCAGAAGCATCTATCCGACCAAGATGGACCACCAAATTAAAATCCTTGGAAAGTTCGAAGGCGATGAATGAAAAGTTCTTTGAATCGTCCAATAAGTTTCGCATGCAGTACGATGAACGAGAAGCAGAACTCGCCTTGTTCAACTGTCTGAAAGCATTGAAAATATAGGCCGTGAGTAACTTTCAAAATAACCTTAAAAAAATAATGAAAGACCGTGGCTTCTCCGCTGCCGACATCAGTCGTAAGACAAAGATTCCTAAATCCACCATTTCTGAGTGGCTTGCTGGCCGTCAACCAAAGTTCGACGATGCGATTTTACGTCTTTCGAAGGTTTTAAGTGTCAGTGTAGAAACGCTACTGACTGGATCTGCGCCTGAAGAAGACCTTGTGAAACAGATCTTTGAATCAGCAGGCGATGGATTCGTGGAGATTCACAACGGAATATTTCGAGTCAAAATCGAAAAATATAATGGAAAAAAGTAAAGGAGTTCTATGAGGGCATTTGCGATGGCAATTAGTATTTGCATCTTCTCTGTTTTAGCAAATGCTGGAATTTTTGGAGTTGACCAACCGTCGAAAGAGTTTCTAAAAAAAGACATTTCCTGCGACTACTCATGTTTGGCATTTTCAGTGGAAGATTTTTTAAAACATGGAATAAAACCTGGCGCTAATATCAGCTGGGAAAAAGATAATTCTAATTGGTTAATGAAAATATCCGTTAAAGACAAAGTTTCAAGCAGCACTGTAAAGATGAACATTTTATTTAGTGCTGACACTGTGACTGCCAATATTTCTAGATTAAATATCAATGGAGAAGAAATCAAATCAGGAATGTTTCCTAGCTATATTACACCTATCGGAGAAGAAGTTTATCGAAAAACTGGTCGGGAAAATCAGCTCATAGCTGAGATACCAATAGTCACAGAAAACACTGGCCCTATCGACTCACCAATACCTCTTACTGAAAAAAAGATTCTCAAACAAAAATCTAAAATCTCTGTTGAATCAGATCTAAAGCTGAAACAACAAACCGAATTAAGTGCTAAGGCAAAAGAACTCGAATTAAAGAAACAAGCTGAAGATGCAGACCGAACTGCTAAAGCAAAAGAACTAGGTGAAGCAATAAAATCGGCGGTTGGTTCTTATAAAAACAGTATGGCAGATGTTGGTGATGAGTTTTCATTTTATATGAATGAAGGCACCATGTACGGTTCATATAAAAATAAGAAATGTGAATTTAAAGACCGTGAGTTGAATTTTCCAAATGTTACAAATAACAATGGGCTCGAAACAAAACTTAAAGACCCTGATTGTGAACTGTCTTTTAGTTTTTCAACTTTGACCTCTGGAGTAAAAGCTGTTTCAGTCAATGAAGGTGGAACCTGTAAGAAATTTTGCAGCTACTCCGATGGAAGATCTTTGTCAGGTCGATTCCAAAAATGATTCAGTTTTTAAATTCTTAACAAAATTCAAAAAATCTTTGGCGGTTTCTTTTCCAGAACCGTTTGGAACAAAAATCATAAAATCACCCAAAGACAAATCAGATTCAGGGTCTGCTGTGGGATTTATTTCTTGATCCTTAAAATAAATTTTTCTATTTCTCATCTGCAAAGGTTTTTGCTTATTTCCAGACATCAGACACTCCTCAGGCCTCTTCGGTTCATATTTTAAGTTCGAGACACTCCTCAACCTTATGTGGAAAACGCAGCGACTGTTTTGAATGTCCTGGACTATTTGCGAAGAATATTCTGAACGCTATGTTCACCCGCACCTTTGGCTCTGTCACGAAAATGGAGATACCCATTTGTAGTCGATATATCAGCGTGGCGACCAAGCGCTTGCACTTCTTGTATAGACGCTCCTCCTTCGATAGCCAACGTCAGGCACGAATGTCTTAGCGAATGACCACAAATCCGAGGGCTCGAAAGCCCTGCGTTTCTAAGCCGCTCCTTAACCACTCTCCTGATTGTGCAAGTGGATAGGCCACTGCCATAGCTACCATCTGAAAGAGACGCAAAGAGTGGGGCATCCTGTTTCAACGGACCACGTTTGGAGATATAATTCATGATTGGTAGTAGGCAATCCTCCGTTAAAACTAGAAATTCATCGGCTTCATCACGGCCCTTGCCATGCACCCAAAGCCCCATTGTCTGTGAATTGATTGGGCGAATATCCGAAACCCTACTGCGGACCACTTCAATGCTTCTGAGGCCCAACCGAATCATACTGTTGATGATTACAAAGTCCCGAAGTCCGATAACTGTCGATTGGTCGATGGAATCAAGTAGCCGATGGATTTGGCTTATAGTCAAAGCATCTCGTCGATGCCCCTTTGGACGCTTAGCCCCTTTGATTCCTCTGGTTACATCGTGATGAATGTTGTTTATTTCACAGAAACAAAAAAACTGGCGCACCGCTACCAGATAAGCACCAATAGTGCTGGCTTCATACTTTTGGTCTTTAAGATGCCTTTTGTAATCCAGAATAGTCTGCCGCGTGATTGGAGCTGCTTCAAAAGGCCTGAGCCATAAAGCAAACTGCTTAAGTCTTTTGCGATAGTGATTTCTAGTTAGATCGGTTGCATCCAGCGAGGCTAAAAACTGCAAAACATACGATTCGAATGCATCGAACAAGAAAGTGGTATCAAGTGACGAAGAAAATTTATTTGATTGAGTAAGAGATTTCATTATTCCATTAAAACACGCCATTATATTTTGGCACAATTATGGGGCTTTTCCGCGTTTTAGGCCGATACGCTAAAACCCCAAGATGCAGACTCAGAGCGTTGTAGCTGTCGAAAATATACTCTCCTCGAAACCTTGACACATGTGTAAAAAAACACACAATTACTGTTAACATGTCAGAAATCCGATGAGGAGGAAATTTGGAAAATGATAATATCGCCGAAGCCGTTGCGCCAACTCAAATAACCACATTTGAACAAGCAATTACCGAGACTAATGCCGTACCAACAGTGCAAAATCATTTCATCGACGCTACATTTGTATCAAACCGAAGTGCTCAAGTTCTGAATCTATTGAAACCACATGATGGCGCCTCGGATGGCTCACTGGTCACAAAGTCTGGTGTTGAGTATCATCTAAGAACTCCAACGCCTATAACAACTGTCAATGTAAGAGTAAGCGAACCGAATGCAAAGCTTCGTATGGAAGTAACGGACATTGAAGGCAATACGGTAAGAACAGTTCTCGGGCCGAGCGCTACCGACCCATTGATACTCACTGGCGGGACCTGGGCTATCGCGAGCAGCGTAAAAATTTGTTGTGACAGCCTTGTTCCGTTTCAGAAATATAAAGTTACAGAAATACAAATTGGTGTTCTGACTACTGGAGATATCTCAGATGCGCTCAGTTACTCCCAAAGGCAAACTCAAATTCGTGATGCTGTCGATACATTTTCAAAACAAGAATTTGAAAAAATAAAGTCTCGTGAAACTGAAATCGTAAATCTGAAAGGCGCTACAGAGGCTCATAAAAAATCAACTGAGGATGCCCTCAGGCTTCGCGAGGAACAGAGTGCGAATCTTTTAAATACCGAAAACGATAAGATCAAATCACAAGTTGTCGAAAAGGAAAAACAAGCGGTAGAAATTCAGACACTACAGAATCAAATCTCTACGCTCCAAGCATCTCGAAAATCTGAAGATGAAAGTTTACAAGCAACCGAAAAAAAGAATCTCGACCTTCAAGTTGAAATAAAAAGTGCGCAGGATCTCATTGGTCAAAAAACTGAAGAAAAATTAAATTTAGAAACTAAGTTACAGCAACTTCGCCATGACGTTCAAGAATGGATGGGCAAGAAACATCTTTTCACTGCAGATCTCGATGGGATCCTTAAAGAATACAATTTTCAGTCGAATGTATTTCTAGGAATTAGCTTTTTACCACTTACTGGGTCGGGGTATTTGGCGTGGCGACTCTACGACGGTGCGGCATCTATGCTAAATACTATTTTAACGACAACTCCACCGGAGAATATTTGGGCATACCTTGCAACACGATTTCCGTATGCAACTGTCGCAGGTTTTATGATTTTTATATTAATGCGCTATGGGTTTCTACCATTAATTGGGAAGGTTTTTGAACTTTACAGTTTGCGTAGCCGACTTCAAGAAAAATGCTTCTTGGTAAAAAAAGTAACTGAGGGAATTGCCAAAACAGTAAACCTTTCTGACGAACAGACTGGAAAGCTACTCGTCGAAAGCCAAATGGAATACATCGAGAAGACTTTGGCCACTAAGTCAGATTTAAATCCAGCCAATATCGTAATGAAAGAACTTGATAAGAATAGTAGACCAAACAAAAATACATATTGAGGATTTTTAATTTTGTATTTTTGAAGGGGTTTCATGGGCGGTCGACAAAAGGTAGCAATGGTAAATGCGGGCACCCCAAGGCTCTATCCAGATTTTGTCGCTGCTTTTCGTAACACAATTGAAACCACGAACACGGATCTGCCGCAGCTACTCCTTACGCTGTCACATTATTCACGAACAATCGACCTGTATGGAGTTTTGAATACGGCAGGCGTTTCACATCAAGGCTTCGCCGTTGCTAATTATTGTCTCCTGACCAGCTTCCAACCATTCCCTGGGTTTGATACGTCTATTGGAAAGGTTTATGAAGACTCGAGGGCACTGTCGATAGTCCGCGAAGCAGAAGGCCTCCAAGAAAATTGGACACGAACTCAGAATTCTACGATTCAAAAGGAACAAGCTAAACTATCTATGGTAAGAACAGTGGCCGACACAGGTCTTTTCCAGCAGGAAGTCATTTACAAAGTTGCCAACACTTTAGTGCTTTCGGGAATAAAGCCATTTCGCAATCTCGGTGTCGAGAGCAATTCAGTAAATTTTCTTTTCAAAAAGTATGTAGGCATTTCGGCATACGACTACTATCTTTTACTTTTTTCGCTTTGGATTAATACCGAGCGAACGCCGATATTCAATGTTGAACATGTACTAAGCAAGGTACGCAGGCCAAAAGAAATCGTTGATTTTGGAAAAAAGCTTTGCCTCGAGCTTTCAAAAACTCCAGCAGACTATCATCACACAAAACTGGACCAGCAAATAGAAAGCCTCAGCGCTAAGTACCGAGGCTCAGCGTATTTTAGCCTGCATCCATTAATTTCCATGGGTAACAATTTCTTCGCATGTATAGCACATCCATTCTTGAGAACTCATATAACTTCTAAGTTTATTCAAAAAGCGCTGGCATTAGCCCGCGAAGAAGAACCCACGCTCGAAGGACGCACATCACTTTCACACTTTATCGGTGTACACAGGCTCGAAGAATACTTTCGAGAATTGTGTGATGAATGGGGGCCTTCCGGCGGTCATCACGACGAATTCATTTACTCCAAGGAAATGAAGAGTTCCGACCGTATAGTTTTTGAAGATGTTGACGGAGTGCCATTTGGAACCTTGATTCAATTAAAGCTTAAAAGCCTACCCATTAAAGTTCACTTTGCCGAGTCTTGGGAAGAGATTGGAAATGACTTTGGTAAATCCTTTGCAGATTGTGTCTTCAAGAGCATTAAATTCCTCTACAATTTGCAGAAAGCAAATACGGCAAATCAAATAGATGCGAAATTTAGAGACCTTTGTTCAAGGATATTGGCTCTTGAAAATTACTGTTTTCTGGGAGTAGTTCCTGATTTGCCTCCAATTTTTAGTATCTGTTATGCACGAGAAGCACTGGAAGCAGAGGTCGCCAAAAAAGTATCAAAAGATAAGAAGCTTTCGGCATGGTTTCACAAGTCATTTCCCGACGGGTACCTCTGGCACATTATGGATTTAACAGAGTTCCAATTTATGCTATCGACACCTAAAAAAACCAGCCTAGCAAAAGAAATTTGTTTATACGTCAACGGAACTGGAGTTGATTCTGAGCCGCTTCAGGGTGACCAAACTATGCCCCCATCATTCAAAAATTTCTTGATATCAAGATACGGAACCGAAAAAAATGGTGGAGGCAAGAGACTCTCTAATTTTAATCCTCGCTTATTGAGTTTATTCATTGAGGCCAAAGATGATATCGGATACTTCCTATTTAGGCCGTTTTTCATGAGATGGGCAAGAGACGGATATTTTTGGATAAGAGAAGTATTCAGAACCAGGATGAAAATTTTCTAGCTATGCATTCCGAGCCCCCAAAGCCCCTCTTTTTGCTCAGAAATACTTGCCTGAGAGGTCTTTCACGGTATATAAGTTATCTAATTTCACCCCAGTGACTTTCACCCACTGCGTTGTTTCGGCTTTTCGTAGGAATGGGTTCTACAAAAAAGCTTTGGGGAACGCCAATCTTTCACGGATACGAACTTTTGCTTCGTCCGTAAAAACCAAGTCATTCTCAACATTTGCCTGCAGCGAATCAGATTATTTTTTTAGATTTAGTTTCTTTTCTAATTCTACTAATCTTTTTTTTCTTTTCTTTAGATTACTACTGATCGTTTTGTAATCCTGTGCATGGGTTCCTTCGTCTTCAATTTTTTTTAAATGCTCATTATCTTGTGAAATTGAAGATTTAAGGCTTTCAATTTCTAACTTGTCTTGCATGCGGTAAGATTGCTCAATCGTTATTTTTTCATTATTGCCATAATAAGCTGCGGCCGGGACCTTAGCCCATGCTAGATTTGTAATAAGCAAAAAAACATAAATCATATTTTATCCTCTGTTTTCATAAGCGCTTGAAAAACCTTATAATTACTTTTTTTATCCTTAAAAATAATTGAAACTGCATATGTCATTTTACTGATTTCACAACTTGGAATTTCAAATGTTAAGTTACTTTGCAAATCAGAATCGAATAAAAAATTAAAACGCAAAAGCCCCATATAAGTTTGATCAGAACTAAAGTCAGTGGCAAACGGCATCAAATTCATTTTTTCGTCTGCTGTTATAATTAATTTAATTTTATCCTGAGGATTTATCGTTTGATTGAAAATTCTTAAATTATAATTCACGTTTTCAAAATTAATTTTGCATGTATTATTATTTAGTAGGCAAAGTTTATCACTTTTTTTATTTATTGTTTTTGCCTTCAGTGAATCTGTTTTCTTGTTTTTATAACTTAAGTTTTCACCGGTCTTTTCTTTTTTTAAAATATCGGCTAAGGTTGCAGGTTCTATTGTATAAAGGATTTATTGCTCAAGGTAGCAGTGCTAAATTAAGACTTAATGGTAAAAATAGAAGTAAAATGGCCCGTCTTTTAAAAACTGCTGGTCCTGGTTCTGCTACAATTACACTGGATTCTATAGTAGACTGGAAGGCAGGTGAAACCATTGGCATTGCCCCGACAGGTTACTATGCTTTTGAAAACGAGCGCATAAAAATAAAATCAATTACCAATAATGTTATTCAATTAGAACAACCTTTAAAATACTCACATCTTGGAAATGCCATAGACAAATTTCAAGGCCAAACCAGAGAATTTGTTTTAAATCCAAGTGCAGAAGTAGTTTTATTAAGTAGAAATATTTTAATTCAAGCAGATGAACTCTATTCTCAGCTAGCCTCTGAACAAGAAGGTTCTGATCCTGGTGGTCATGTCATGATTCACCCTGGAGGAAAAGCTTACATAAATAGTGTTGAGTTTTATAAAATGGGACAAGCAGGTATCTTTGGTAGATACCCTTTTCATTGGCATAATCTAGGCGATATCTCAGGACAATTTATATCTAATTCTTCAGTGCATTATAGTTTTCAAAGATGCATTACTATTCATGGAACCAGTTCAACTTTAGTTGAAAATAACGTTTGTCAAGATTTTCGCGGACACGGATTATTTCTTGAAGATGGGAATGAAATTAACGACGAAATAAAAGGCAATATACTTATTGGTGCCTTGTATCCACATGATACTAAACATATCTTGCGTTCGGACTTCAGAGGAGTCAATACGAGTAAAGATCGTTTTCCGTCTGTATCTAGTTTTTGGATTAGTAACCCTAACAATTCAGTCTACAACAATATTGCGGCAGGATCTGTTGGAACAGGTTTTTGGAATTCTTTCGAAGGAGATATTGTAAAAATAAATACTAAAAGATTTAGTGATAACACTGCTCACGGTGCATTAGTTGGTATTACTTGGGACGGTGCTCGAGGAAATTCACCTATTGAGGCGAGTATTAGTTTTAATAATCCTGACGATAAAATTACTGATTCAGCTCATTATAATCCACCAACACACCCTTATTTAAAAATTTAACTACTTATAAAAATGCCTATACGGGCCTTTATTTTAGAGGTCAAACTGCAATCTTTGAAGAAAATTTATTTGCAGATAATGGATGGGATTTTTTTGTAGCATTTAATCAAATCTTAAAAAATTCAGTGTTTGCACGAAGTTCATTTACTCAACCAGGATTTATTCATAAAAGTGTTATTTTATATGATGGACCTTTTCAAATACACAATACTGATTTTTATAATTTTAGACAAGATTTTGATTCAAGTGGAAAAATAATACCCGGCAGCGATATTCCATTAGAGGTCATTGGTGGCCATGAAAAGTTAACTAATTTAACAAGTGGATTAAGGTTTATAAATTCGGTTAATTTAAAAGTGAAAATGAATAATAGTAAAGGTGATAAATCTCCAGAGTCAGGAATAACAAGTAATTTGAAAGATCTAGATGGAACTTTAGCCGGAAGAAATAATGGTGCAGTTTTTGTTGGAAACTACGGATTTGGAACTTATTTAGGATCAAATGAGGGTTGCACAACAAGTTCTGAATTTCCTGGCTTTAAAATTTGCCTGAAAGAAATGGCAACAGGCACATTAAGAGTTGCCAGATCTAAATACGATGCGTCTTTAGTATCTTACGTTAGAAGAAGTGATGGTATAGAATCTTTAACATCAAGTGATTTTAATTTAATGAATTTGCCAAAAGGTGATGAATGTTGGTTTCCAGATCATAATGCCCCAACTCCTAGTACGTGTGGTTTTCCTGGTAATACGAAAACACTGCTACCCGACCCCCACAAACACCAGTATGAAGTTCTTCTTTACGATCAAAATGAAAGACCTAATGAAATAAGTTTTCAGTATTTTAATCCTAATGGAAGGGACGTTTCTCCAGTTTTCAAAATTGATATAAAAAGACAAGGATGTAATTTGAATAACGCTAACCAAAAATTTAATACAAATTCATTTAACAGTTCTAATGAATCTGCATTTTATGTCGAAGGGTCAGTCATTTATTTCAAGATAAATGCTACAGAAAAATTCTGGGCC
Organism: Pseudobdellovibrionaceae bacterium; assembly: GCA_043765175.1. Classification (GTDB taxonomy): domain Bacteria; phylum Bdellovibrionota; class Bdellovibrionia; order Bdellovibrionales; family Bdellovibrionaceae; genus Pseudobdellovibrio. The sequence continues at coordinate 28,617 of JAYUJM010000045.1, read as the reverse complement.
ATAGGAAATTCCAGTGAAATAAAATCAAATGAAACTGTCGGTGAAGTCATATTAAGATGCCCTTAAACCTGGACTGCGAAATTTTTTTTCGCAGTCCTGTATTAGAACAATTCCCAACACGGTTTATATCTTCGTAAGCATACATCTGCAAAAATATTCACTTTATCAAAATGTTTTCATTCGCATTTAATTTTCATTCGCAATACATTATCAATTCCTATTAAGATTCAACTACTTTTTGATTTTTTTAAAATTTAAAATAGAAGTATTAAAGATCTAAAATTAAAATAGGAAAAAAATAAATGAGCAGAAAAAAACCCATTTCACGATTTAAATTACAGCGACGACTCATGACTGAACTTCCAGGTCTAGGAAAAGCAGGAGCTTTGGAAAGAAAACCTTATCCACCAGGGCAACACGGGCAAAAACGAATTAAATATTCTGAATACCGACTACAACTTGAAGAAAAACAGAAAATTAGATTTCACTATGGCTTGCGAGAAGAGCAATTAATACGAATTGTTAAGAAAGCAAAAAAGTCTCAAAAAAACTGGTGTGATAGTTTGATTAATCTCCTAGAAAGAAGATTAGATAACGTTATTTTTCGTGCTGGTTTTGCACAAAGTATCGCAGCTGCCAATCAACTTATTTCTCATGGTCATATTTTAGTTAATGGTAAAAAAGTAAACATTCGTTCTTACACACTAAAGATAAATGACCGAATAGCTTTAAAACAGAAAGCTGTTGAAAATCAAACATTTATTTATGCTCAACACAGTCCCAGGCTTCCGCTGCCAGATTGGCTGTCTATATTAGCTACTGAGCAAACTCCTACAATTCGTTTAAATGACGAGCCAGGTCTGGAATCAATTCCCTTTGCCTTTGATTCTTATTTTATAACTTCTTATTATTCAAAGGTGTAAAAATGAAAAAACTTCTTGATGACGATCTAAATTCTTTTGCTTTAGATGAAGACACTATTGTTTTATGTATTCAAAAAAATAAATTCATTATTGATTACTCAACGCTTATTGATTTCTTGACTAACTTAGCTGGAACTGCATCCTGCGCCGAAACTCAACAATACAAAATTTTAAGTAATGAAAATCTTCACTAACTATTTAAATTAAATCTAATAAGGAAATAAAAATGAAAATAAATTTTGCGATATTGCTCCTCGTCCAATCAAAGCACATAGTTTTGAGCTTGTAGGCTACAAAAATGCAATTTATGCTTTCGGTGGATTTACAAATTCAGCAGAACATAAACCCAATTGGAAATCGATGTCCCAAGTTGACCGATATGATATTAAAACTAATACTTGGGAAACTGTTGGACAACTCAATACACCACGGTCTTCGAATGTTGTGATTTAAATCAAGGATAAAGCTTATATTTTAGCAGGTTAGAACTCAACACCGAAATCAGCAGGTGATTTTGAAGGGTCTTGAAAAAAATGGAAATATAGTTCTTATTGGTGGACTTGGAAAAGGATTATCTCATTTTGAATTACTGAATCGAGTAACTGAGATCAATTTTAATACTGGCTTTACTACAGAGCTACAACCACTACCCTATGCTACTTTTGCACCTGCTGCTGAAATTATAAAAAATAAAATTTTTATGTTTGGTGGCATGTTTAAATTAAGTGAATAAAATTATGAATATATTTTACATATCTATTCAATCGATTTAATTGAAACGAAAAATGCAAAATGGGCTCACACTAGGCATTATCTAAAAGAAACAAAAGGCTTTTCTCAAGTTTTAAAATTAAGCCCTGATACTATTGGCATTTTAGGTGGGCATCGTTAGTATGAAAATTAAGATTTGCTTGTTTCAACTTGCTGAGCTTGTTCCAATATTTCAGTTAGTTGAAACAGGAGCTAATGCATATTGCAAAATACGAATGGTCAATAATTGTGAAAATATTCTGTATCTAGCTAAAAGTTAGGCTTGTGCTATTTTATAAATTCTATATCAAAAATGCAATTTATATGTTAATCGTATCCTTAATAAACAAGGGGACCAAGATGAAACAGACAATTTTAAAATTTCTAATTTCTGGCTTAATATTAACTTTTACTCAACCCATATTTGCAGGCAGCATTGATTGTTCAAGCAATGACCCTTCTATAAATCTTGCAACATTTGAAATGACCGGTAAGCCAAAAACACTTTCTACTTTAACTCAAACAGATATTCTAACAACTTGGTATTCGCAAAAAATGAAAATAATTTCAAACAAAGATTCAGCAATTCTATTTAACGAGTTTGTTATTTGCAAAGCCGTTAGGTATATTGGCCCTCTTAGATCGCAGTTAATTCAAATAATTTAATTGAATATGCCCAACAAAAACCGATCTACTACCCTTGCCATCGATTTTGGAACAAGCCACTCCCTTGTTGGAGCTTTCCACCAGGGTCAAATTATTCCTAGCATTGCAATAGATCCAACATATGCAGATCCAAGCTTAATGCGTACACTCTTATATTTTCCCGAAACTGAATCGTGTCTTTTTGGACATGAGGCTCTTAAAAAATACTTAGAAAATGATATGAGTGGACGCCTGTTCAGATCCTTCAAATCACATTTGCCAAACAAAAATTATCTTGGAACTATTATCAACAACCGATCAATGACTTTAGAAAATATGATCGGACTTTTTTTATTAGAACTTAAAACAAGATCTGAATCCTACTTAAAAACTGAAATAAAGAAAACTATCATTGGCAAACCTGCACGATATTCGATGGACCCAAATCAAGATCAGCTGGCTATGGAAAGAATGCGCAATGCTGCAAATTTTGCTGGTTTTACAGAAGTTCACTTTATGCCAGAACCGCTTGCTGCGGCACTAGAATTTAGAAAAGAAATTCAAAAAGAAAAAATAATCTTAATTGGTGATTTTGGCGGAGGAACCTCTGATTTTACGATCATGAAAATCACAAATTCCGAATTTAGTGAAAATGATGTCTTAGCACTTGATGGCTGTCCTTTAGCCGGTGACTATTTAGACAGTGTTTTTATGAGCCAGCGTCTTAATCAGTATTTTGGAGCATCAACAAAATACCGCTTACCGATGTCTAGCAATGTTTTATCTATGCCTCAAGCCGTTATAGAAAGATTAAATAATCCAGCTCATATTGTTCACTTGAAAGAAAAGGAAACCTATAACTTTATCAAAGAAATTCAAAAATGTGCACTCAAAAAGGAAGATCAGCTAGCCATAGAAAGATTATTTACTTTAATCGAAGATCAGCAAATATTTTCATTTTTTGAAACGATTGAAAATACAAAAAAACAGCTTTCAAAAAAATCTAAAGATTTATTTCAATTTAATTATCCAGACTTAATAATTTCAGAAATATTTGCAAGTTCTGATTTTGAAACATGGTCTTCAACAATTAAAAATGAAATCCAAAAAACTATTGATCGATGCTTAGAACAAGCTCAAATAAATTCAGATCAAATCGATTCTATTTTCTTAACTGGGGGAACTGCTCATGTTCCATTTATTCAAAATATGTTTAAAGATCGATTCGGCAACGATAAAATTCAAACAAAAAAGCACTTTCATTCTGTTTTATCAGGTTTAGTCCAGCAAGCTAGCTTGATCTAAAGCTTGCACTGATCAGCATATTATATTATAAATATATGCACTTATAATTTAAATTTTAACCTCAGGAGTTCCTATGATCAGTAACTTACTTTTAACAATATTGGTTTTTACTTTTTCATTTATAATCTCAACGACTTCTTATGCTACTGATAACTCTATGCCTCCAAAAAATCCTAAAGCACAAGTCACTCAACCACCGGCAGCTAATGCGTCAGGGGAATACGGCGAAACAAAATTTAATATTAAAAATGCGAAGTCAGTTTCATCTGCAGTCAACACAGATACTGATGTTGTGATAAAAACAACTGTAACAGAAGTTTGCCCTAAAAAAGGATGTTGGATGAAAGTTCAAGGTGCAACTTCAAATGATCAAATTCGTGTAACATTTAAGGATTATGGTTTTTTTGTTCCTACTGAACTTGTTGGTAAAGAAGTCGCTTTACAAGGTAAATATGTAAAGCATACCGAATCAATTGATGAACAAAAGCATCTTTTAAAAGATGCTAAGCGACCACAATCTGAAATTGATGCTGTTAAAGCTCCGAAAGAAACTTTAAGATTTATTTCAACAGGTGTTAAAGAGATTCTTTAAACCGTGATGAAAATGTGACTTATATCTCAACTATTTTAGTCAATTTGCATTGACAGAAAAGTGTTGCCCGTAGAAAAGTACCAACATTATGAAAATTAAAAATATAATTATTTGGACGTTTGTAGGCGCAGCTTTTGGAGTAGGTTTTGGAACTATTGCAGCTTTTTTCGAAAATGGTCCAACCGTAATAACTGGTATTCAACAATCATGGTGGTGGTTTGCAATAGCTGGTTTTGCTAAAGGGTCTACAGATCACTTAGGTTCTCATAAACGTTGAAATCTTGAAACAATCGCTACAAAGAATCCTTGCGCCACACATTTTATTTTTTCGATCAAACCTACAACAGTTCTTTGTTTAAGTGATCCAGGAAAGCCCTTTAAAATATTATGACCAATGGCTCGGTAAATATACGAAGCACTGCCCACGGCAACGGCAGCCCTGAATGGCAAATACTTTAGACCTTGATTACCCTCTTGATAATAATTTTCGGCCCGAGATAGCAATTCAACCACAGCTTGTTGGCCTAGCTCTGGCTTTTTCAACAAATCTTGAACCGAAAAATTCCGTGATAGCATTTTTCTGGGTAAATAGACTCGGTTGTTTAGTGCGTCCTCAAAAACATCACGACAAATATTTGTTAACTGCATCCCTAAGCCTAAAGCTTTTGCATGTTTGTAAGCCTTAGGATCATTGACCCCGATTAAAGGACATAACATAAGTCCTACTACACCTGCAACACGGTAACAATATAGTTCCAATTCTTCGATCAAGTCATAACCCTTGTTCTCTAAATCCATATTTAAACCTATAAAAAAATCATCAAAGTAAACTATCGAAAGTTTTTTATCAGTGATAAGTTTTTTAATAGCCGAGAATTGATACTCATCTGTTTTTTCAGCCAACCCAATTTTTAATTTTTTTAGTTCTTGAAAGCTAGATCCAGGTGCGTCGATAACATCATCACAATACCGAAGCCAAGCATACAAAACAAAAACATCCTTTTGTACAGTTGGCGGTAGGAAAAGTGAGGCTAAAGCAAAACTTTTAGATCCTTTTTTGATGACTTCACGGGACGATGTCAAAGTTATCCAGTGCTATTTTTGGGGACTGAGAATGAGAGGTTAATGGTCTAAGTTGGCCTGAAATTAAATCAGATGAAATGAGCTCAGCTGTGGCTTTAGCAGAATTCACTACACCAGGTAAACCAGCTCCAGGATGGGTTCCTGCACCAACAAAATACATCCCTTTAATTTGAGGATCGCGGTTGTGCGTTCTGAAATAAGCGCTCTGAGTCAGAACCGGTTCAGTAGAAAAAGCAGATCCTAAATGAGAATTTAATTCGTATTTAAAATCATCAGGCGTAAAAATTCTTTGTGTTACGATGTGTTTTGTTAAATCAGGCAAATAGCGATCTTCCATATATTTTAGAATTTTTTCTGCATATTTAGGACCTTCAATTTTCCAATCTACGTTTGCATGACCTAAGTGAGGTACGGGTGAAAGAACATAAAAGGCTTCACAGCCTGGTGGAGCCATCTTATCATCTGTTCGAGTTGGTGCATGCAAATAGAGAGAAAAGTCATCAGGAATTTTTTTTGAAGAACCAAAAATTTCTTTTAAAAGTTCTTTGTATCTAGCACCAAATAAAATATTATGATGAGCCATTTCTGGGTATTGACGATCTGTTCCGAAATAAATTAAGAATAGTGACATACTTTGTGTCTGCGCAAGAACTTTACTGCGGCCTGGTTCTGCAGCTTTTACTTTTTTTAGCAAATGAGTATAAGTGTGAACTACATCAGCGTTGCTGACTACAATATCGAAAGCACACTGTTTGCCTGATTTTAATTTTAGACCAGTGACTTGATTTCCGTTAGTTTGGATTTCTTCGATTTCAGAATTTAAATTAAGAACACCACCTTTTTCCTTAAAAAGCTTAATCATCCCATTTACCAGGGCACCAGTGCCCCCTCGTGGAAATGTAACTCCCCATTTTCGTTCTAAAAAATGAATGAGGGTGTAAATCGATGAAGTCCTAAACGGATTACCGCCTACTAACAAAGAGTGAAAGCTAAACGTTTGCCGAAGCTCAGGATCTTTAATAAATTTAGCTACTGATTTATAAACAGATCTGTAAGCTGCTAGCCGTATCAATTGCGGTGCTGCTTTAAGCATACTGGCCCAGTTAATAAAGGGTACGTGCGCTAATTTGGTATAACCCTCATGAAAAACATCAGCAGTATATTCAAGAAATTTATTATAACCAGCAACATCGCTTGGGCTTTTTGCTTGAATTTGGAAAACAGTCGCATCAATGTCGTTTGAATAATCAAACTTAAAACCACTTTCCCAGAACAATCGATAGAACGGAAAAACTGGCATCAATTCAACATAGTCAGAAAGTCTTGCACCCGCACTTTCAAAAATTTCTTCAAGAGCCTGTGGTGCAGTAATAACTGTAGGTCCAGCATCAAAAACAAAACCCTTATCTTTGAAAACGTAAGCTCGTCCACCAGGCATGTCACGCTTTTCGAACAATGTCACTTGATGGCCCGCCGCCTGAAGCCTGATCGCTGCAGATATTCCGCCAAAACCACTTCCTATAACTGCTACATTTAAAGATTTTTTAGTCATATATTTCCGATACTTTTTGACCTAATAGTTGAAGCTCTTTCCAGTCGAATCTTTGATTGAGCTCGTAGTCAAATTGATTTAATTGGTTGCTTAGTTTATTAAAACTATTGTTCATTATAATATTTGCCTGACTTCTGGCGAAACTGACTACAGGATGTTGTTTTAACCACATCATTGTTTTTTCTTTTGAGCCGGAATCAGAACGACGAAGTCTGTGCACTTGGGCTGTGAATTCCATATACTCAGTCATCGTTAAATATTCGGAAGCACAAATCCAAATCCAAGAAGGTCTGCCTGCAATTAAATCTTGGCTAATATTTTTATCCCTAATTGAAAACTCGCCTAAATCATTGAACGCTTGTAAAGCAAATCCAAAGCTTGCGCCAAAATTTTTAAAAGCTAGGCGAACTTCAGTATGCACACCACAAACGACAGCTGCTAGTTCACAGGCCAGAGAAGTTAAAGTGCCTGTCTTTAATTGAAGTGCTGAAATTGAAACTTCACGAGCTTTTGATTGGCTAACTTCGTCGATTCGTATACCTAAATCCAAAGCTTGACCAAGATGACCACGCATCAGAGCTTGGTGACAGAGTCGAGTTATATCCAGTTCAACTTGTGGTTCTAAACTCATGCTTGAAATGTGTGAAAGCGCCCAAAAATAAAGCCAGCTTCCTGAATTTATGGCCAGCGGTGTTCCAATTTCAGTATGAAAAGATGGCTTACCTCTTCTAACATTAGCATTGTCTTGAATATCGTCGATTATTAGTGAGCCTGTGTGCAAAGCTTCAATCAGTTTCGAAAGATTTTGGCTAATTTTTTTTTGAAATTGCTTAGTAAAAACCAAAGATTTGTCAGAGCACAGTGAAATCGAAAGCTCAACCAGTCGGGAACGAAAAAAATTAGAACTGTTGTTTGTAAATTTTAAAAGTGGATTCAAAAGAATTTTATTTAGATCGTCGATACAGAAAGAGGCAATGTCGTAGTTCAAGTGATCAGCTAAATTTTCTGTTGCTAAAAAAGACGATCCCGCAATTTCAAAACTGTTTTGTTGATCTAAGTGTAGTTTTTCCACATCGGAAATCTAGTTGAGTCAAAAAAAAATAGCAAGAAAATTGTTGCTATCGCTATCTGTTTTAAACTAACTTTAATAAAACAAATAATTGGGGTTTTCTCCCTAGAAAAGGAATTACAAGCTATGACGACAACTTTAAGCTCCATGCAGTACATGTTAGTTTACAACATGTTTTCTTTAACAATAGCGGCAATGTTTGCCTCATTCATCTTCTTCATCGTTGGAAGATCACAAGTAGGTGAAAAGTATCGCCCTGCTCTTTTAATTTCTGGCTTAGTCGTAGCGATTGCATGCTACCACTATTTTAGAATTTTGAACAGCTGGGAAGATGCATTTACTTTTACAAACGGTTCGTACGTGCCATCTGGAAAACCGTTCAACGATGCTTACAGATACGTCGACTGGTTGTTAACTGTTCCTTTGTTATTAGTTGAATTGATTGCAGTTTTAGCTTTACCGAAAAAAGATAGAGAAGGTCTTTTTGGTAAATTAGCTCTAGCAGCTTTTTTGATGATTGCACTTGGATATCCTGGGGAGCTTGCAACTGACACCATGACTCGTGCTGTTTGGGGAACACTAAGTTCAATCCCTTTCGTTTACATCTTGTATGTACTTTGGATTAAGTTAGGTTCAGCACTATCAAGTCAACCTCCATATGTTCAAATTTTAATGAAAAATATCCGTTTACTACTACTATTTACATGGGGTTTTTACCCAATTACTTACATGTTACCAATGTTTGGTATCGCTCCTGAAACTTCACTTGTTGGTATTCAGATTGGTTATGCAGTAGCAGACGTGCTTGCAAAAGCATTCTATGGTATCATGATTTACTGGATTGCTTATGCTAAGTCAGAAGCAGATGGCTCACTTCCAGCCAAACACTAATTCTAAAAACTAGAAGATACTCTTTGAAAAAGGCAGCAGTTTAAAACTGTTGTCTTTTTTTTGCCAAAGTTAAATTTAAAAGTTAAATTTAAAAGTTGAATTTAACTTTTATAAAAACGCTTCATAACTACAGAATGAGATACAGTCAAAGTACCCAAAAGTAAAAATAGATAAGACCAGATGTTTTCTAATGAATCAAAAAAATAAACCAAACAGAGTAGACTTAAACTAGCTGCTGCACTAAAAGGAGCTGCTCTTAAAAAGTATTCTTTAGCTGACAAGTTAAGAGCTTTTCTTTGTTGTATGATTGTATCCTTTGCATGCCAAAAACAGAAAAAAGTTAAAAATCCAGGAATTAAAGGTATAATCCAAAAAGTAAAACATAGAAAAATAGTCGATAAAAATCCTGGAATTATTCTACCAGTAGCTTTTCTTTCATATTTAGAAATCAAAAATGCTGAAGCAATCGAAAAACTAGCCGCAAGAAATCCTAAAAGATTAGCCTTATTAACAGAAATAGAATCTATAATTTCTGAATTTCTAATCAGAATTTTAATAATCGGTACTGCTTCGTTCCAATGAAAAAATGGTGCCATCAAGGATACTGAAGTACCCCAAAGAATAGTTAACCCTCTGACTTTAAGCTGATTACCAGAAATTTTGAGTGCTCTTAAAAATTGATTTTCACCAAAATGATCACCTGAAATTAAAATAAAGATAATTAGTGAAAGTATAGGGTTAATATACCAAAAGATAAAAAAACTAAATAGTCCTATAAAATAATGGAAATAAAACTTTATTTTTGAAATATCTGGATTTAAAAGATGATCTACTGCTCCATGGGAAATCCCCAAAGTCAGTAGGCCCAAAACAGGAAACAGCCAAGATAAAAAAAATGGATCTAGCTGATTTGAAGAAGGTATTAAATTAACAACAATAACAAAAAACGATATACATAAAAACGGATAATTTAATAAAAGTTGTTTTAAGAAGTTACTCCAAGGCAATTTGATAAAAATTTTTATTTCTTCAAAAAAATTCGTTTTTTCATCAAGAAATCTAAATAAAACATCACTTGAATTACGTGCAAAAAGCTTCGGGAAAATTTCTGCAATTGCTGAACCATTCGATTTCATTATTCCAATTAGCAAAGTGTCATAAATCTGGAATCTCCATTCAAAATACCTGAGTATACTTGTAGAAAATGATGTCAATTGAGAATTAAAATCAGGTCGAAAAGCTGACTGGTTTCGCATGAATGAATACCCAGTGCTTGTTTTAATTTTACCTGCAGCTCCACCAATCGCAGTAATGCGATTATATCCCATAGGACTTGAAAACTTAGGCCATGGATCCAAAGCCATAGGTATTTTTCCAATTTCAATATTTCTAATTTTAAAATCTTTCAAACTGTGAACTTGATCCAAATAAACCCGAAGTAATTTTTCGTATTCTTCAGCAGATAATATTTTTGAAGAAAAAATCGTAAATTCTATAAGACCTGCTCTTTTTGAAAAAGGCAATTGATAAACAAAACGTACTTCATCACTTTGGTCGACTCGAAAATCCATCAAATCAACAATATTTTCTGTAAAAAAATCACTTTCTGTCTCGATCTCAAAGCCGAAAAAATGTTGAATGACATCTGGTTTACTTTGAACTAAAGAATTCCAGACTTTGCAAGCATGAATTATTTGACCATCACTCATTTCAACACGGACATAATTTTTATACTCATTTACACTGGTCACAGCTAATTCTATGATTTGAAATTTTTTGTCACTGAAAATTTTTTTGAACATGTATTTATAAAACATTTCGCCAGGTATTCGTTCATAAACAAAGTCATCAAAACTTTTAACTGTACCCTTTTTTTGTCCTGCAGAAGTGATTCTGAAGTGACTATACCTGTGAGACACTAAATCTTTATGAGGATGATTTTGGTCAGTCTTCAATCGCCAAACACAAAAAGTTCGCAAGCAAACATTTTTAGGTTCTGGGTCAATTATCAATACACTTTGATCATCTAATAAAGTTGACATTAAACTTTCAGCTTTCAGTAAGCCTGATAGTCCACCCCCGATAATGACATGATCATATATTTTCACTACAAATCACCAGAAAAGGTCTTGCGCCCTTTCCAATCTGTCTTTTTATGAAGATGGTTACATACAACTAAAATCGAAAAATAATTTAAAACCAAAATCGAAGGCCAATGCATCACAAATTGCTTTAAGGATCTATAAAATGAATTTTCGAATATAATTCCAATAGTAAAACGTAGAAAAAATAAAATTATTAACACAAAAAAAGAATAAACTGCTGAGTAGTGGATTAGAAAAAATGGATAAAAAAAGACGAAATTTATACATGATAATAAAAAAATAAAATAAATTGGACGGCCACCATAGATAAAAATTAAATTTTTAGAAAATCCTAAAACCATAGACTTCCAGTCGGTGTACATCCGAACTGTAATATCTTTAGTTGCCAAAACAGGAATTAATCCCCCCAATGAATTTTGAACAAGACTTCGAGCCAAATTTACATCCTCAACAACATTAAAACCTAATGCTTGATGACCTCCGATTTTTAGATATGCTTCTTTTCGAATAGCTAACCACTGTCCATTCGCCATCTGCATTTTAGGAATTGGTAGTCGCCAAGCGAACCCAAGAGGCAAACTTATCATTAATGGAATTTGCATTATCCACGGATAAATCAAACTTTCAAAAAAACCTGAGGCTTTTACTTTTGCTAGTCCAGACATTCCTGAAGCTTTTGGATTTTGTTGAATCAATCGTAATGTTTTTTCTATTGCATTATCTGAAATTGAAACATCTGCATCACAAAAAATGAGGATTTCACTATTGGCTAATTCAAAAAGCTGCTGGCAAGCATGATTTTTCCCACTCAAGCCACAACTAGGTATCCACTTTTTACCCATAACAACTTGATTTGGAATTTTACTGCCCCTGAGCAACTGCAATGCTATTTCTTTTGTGTCATCTTCAGAATCATCATCTAAAATAATAATTTCAAAAGACTTAAACTTTGAAGAAAGCAAAGTCGGTATTAAATTCACCAAATTGTGGGCTTCGTTACGTGCAGGAATAAGGACACTTGCGCTTGGTAAACTTGTTGAATTATTTAAATCGATTTTATCAAGTCTAAACATCGTAAAATAATTAAGCAGCACCATTAGAAAAAAAAACATTAGTAAAGCTAAGGATAAGTTTGCTATTTCCATAGATCATCTTTTTTTAGATACAATTGGCTTGTCCAACGCAGACTTACATCATCAAGTTGCGTTTCCAATAATTGAGCAAGACTTACTGAATCAACTTTTTCATTACAACTTTTAATTAATGATCCAGCTTTGATTAAAACTGTAGGTTTCATAAATTGAAAAGGCTCAATATGCAATGTTACTAATATAATTTGCAGCGGGTGTAGTCTTTGTATCAAACCTGTTATGCCATTTTTTAAAATAAGCGGTCTTTGATTTTGTGGAACCATCTGGCCTTGAGGAAAAAAGGCTACGCAGTGGCCTTTAAGTTGATCAAAGACTTCGTTATTATGCTTTAAATTTTTTGGAATTAATCCTACTGCGCCACACAACCGAAAAAAAGGAAATTTTTTTAACTCGCTTTCAAGCATGACTATGCGGAATTCTTTTTCGATTTTCAATTTCTTAAAAACCTCATAAACAAAAAAACCATCCCACCAACTGGCGTGGTTAGCTATAAACAAAACAGGCAGCCCAGAATCAATTTTAAGCTCGATTTCAGTGGTATCGATTTCAATTTTATAAAAAGATAACCTGTACCTTATCCAAAGGTAGCCGTTTAACAATTTAAAGGCTACTAAGCTTGCAAGCTTCATTCTGATTTTGACTTCCAAAACTGACTAATCCCACCAGTCTGAATACTAATACAAACACAAAATAAAATTACAAGCAGAGTCGCCAACAAAGGTAACCAAAGTTGAGCTGCGATCGCAAATCCCACTGGCAGCATTAAATTAGCAGCATAGAATTTTAGTGGAAAATGATCTTCTTTCCACTTTTGTGGCATTTTTAAGCCTTTAAATTCAAAAAAACCTAAGATCAAAAATCCAGTAAAAAACCAACCAAATATATTTTTAAGTGGTATTTTTAAAAGTGGGTGTGCAACCTCTTCCCAAATCCAAAAAGAAGTTAATTGGCTCATGGCTGGGTCAAGAGTGAGATCCCAACAAATCAATAGAATAGAACCTAAAAACGTTTTAGCGAATGGCCACTTTCGATCACCCAAAATTTGTTCGGCTAACAGATAGCTTGGAAAAGCCATAAAAAACCAGCTTAATGGAATAAGAAAAGGAACTTGTCCGACAATTTTCCAACCCAAAAGTGACGTATAAGAATATTTACCGAATGGAACTCCATAAGTAGTTCCAATATATTCCATAACAAAACTAATTAAATAAGCTGAGATTAAATAAATATACCATGAACGACTAAAGACTTTATGACAACGAAAAGCTATGACAAGAAAACCAACTAAAATCTGCAATTGAGCAAACAAAGAAAACGAAACTGTAAAAATTGGCTGAGTCCAAGAAAATTGAGTGAGTAGTAAAGGATTCAAAACAAAAGCAGCATATCCAAATATAGAAAAAGCATTAATTAAAATAAGTATTAGCATTCCAGAAAAATAACTTGTTAGCCTTGCCTGTTCAACTTTTATTTGTTTGATAGCTCATTACGGTGCACGACACCTGCCATGGCTTTGTAGTCACAATAAAGCCTAGAGTTAACTTATGAGTTGGTATAAATTTTTTATGCGGGCTTAAAATTTGATCAGCTAAGATTTAAGTATCTTTGGCATTACCAGTTTAATACTAACACTGAATACTGCAAATTTTGAGACCTAGGTTTTAGCTGACTGATTCAAATCCTAGGTTATTCCGTTTTCTTGCTTTTCCATGTTCCACCATATTGATATCCCAGCAATGAGGACGCTTCTTGGCAGCAGTTTTTGCATACAAAAATCCAATTTTTACCAACTGCCCAGCGAATACGGAAAGCCAAGGTTATTTTGTTATTGCACTTCATGCACAATTTAGTTTTTAAAACTTTGTCATTAGAGTTTTTCATATTTAATTTTCAATTGGACCAATTTTTAGCAAGTGAATCTGAAGTTTTTGCTCGTGTTCGTACTTATCAATGTCTACTTTAAATTCCAAGCACCAATCATTATATCCATCAGAGTCGACTAATATTTGATTTATTTTCCAAATCTTATTTTCTATTTGAATCTGCATATTAATTGCAGATCGAGCTTTTTGATCGAAACAAATTTGCTGATGATCAAAATAATATGGCTCAAGGGCAGCTTCCAGATTTTGACTACTCCAAAACACATCATCCAGCACAGCATCTACACTAACACCAAATGATAATAGATATTCTGAAGCTAATTGATAATTTTTCAAAGCTAGCAACTTTACAAATCGAAAAATTTCATTTGATACAAGCAAGTTCAGTTCTTTTAAATCTTTTTTTAGTTGAAGCTGTTGGTTTTGGGTATTTGTAGTTTGAACTTCTTTACTGGAAAATCGCAATTTTTCCCAATCGTCGATCAGGCTAGAATCTGTTTGGCGAACAATCATACCAAAATAAACGGCGATAGCTTGAACCTCATCAGTTTTTGCACTACTAGGAACAGTCTGCTCAAGAACTTTAAATACATCGCTTAAATATCGTAAAAGGACTCCCTCGACCCGCTGCAATTGATACTCCCTGATGTACTCGTCAAAGGATTGAAAAGTTTCATACATCTCACGTGCCACTGATTTAGGGCGAATGTTTTCTTGTCCGATCCAAGGATGAACTGCTGAAAAATGATTAAAACTGGAATATATAAAATCACGATTGGGCTTAGGGTGCTCTAATTTTTCTAGTTCTAAAATCCGATCCTCAAACTCAATGCCCGCCATTTTCATTTCGAACATTTTTTCAGATTTTATTCGATCCAACTGTTTACGTAAAACTAGATCAGGACTTTCTAAAATGGACTCGACTAGAGTCAATAAATCGATTGCATAATCAGGAGATGAAGAATCTAACAACTTAATCGTATCTAGTAAAAATAAAGACAGACTATTATTTAATGAAAAATCTTCCTGCAAATCTGCATTGACATGAATCCTCTTTTTTTTATCAGTTGAGTTTTCCTTAATTGGTAAAATTTCAATTATTTTTCGCTCATACAGCGACCTAAAATAATCAAAGGCTAGTTTTCTGAGATATTTTTTATGGCTTTCTGTGCCGTGTGAACTTCGAATAATTTCTTTAAGCGAATCACAAGCACTTTCATGATACCCTCGAGAGTCTCGACTTAAAACGTTGAGTATAAGGCTGTGTGAAACCTGAAACCGTGAGATCAAAGGCTCTGGTTTAGATTGTATCAGTTTATTAAAAGTATCCTCTGTCCACATCACAAAACCATGAGGAGGTGCAGCTTTTAAAATAATTTTTTTTGCTTTTGTCGGATTTGCAGCGGCCTTCAGTCTTAATTTTGAGTTCTCGATGATATGCTCAGGTGCCTGAGCAGCAACAAAGCCATGATCGTCAAAGCCTCGCCTGCCTGCACGACCACTGATCTGATGAAAATCACGCACACTCAAAATAGCAGTTCTTTCCCCGTCATATTTACAAAGCTTTGTTAACAACACTGTCCGAATCGGTACGTTAACTCCAACTCCCAAAGTATCAGTACCACAAATTACTTTTAAAAGCCCCTGCTGGGCCAGTTTTTCAACAAGAATTCGGTAGCAAGGCAACAAGCCAGCATGATGAATTCCAACTCCATGCTTTAAATATTTCTGAATTTCTTTTCCATAGGGACTGCGAAAAGGAATTCCCTCAATTGCTTTGATGATTGTATTTTTTTGCTCTTTTGTAGTGAAATCAACGCTTAAAAGTTTTTGTGCCTCTTCAGCAGCCTCTCGCTGAGAAAAACTCACTAAATAAATCGGATATAAATCTCGAGCGATAAGATCAGTTATTGATTCGTGTAAAGGAGTGACTCGGTATTCAAAACTCAGGGGCACTGGCCGATCATTTGATGATACAATAACCGTTGGAAGCTTATTCAGTCCATTTAATGCTTCAGCAAAAAAGTCCATATCACCTAATGTGGCTGACATTAAAAGAAATCGTGTTTTCTTCATCACAAGAAGTGGAATCTGCCAGGCGACTCCACGATTTTTATCTGAATAAAAATGAAACTCATCTATGACGACATCATCGACTGAACTATATTCGCCATCTCGCAAAGCCATATTTGATAAAATTTCGGCTGTACAACAAATTATTGGTGCATTTTGATTAACGCTGCCATCACCCGTAATCATGCCGACTTGATCAGGGCCAAATGCAGAACAAAGGTCTCTAAATTTTTCGTTAACTAAGGCCTTTATCGGACAAGTATAAAAAGATCTTCGCTTTCGGGAAAGCGAATCAAAATGAAGAGCTAGTGCAACTAAGGATTTACCAGAACCCGTTGGTGTATTTAAAATAACATTTTTCAAACTGACAATCTCAAGAATAGCTTCTTCCTGTGAAGGATAAAGCTTAAGATTTTTTGATGTTGTATAATCTAAGAAACGACTCAGAATTGTGTCGTTGGTTGCCTCTGCTTGTGAAGGTAAGAGCCTGTAAAGTGGAGGTTGCATAATTTAATATAACTGATTAAAGTCAGAAGGAAAGTTATTAGTAAAAAGGAATTATAAAAAACCTACTTCTTTACATATCTCTAACAAAAGTGTTATAAAATACGAGCTACTATGATTTAACTCTTGATCATCTTAAATCTCAGGCTATTTTAGAACTAAATTTATAATAGATTTTTTGCAGTAACCCTAGAACTAGCTTCAAAAAATCATTCTGACTAGTAGGCAAAATGATAAATTTTTTTCAAAACGATTTAATACTGACATTAGAATTTATTCAGCAGCAAGTATCTCGTGCTGCAAAAGATCCTAAACATGAACTACATCATGTTTCTGTGGCAACAATAGGAGCAAGATACCCAGAAGTAAGAACAGTAGTTTTACGTGCAGTAGATTGGGCTTCAAATTCACTTTTTTTTCATTCAGATGTGAGATCTCAAAAGTATTTGGATTTAACTCGAAACTCTCAAGCCAGTATTTTAGGTTACCATCGAAAAAAAAGTACCAAATTAGATTTCGTGGCCGAGTAATTCCAAATTTTAATAATGAAACTGCAAAAATAAGCTGGAAAAATTTAAGTGTTTCCTCGCGACGGACTTATTTAGTTGAAACACCAGGTCATACCATCAATGAACCCTCAAGTGGTTTAAATGAATTTTACAGTTCTTCAGATTTGAGATTAGAATCTACAGAGATTGGAATTAAAAATTTTGCTTGTTTTAATTTTGTTATTCAGGAAATAGAGTGGCTACTTTTAGATCGGACTGGACATCGAAGGGCTTTATTTTTATTTGATGATAACGTAAAGATTCATAAACATAAAACTTGGCTTTGTCCCTGATTTGTCTACTTAAAATATGCTTCGGATTATTAATAGCCCCGATTTTTAAATTAGATCGGGGCGTGAACTGAATTATAGTCTTAGTTTGGCATTAGCACTGAATCAACAGAATGAATAACACCATTTTTTTGCATTAGATCTGCAGCAATAACTTTTGCTGAACCACCTTTTTCATCAGCAACAACAACACTTTTACCTTCTAGTGAAAAAGTAAGTACGCCTCCAGCAACAGTTTTAGCTGTGGCTTTCCCTTTACCTTCTTTTATCATTTCAACCACTTTCGCTGCATCAATTTTACCTGCAACAACATGATAAGTAAGAATCTTAGTAAGTGTTGCTTTTGCTTCTGCTTTTAAAAGACCGTCTAAAGTTCCAGCTGGTAGCTTTTTGAAAGCTGTATCAGTCGGTGCGAAAACTGTAAATGGACCAGCACCTTTCAATGTCTCGACTAAAGATGCTGCTTTTAAAGCTGCTACCAGTGTTGTATGGTCTTTTGAATTTGCTGCTGCTTCAACAATATCTGTCTTGGGAGCAGTTGTTTTGCCAGCAAATGCTACGCTGCCAATTACAAGAACTATTAACGAACTTAAAATTACTTTTACTTTGTTTTTCACTCTGAACTCCTTGCCTATCGGCATTTTTTATTTAATCGTTTTCTTAAAACTTTACTATAGTTAATCCAATCGATTGTCTACTAATTCGATGGCATTATAACAGTGTCTATCACATGAATAACGCCATTCGTACAAGAAATATCAGCTGCAATAACTGTAGCACCGTTTACTGTTACTCCATGAGTTCCGTCAACTTTTAACATTTCTCCTTGAACTGAAGCAGGTGATAATACTTTCCCAGTTACATCTGCAGCCATTACCTTTCCAGACATTACGTGGAACTTGAGTATGTTGGCTAATTTTTGTAGGTTTTCAGTCTTTACGAGGCTTTCAACTGTTCCCGGAGGAAGTTTTGCAAAAGCTGCATCGTTAGGCGCAAAAACTGTAAACGGCCCAGTCCCTTTTAAAGTATCTACTAGGCCAGCTGCTGTTACTGCAGCTACTAAAGTTTTGAAAGTACCAGCAGCAACTGCGGTATCAACTATATCGTGTGTTTGATCTGACATGAAAGACTCCTTGTGATTATTTTTGAAAAATTTCAAAAATATATTTTTATTAAACTTTAGAAAATAACAATTAAACTTATATCTAAATTTAGTTCATACATGTATGAACCATATAGAGTCAACACAAATTGACTTGGCTACATTTGTCAGAGTTTATTTCATAAACACAAAAGAGCGAACCTGAAAAGCTGGAATGCAATTAATAAACATGTTTGCGCTAACAGTTATAAAGTTTTAATAATGTAAGCATTTTACTAAGACACTTTTACTTATAACAAAAAAAGCAAACTTATTTTCGAGTTTTGTAACTTTTAAATCAAATTGAAGCTATCGGCCCGATTTGATTTGTAATTCCTTGGATAAACATCTCATTATTCTATATTATACGCTCTGCATTGATTAAAAACTAATTGCTTAATAAAAAAAATAGTAGATAGAATTATATTTGATAAACTAAACAAGGAGACCTCATGAAAAAAACAATCGTATTAATGTTCGCAATTTGTTCAATTGCTACTTTAGCTTTTGCTCAAAACACAGAAACACCAACTTCTGCTGCAGATCACACTGAAAAAGCTGCAGAGCACATGGCTAAAGCTGGAGAGCATAAAAAAATCGCAGCTGATAAGCTTAAAAAGCACGTTAAAGGCGCAGATAAAAAAGAAACAAAGTAGTTTTCTTAAGGCCAGTACTTTTTAGCTGGCCTTTTTTTGATGTCTTTAGTTCTGTCAT
The DNA here is from genome assembly GCA_043765175.1 of Pseudobdellovibrionaceae bacterium. Taxonomy (GTDB): domain Bacteria; phylum Bdellovibrionota; class Bdellovibrionia; order Bdellovibrionales; family Bdellovibrionaceae; genus Pseudobdellovibrio. The sequence goes on along the minus strand of JAYUJM010000045.1, from coordinate 9,398 downwards.
TTCGAACTAAGTATTAATAGCATTACATTAATTGCTAAATAATGAAAAAATATTTTATTATGTTCATTTTAAATAAAAATTTGAGACCTATGAAAACACTCACTCTTCTTTTAGTTATTTTATCAATCAAATCAGTGCAAGCTGCCAAAAACATATATGAATTTTCACTTGAAAATATTGAAGGGAAATTGACTTCATTGAGTGATTACAAAGGCAAAGTGCTGTTAATTGCAAACACAGCATCAGGTTGCGGCTATACACCCCAATATAAAGATTTAGAGGCTACTTACCAAAAATATAAATCTCAAGGACTCGTCGTATTAGGATTTCCAAGTAATGATTTCGGCGGTCAAGAACCTGGATCAAATCAAGAAATAAAAAAGTTTTGTGATTTAAAAACAGGACAATATAAAATTAGTTTTCCCCTTTTTGCTAAATCGAATATGAATACAAATCCTAAGAATCCTTTATTTGCCTTCATGATAGAAAACTCGAATACGGAGCTTAAAGGCCAGATAGATTGGAATTTCGAAAAATTTCTAATCAATAAAAAAGGTGAACTCGTCAGTCGATTTAAATCAAAAATTAAACCAACTGATTCTGAAATTACAAATTTGATCGAAAAAGAATTAAAATAGTCACTCATGAAAAAAATTATCAGATTTGCAATTTTATTTTTTCTAGCAACAGGATGTAGTGTGTTTGGAGTTAGAAATGAAAAAAGTCCAAAATACGAAGTAATTATTAAAAAAAATAATATAGAACTTCGAAAATACTCATCTTATATTGTTGCAAGCACTCAAGTTGACGGTTCTTTTAAAGAATCTCAAAGTAAAGCTTTTCGAATTTTAGCTAGTTACATATTTGGCGATAACGAAAAAAAATCGAAAATTGCAATGACAGCTCCAGTCATTCAACAGCCTACACAAACAGGCTGGGAAATGAGCTTCACTATACCTTCAAAATATACTCAACTTGAAGATCTTCCTGAAACTAAAGATCAAAGAATTCAGTTTAAACAAATCCCCTCTCGACTCATCGCTGTCATTCAATTCACTGGTTTTTTGGATGAAGTGAAAAACCAGAATATGACAGATGAACTCAAAAAATGGATTTCAGAACTTGGTAACTACAGTCAATTAAGTAAACCTATGTTTGCCGGTTATGATCCACCGTGGACTTTGCCTTTTTTACGAAGAAATGAAATTATGATCGAGTTAGCACCTCAATAAGAAATATGGATCAGTAATTATAATATGAAATATAAAACTATCATTTTTGATATGGATGGAACTTTAGTTGATTCAAAAATAGACTATGCTGCTATTCACAAAGCATTAAATCTAAATACGAATGAATCAATCGTAAAATATTTAAATTCGCTCGATCAAGTAGAAAAAGAAAAAGCACAAGACATCGTTCATCACTTCGAAACGATTGGCTGTCAAAAATCAACATTAATTCCTGGCGTTAAAAATCTTTTAAGTTATCTGCAAAAAAGTAACATCAACATGGCTGTATTTACTTTAAACTCTGCTTTAACTGCACAAAATACTTTAAAAATGCATGGACTAGAAATGTCTTTAGTTATAACTCGCGAAAATGCAAAACCAAAGCCTGACCCTGAAGGATTATTAAACATTTGCAATCATTTTTCAACACCCTTAGAAGATGCATTATATGTTGGAGATTACATTTATGATTTGCAAGCTGGCATTAATGCAAATATCAAAACAGTCCTTTATAGCCCGAATGATCCCGAATTCGACTATTCGAGTGCTTACTTTAGATTTACTCATTTTGACGAACTTCAAGAGTATTTAACAACAATGAATAATAAAAAAACCTTAAAATGAATATAGTTTGGTTCAAAAAAGATTTACGAGCTTTCGATCATGCAGCTTTAGCTTATTCTTTAGAAAAAGGAAAAACTATTGGTTTATTTATATTCGAACCAGAATGGTTTACATCCGTAGAATTTGATCAAATACATCTTAAATTTGTTATCGAATCTGTATCAGATTTGAAAAACGCCCTTGCTATCAAAAAAATTCCATTAATAATTCGAAATCAATCTGCACTTTCTACATTCGAAGATTTAAATCGAACTCATAAAGTCACATCAATTAACTCACATCAAGAAACGGGTCTTCAATGGACTTACGATCGAGATCTAAAAGTAAAAAAATGGGCTGAAGTCAATTCAATTCCATGGACTGAATTTAAACAATTTGGAGTGATCAGGAAACTGAAAAATCGAGAGACTTGGACTGAAAAAAGAAAAGCAATAGTTAACCGAAAAATAATATTTGTTGGTGGTCAACCTGAAATAGTTTCACCTTGGGGGACAGGAAATATTCCAACAGATTTATTAATTGGCACTGATGCTTTGAAAAATAAAAATTTACAAATTGGTGGACGGCAAAAAGCCATGCACACACTACAATCATTTGTAAATCTTAGAAGTGAAAACTACTCAGCATCTATTTCTTCACCCATTAAAGCTTTCAAAGGTTGCAGTCGATTAAGTCCCTATATCACCTGGGGCAATTTAACTTTGAGTGAAATCGAATGGGCTACTCAGCAAAAAAAAATGGAACTTGAAAAATTTTCTAATAATTCGTGGTGGATCAAATCGATTGAGCAATTTGAAAGCAGGCTTTGGTGGCACTGTCACTTTATTCAAAAACTTGAAACTGAACCTGAAATCGAATTTCAAAATTTTAATCGAGAATTTGATGGACTCAGAGAAAATGATTTCGACGAAAGTAAATTCCAAGCTTGGTGTAAAGGCGAAACTGGTTTTCCTATGATTGATGCTTGTATGAAAGCACTCCTTCAAAATGGGTGGATCAATTTTCGAATGCGAGCAATGCTTTTAAGTTTTGCGACTTATCAACTTTGGCTTCATTGGAAAAGACCTGCAGAATTTTTAGCTCGAAAATTTTTAGATTTTGAGCCAGGAATTCATTATAGCCAAGTTCAAATGCAAGCTGGAGTGACTGGAATTAATACGATACGCATTTACTCTCCTAAAAAGCAATTATTAGATCAAGATCCTCAAGGAATTTTTGTTAAAAAATATCTGCCTGAATTGGAAAATGTATCATTAAGTGATTTGGCCGAGCCCCATTTAATGCCCCCTTTTTTGCAAATTGAAAGTGGTTACAAGCCAGGATTAACATATCCTGAACCTATCGTTAATCCTGAAAAAAGCTACCAAATTGCAAAACAAAAAATGTTTGAATGGAAAAAGCAGCCCGAAGTTAAGAAAATGTCTGAAAAAATTCTATTAAAGCATGTTTCCCGAAATAAAAATTTCACCATCAAAACTTAAAAAGTGTATTTAAGATTAAAAAGTTCATTTTTATTTACTCTGAGTATTGCTAATTATTGAATTTAACACTAGCCTAATTGTATTCATCAAAAAAAAAGGATATTTCATGAAAATTTTTGCTTTCACATTTTTTGTATTTACACTTTTTTTTAATCAACAAAATGTTTTTGCAAAAAAAAAGAATTCAGTGAACTTTGTTTCAATAAAAAATGGTCAAGAGTTTAAAAGCCCATTTACAGTTAAAATGAATGTTAAAGGTATGGCTTTGCATCCTGCCGGCGAGGAACTCACCAATAAAAAAGCAGGACATCACCATATCATCATTAACGGTCAACCCATTCCAGAAGGGATACCTATTCCAAATAATGAAAAAAATCTTCATTACGGCAAAGCTCAAACAGAAGCTACAATTACTTTACCAATTGGGGAACACACATTAACCTTACAATTCGGAGATGGCTCTCATATTTCTTATGGGCCTGAGCTTAGTCAAACCGTCAAAATAAAAGTCATTCCATAAATACAAAAGTCAGAATTTTATATTCAGGGCAAAGATTAAACTTTGTTTTCTTTTTTTATTTCAGAGTGCTTAAATCAATCAAGTTATAGTAATAGTCCCTTCGGTATTTTCAGGTCTTCCTAAAAATATTCCCCAAACACCATTTTTTGTAATAACACTTCTGTATAGAACTGAAGTATTATTTAGAATATGATCTACATAAAACCCAATGCCGTAATCATGTAGCTTTTTACCATAGCTTCGATTAAAATCACAAAAATTCTACCAATTTCATTATGAATCAAGTACTTATTAAATATGATAAAAAAAATAGTTATTTCCTTATTTATTTTAACTGCGGCATTAGCCGCATTCATAATTTATGGAATCGTTGAATTCACATCAACAGAACCACTTCAAATTATTCCACTTGCTCAACCAACTTCGACTAAAGATATAAGTAGTCAGGCAATTATTCATATTAAATCTGGAGATCAATTCTATGAACGTTTGCAAGCTGCATTAATAACTTCAGCTCCTAATTCCATCATCGAGTTACCCGCAGGGCATTTTAAGCTTTTAAATGAAATTTCAATGACAAAATCTTTCATCACTTTACGTGGCCAAGGCAAAGGAAAAACAATTTTAGATTTTGAAGGCCAGCGTGCAGGCAAACAAGGGGTTTTTGCAACCAGCGACGGAGTAACTATTGAAGATCTCAGCGTGTGGAATTCAGATGGTAATGGTATTAAAATTACGGGCTCTAACGGAGTTGTCATTCGTCGAGTAGAAGTTAAATGGACTCGTGGACCAAACACAAATAATGGTGGCTATGCTATTTATCCTGTAAACACACAAAATGTACTTATTGAAGAATGTGAAACCATGGGAGCCTCTGATTCAGGAATTTATGTTGGTCAGTCTAAAAATGTAATTGTTCGAAATAATTTAGCTTATCAAAATGTTGCGGGTATCGAAATTGAAAATACTCAAAATGCTGATGTCTATGATAATATTGCCAGTCAAAATACGGCTGGTTTTTTGATATTTGATTTACCTGATTTAAATTTACGTCAAGGCGGCGATGTTCGAGTTTACAATAATAAATCATTCAATAACAATTGGCCCAATTTTGCACCTCTAGGAAGTATTGTCAGTGATGTTGCAAAAGGTGTCGGAATGCTGATTCTAGCGACCAAAAAAGTTGAAGTTTTTAATAATCATTTTTATGAAAATAATTTTGCTAACGTTGTTATTGCAAATTATCTGATATCTGGTCTTAAAGTAAAAAACGAACAAGAATACGACCCTACTCCAAAAGCAATTTATATCCATAATAATATTTTTGATGAATATAAAAAAATTCAATTTAATTTTAAAAATGAAATTAGTTTAGTCACGAATTGGCATTTCAAAACAGACACTCCAGATATTCTTTATGACGGAATTCTAGACGGAACATACAATAAAGAAAAATTTACTGGCGATAATCGTATTTGCATTATCAATAATAAAAATAGCGATGGATCACCTTCTCGGTTTGGCAATATGCACCTTGATAGTGATCGCAAAGTTCTGATTTTTCCAGGAGGCCCATCAAGTACTGACATTACTCCTCATGATTGCGAGCTGCCAAGAATTAGCCAAGCCCAACTTGAACCACCTCAATTTAGCGCAGCCAGATATCCTGATTCGATTCTTACGGCTTCAATGGCTTGCGAACAAATTATTGATCATAAAATTAATTTTAAAGCAGCCCTAACTGCTGATTGTGATAACCTGGCATCTTATAATTTATTTAAAAACAAGTTAAATCCTTTAGAAAATCCAATGGAAAAAGGATTTAAATACCAATTAAGCTCGGCTTTATTCAGTGATTACGCTTTAAAAGCACGTTTTATTTTCGTTCCCGATTTACAAAAAATTGGGTTTCAACCAACAAGTGTTTTTGATTTTCCTGTGGGAACTATTATTACTAAAACATTTTGGTATCAACATCAAAAAGATAAAAGCAAAAAAAAGATAGTAGAAACTCGATTATTAATACATCGTCCGATTGGTTGGGTGGCATTACCCTACATTTGGAATGAAAATCAAACTGAGGCTACGTTACAGCGAGGGGGAACAGAACTCGATATCTCAAGTGAGTGGCTTACTGAAAATACGATTAAAGAAAAAACTTTTCATTACAATGTGCCTAATTCGAATCAATGCTGGAATTGTCACTCATTAGCTAACAAAATTCATCCTATTGGCCCTAAAGCAAAATGGCTGAATTCCGAAGGAACTCTTCAGTGGCATGGAAAAAATCAAATCCAAGCCATGATCGACGAAAAATATTTTAATGAATCAACACTTGAAAAAGATTTCTCGAAAATAGTCATTGCAGGAGATTACAATAATGAAACATTACCAATTTCACAAAGGGCTCGCGCTTATCTTGATATAAACTGTGCTCATTGTCATAGTCCAAACGGTACAGGTGGCATGTCAGGACTATGGCTAGAATACGAACGTGAGGAATCCTCGAGCCATTTAGGAATATGTAAATCTCCCATTGCAGCTGGTACTGCTGCGGCCGAAGTCAAGTTTGATATTGTTCCTGGTCATCCTGAAAAATCTTTATTGATTAAACGCCTTAGTGATTTACGACCCGCAAATAAAATGCCTGAAGTTGGCCGAAATTTAGTTCATACCAAAGGCGTTGCTTTGGTCAGTCGATGGATTCAAACTTTAGATGGAAAGTGCGAATAATTTTTATTCGCACTTCATAAAATCAAAAAACTGCATATTTTCAAATAAATACAGTTGTTCATTGATGGATTCATCAAATGAAATCTTCATTTTCTCAGACAGTTCACGTTCATTACGAATAGCAATAAGCCAAAAATGAATAAGCATAAAACGATAGCGCATAAATAGTTTTAAATCTTGATATAAATGAATAGGTTTATTTTTATCAGAAAAATAACTTTCAATGAAAACATGAATTAATTTTTGCTTTTTTTCTATTTCTTCTTTCACCTCCCACATCATATATATTGAAATTATAGGGATGACTAAATCATAGAAATGCCAATGAAAGTTAGCATCATCAAAATCGAAAATAATAATTTCTTGGTTCTTAATAAAAAAATTTCCTTGATGCAAATCGCCGTGAATAAGGCCGAAGTTATTTTTATTGTCGTGTTTATTTAACTGCTCAACAATCTGAAGAAAATCGTTTTTTGCTTTCGTTGTTGATAAATTGATGGCTGACTTTGCCTTAAGAAAAATAGAATCTTGATTCCACATTGCACGACCTGAACTTTCAGAATAGCAATCAGAATTCCGATGCAACTTTGATAAAACCCGAGCCCACTTTTGAACTATTTCTTCTGATATATTTTTTTCATCGATACGATGACCTTCTATTTTTTTCATAACAACAACATGAAATACTGTATCTTGAATTTTAAGTGTATGGTAAAGGCTTTCAAAATTTGAAGGGATTAATTCTACTGTTTTTATCCCAGCTAAACGCAGTTGAATCATCCAGTTCAGCTTTAATTTCATTTTGTGTTCGCTGATTAACCGGAGTTAATCGAACGACAACTTCAAGGTTTTCGATTTTAGAAAAATACACTAAATTAGCAACATTTCGATGAAGAACTAAATCATCGCTTAATGGCCAGTACTTTTTTAATTCGGATCTATCAGTTATTTGCATATTCTTACCTGGTCCTTCAAAAGCATATAGAATTGATAACCATTTCTTTTTTTTAAATTAACTGCAGAAAAATTTATTCTAAAGATTGAATACCCTTAAGTACTAAATCAACTCGCTTCCAAGGCACAAAATGATTTAAATCTGAAACACGACTTATCGTGCGAAGTTGATTTTGTTTTAAATGACTTAAGATACAATCTACATTTTGAACAGGAACTAACTCATCTATTTCTCCATGCACAATACTCACGTTTGCTTTTATATTTTTCCAAAAAGGTTCCATCAATAAAAGCTCAGACTTTAAAGCACGAATTTCATCATTACAAACAAGAAGCTCATTGGGAATCATCCAACGAAAAATAGTCCAACTTGCTGGGTACTGAAACCATTTGGTTTCTTCTAAATTGGGATCAATAGAACTTGCTAGAAATAAAATCCCTTTAATTAAATCAGGATAATCAATGGCCATACGCGCAGCGACAGGCCCTCCAAAAGAATGTCCGACTAAAATGGCTGGCAGACCACTGTGATTATATTTCAACGCACCAACAACTTGTTCAGCTTGTGATTTTAAAGAAATATCAACAACACCATTATCAGAACGACCATATCCCGGACGGTCTATAGCCAATATATGAAATTTCTGAATAAGCTCAGAATTGGTTAAATATTCTATCCAACCATCCCAAGAACCTGGAGATCCATGAATAAAAAGTAGCGGAGGCGAATTTGAATGACCCATTTCAACAAGTCTAATTCTGCGCCCTTTGACTTCATACATTTTAAAGTGGCTAGAATATTTTTCTTGAAAATCTTGAACTTTTTTTTTCAATTGAGCTGTTGGCATCTGACAGGAATAACAAAAAATAAATATTAAAAAAATATTTAAATAGAGCTTCATTGAATTTCAAGAGATTGAATTAAAATATTTTGTACAGTTTCAAAATCGATTTCAGGGTGGACAAGAATTAAACGCAAAAATGTTGTGCCGTCTTCTAATGTTGAAAAATTAACAAACGCCTGATTGTTTCGCTTGAGTTCAGTTCTTACTTTTTTTGACCAATTTTTTTTGATAGTAATATCTTCAGTCAAGGCTTCAGGTAAAACCTGTACGCATATATTTAAATACTCAGCCTCACAGACTAGTTGCAAACGATTTTGAGTTAATATCCATTTTGAAATATCATTTTTCAAATCTAAAAGTCGATCTACAAATTGACCTAATCCATCAGTGCCAATACTTTTCCAAATAGTCCAAAAACTGAGGGCATCTGCAGCACGCCCACACTGCCAAGACAAACGACCACGGTCAATATTTTGATCTTGGTCATGAAATAAATAATCTGCACCACTAACATCATTAGCTTCTAATAAAATGTGAGGATGTTTTGTCAAAAAAAAGCTACATGTTAGTTGAGCTCCGAATAATTTATGCGCATCAAAAGTCACTGAGTCTGCAAGCTCTACTCCATCCATAAAATGACGTATTTTTTTTGAAAAAAGCGCAGGACCTCCCCAAGCAGCATCGACATGAAGCCAAATATTATATTTCTGACAAATCTCGCTTATTCTATGAATGGGATCGAAAGCTCCAAAAACTGTTGTTCCAGCTGTGGCACAAATCATTAATGGTATTTCTGATTTTTTTAAACAAGTTTTTATTTGCACTTCTAAATCGATAATATCTAAACAACCTGATTGATCTGATTTTACTAAAACTAAGTTATCAGAACCAAAACCCAAACAAATAATCGCTTTTTTTAATGAATAATGAGCCTGCGAAGAAACAAAAATTTTTGCTGTTTTATCCTTAGGCCAACCTGTTTTTTTTGAATCAGGAAATGCGTTTTGAC
>JAYUJM010000044.1:0-8541 GCA_043765175.1 Pseudobdellovibrionaceae bacterium | reverse complement strand
CAGGCTTGATTATCAGATCTGAATCGGAAGGAAAAAATACTCTTAAGAGAACGCCTGATGGCGGGGGTAGATCGCGATATATTATCTTTCATGATTTATCACTTTTTATCAATAAAGGATTGGACTCTGTTCAGCGTGAAAATGACGAACATCCAATTTCAACTTTAGAGGGCCTTAAAAGATTTCAGGCAGAGCGGAAGCGTGATGCACATTGATAGAACGCCACAAATTGACTCTGATGTATCGGATAGTTTTGAACTAGATTTTCTCCTCACATTAATTGCAAAAATAATGTTGGATCGTGATCGTTCCAAGGAGGCTGCACAGGAAGAACCAAAAAATGGAGAATGTACTAGCGAGACCACAAGTCAAGCTGATAAAATATGATGATGACATAAAGGACTTAACTTTAAAAGTTCGCATTATCATCTACGCAAGATTTTCAACAGACAATCAGAGCAGCTCATCGACGGAAGACCAAATCAGATTGATTCGACGGGCTGCTAACCTTGCGCAAATTAAGTCAGCTCTATTTCCTGGTCGAGATTTTGAAATCGTTGCTGAGTTTAAAGATGAAGCGGTTTCGGGTTTTGGTGTTGTGGGCCGTGATGGATTAGATTCAGCAATGAACATGATTCGAAACAAACAAGCTGATGTTATTTTGGTTTCAGACTTTAAGAGATTTCTTCGTGGTATGGGAATCGCTTTACAATTATTTGATTTTTTAAACGAGTACGGCGCTGAACTTCTTGCCATAAGTGACGGGTTTTCCAGTGCGCAAAAGAATGCGCGCCTAATGTTTATGAACAAGGCGTATGCTTCTGAGGAATTTCTCGAAAGCGTAAGCATCGACACTCAGCGAGGCTTGAATGAGCGTCGGTATGAAGGATTTTCAGACGGGCATCTTTGGTTTGGTGTAACTTCAAAACCAACGCGCCAAACGATGATCAAGGGGAAACTTAAGGATTCACATTTTGAATACGTCATCCTTGAAAATCAGGCCTCAGTTGTGCGAAGAATATTTAAAATGTCAGCAGATGGACTGAGCCAAAGAGAAATCGCGAAAATTCTTAACGATGAATGTGTGCCATGCCCTGCTTGCTATTATAAAACTGGTGCTATGAAAGAACACCTAACAGAAAGACCAACATGGGCTGACCGTACCATTTATCAGATTTTAAACAATAAGAGCTACATCGGGATTATAGAAAGAGGAAAAACAAAAATCATTAAAAAGAGCGATGGAACAAAGCAAACCATTGACATGCCAAAGTCGAATTGGATTGTGATTGATAGCCCTAATTTAAAAATTATCGATCAAGAATTATGGGATTCTGTCCGCGAAAGATTCCACAACTATAACTTAAGAAAATTAAAATCAGGCAATCATGGAAAACCATTTCGTCATGATGGTCAGGTGAATCACATATTCACGTCACTCTGCTCATGTGAAGTCTGCAATGGTCCGATTGTTGTCGTGACTGGTCACAAAGGTGGATACTATGGGTGCCGAAATGCACACAGGCAAAAGTCTTGCGTAAATCATAAAGTTATTTCTTGGAAAAAACTTGAGGTACCGATTTTAAATTTCTTGGTAGAACAGTTGAAGAGCGATGATGTCTGTAAAATCCTGGCGCAAAAGTACAATGAGCTTCGCAAATCTCGCATTTCAAAGGACGTTGGCGGCGGTGCAAGAGCGGCTGAGAAGCTGGCTGATGTAGAGGGCTCGATTTCAAACATCATCAAAGCCATTGCACAAGGTGCAGTTTCCGAAACACTGATTGTGAAACTAAAAAATCTTGAAGATGAGCGCAATAGTTTAAAAGGAAAAATTGAATTTCTGGGTGCTACTGACCAAAAGCAAATTTATATCACGCCTCTAGTGATTAAAGAAAGATTTCAAGGAATTCCAGAATTGCTCCGCACAAGTCAACCGTTTGAAATTAATAAAGCGTTGAGACCTCTGCTTGGAAAACAAGGAATCAAGATCTTACATAAGATCTCTGACGACCCTAAGGGTACGCACTGGGCAGAAGGTTCATTGAATCTTGGCAAAGCATTAACTTTGGTTAAAGGGCTTGGGTACGGCGATTCGGCTTCGATAAAACACGAAATCCCGTTCATGATTCAACTTGTTTAATTGAAATCGCGAACAAAAAAATACATGATGAATTATGGCAAAACTTATTAAGTGGAAAGACCCATTCGAAAATTACAGCGTACTTTGTACAAAGTCAGCGAATCCAATAGGAGATTCTAAATATAGATATACACTTGAACGCGTTTGGGACGCGAAGAAACCTTCTGTTATTTTTATTGGTTTGAATCCATCGCTAGCGACTCATGCATCTGAAGATCGAACTATCCTCAAATGTGTTCGATATGCCCACAACTGGGGTTATGGAGGTGTTGTGATGTTAAATGCATTTGCTTTTCGAGACCAGAGCCCGAAAGGTTTATTTGCTGCTGGGGAGAAGGGTTTGGATTTTATTGTAGGCGTTGAAAATGATAAATCCATCAAAGCTCAAATTAAGGAATCAAAACTGGTAATCGCTTGTTGGGGAACTGATGGCAATTTTATGAATCGCTATCAATCTTTGTCTAAGACGTTGCAGTCTGTGAATGTAAAAGCGATTCAGCTATCGAAGTATGGATTTCCAAGACATCCACTTTATCTGTCTGGCAAGATCTTAGAAAATGAATTGATTCCTTTCAAATTCTAGCTCTAAAACCCCGTTATTAATGTAGACCCAAAATAAATTTAAGGAAGAAACATGAATAAAGATTTTAAAAAAAAGATAATTGAAGTTTGTAATAAAAAAATTGAACAAAAAGGCACAAATGTAGGGTTATCATTTTATGCTTTCTTCGAAAATAAAAATACTGACCCCGATTTATTATTTGAAGTTGCTACGTGGTGGATCAAAACCCAAAAATTGGATCATTTTGAAAAAGCAGTAAAAATTAAGAAAATGATTCAGTAATGTTGAATTGCTAGTTTTGTTTCTTTTTCCACTCATCGGTACGGAGCCCAGCAAAGCCCCAGTCTTCGTCGGCGATTTCTTGAATCACTTTTATTTTGTCACGACACTGCAAAGTGATAAGCCCCTAAAGCCCCCATTTTAAAAATGGATACAGCACGGCATTATCCCCCAGGTGGACCTGGAAGGAGTGAACCTTTTATTTTTTGAAGGTGTCCGATGGTTCTACACCGGAGATAATGGCGTCCCCTGGGCAATCTTTGTAGAAAAATAAATCATGATTGGTTCTACACAGGAGAAATTGGCGTTCCCAAGGGGATTCGAACCCCTGTATCCTCCGTGAAAGGGAGGTGTCCTAGGCCACTAGACGATGGGAACAGAACGAAGACTCGATTCAAAAAAAATGGTGGCTCGCGATGGATTCGAACCATCGACCCTTTCATTAAAAGTGAAATGCTCTACCAGCTGAGCTAGCGAACCACTTGAATCGGAGACAGTAATTTCATATAAAAAGATCAGTCAGTCAAAGGTTTTTATTCGTGCTCAATCTTTATACACGGCTTTGATCCACAGAGTTTGTTCGCGATCTGGTCCAACAGAAATAACATCGATAGGACAACCTAAATTTTTCTGAATGAAGTGAATGTAATCAACAGCTTTTTTTGGCAACTGGGCCACTGATCTAATCTGCGTTAAATCAGTTTTCCAACCTGAAAATTTTTCCAGTATAGGTTCAACTTTTTTAAGCTCTTCCAGGTCAGTTGGAAATTCATGCACGATTTGTGATCCGATTTTGTAACCTGTGCAAATTTGAATTTCATCTAAACAAGAAAGCACATCCAATTTCATCAGTGCTAAACTATTAATTCCGTTCAATCTGATGGCATATTTAAGAGCTACTAAATCTAACCAACCACATCGACGAGTTCGTCCTGTAGTAGAGCCAAACTCATGACCTTCTTTTTGAATTTTTGTACCAATATCATCTAAAAGCTCAGAAGGGAATGGTCCACTTCCCACACGAGTACAATACGCTTTAAAAACGCCTATAACCTGTTGAAAGTGATGCGGGCCTATGCCAGCGCTAGTGGACCCTGATCCTGCCAGGGTTGAAGAGCTTGTCACAAATGGATATGTTCCATGGTGAACATCAAGCAAGGTTCCCTGAGCGCCTTCAAATAAAACTTTTTTACCTTCTTTGAGTTTTTGGGAAATAAATAAACTGGTGTCTGCTTTTCGAAATTTTCTGAGTTCTGCCGCGGCGATTTTAATTTTTTCAAATAATTCTAAAATATCGATTTCCGGAGCATCATACATGTGTTTTAAAAGAAAGTTTTTTTCTTTGATAGAATTTTTTAGTTTTTGTAATAAAGTTGAGTCGTCAAATAAATCACTCATAATTAAAGCTTGTCTTGAAGCTCGATCTTCGTAGGCAGGGCCAATTCCTTTTCCTGTTGTTCCAATTTTTTCAGATGAGCTAGAGCTGGATAGACTGATTTCACGCGCCTGATCTAAAGCTTTATGATAGGGAAGCAGAACTGTAGCTCGGTCTGAAATAAGTAATTGTTGAGACGTCAGTGTTAAACCAGAATCTTGTAATTTTTTGAGTTCATCTAAAATACTGAAAATATCAATCACAACGCTAGAAGTAATCACGCAAGTTTTATCTTGATGTAATATGCCTGAGGGCACTAAGTGCAGAACAGTTTTTTTTCCTTGGACGACTAAAGTATGTCCGGCATTAGATCCACCTTGATAGCGAACAATGGTGTCAGCATGACTTGCAAAAACGTCTATGAGTTTCCCTTTTCCTTCATCGCCCCATTGAGCGCCAACGATCACTGTTATTGACATTTAAAAATACTCCTTTAAAATTTGATGCGAATAATTTTCTAATTCTTTGAGATCAATTGGATAATTAAACTCTATGAGTAACTGAGCAAGTCTCATGGAGGATTGATGCAAGTCTTCTTTGCTGATATAACCCATGTGGCCGAATCGAATAATTTGACCTTTAAGTTGATCTTGTCCGCCCATGACAGTTAATTGATATTTTGATTCTAATTGATCACGAAAAAGGACACCATCAAGATTTTTTGGCAAATAAAAAGCAGTGACGGAATTTGAAGGCGAGCTCGAGTAAAGTTGCAAATTTAATTTTTTAACAATCAGACGGGTGTACTCAGCGCGTAAATAGATTGTCTTGAAATGATTATCTAATCCAAGATGCAGGATTTCATTTAAAACAAAATGTAAGGCCTTGATGATAATAACATTTGAAGAAAATAATGTTTCACCTTTTAGATTAGCTTTATATTCATTTTCAATGTTGAAATAGAATTTTTTATTTTTATTTTGTTTTATTTTTACCCAAGATTTTTCAGAAAAACTGACAAATGACATCCCTGTAGGTAACATAAATGCTTTTTGACTGCCGCCAACAAGCCCGTCTATGTTCCATTCATCCATAGGAATATCGTAGGCACCTAAGGCCGTTATGGCATCAACTAAAAACAATGCATTTGTTAATTTAATAATTTCTGCTATTTGCTTAATCGGATGTGATGTTCCTGTGCTTGTTTCACAGGCCTGGCAAAGCACAACTTGAATATCTGGATGTTGTAGTAGTATTTTTTTAACTTGCTCTGGTTCAGCAGAATTTCCCCAGGCCACATTATATTTAATAACAACAGCACCGAATTCTTCGGCCATCGAAGCCCAACGTTCGCCAAACTTTCCTGAAATAATAGCTAGGACTTTGTCGTTTGGATTTATCACATTCACAAGTAAACATTCCATTCCGCCGCTGCCAGTGCAAGTCAGAGCAAAAACAGGCTGGTTTGTTTGGAAAATTTTTTTAAGTTGAATAAATGTTGTTGATAAAATTTGATCGAATTCAGGTGTTCGGTGATGAATCATTTCTTGCGATAGAATTCTTTTTACTTCTGGATGAAGCTGTACTGGGCCGGGGGCTAGTAATATTGAATTTGACATTTCTGCTCCGCTGACATCACATGTGGTTAATGAGATATAAATTATGTAAAAATTTCTTTGAAAAAAAGATTAACAATTTAATCTTTAATATTAAAGCAATGAACAAAACAGTTGTCTTTAAATATGTCACTTCGGTGCTTTGTTCTATACTAATGAGCTCTTGCGCATATCGATTAAGCAATAAAGTTGATCATCTTCCTGGTGATATACAATATATTTACATTCCTTTATTTGAAAACATTGCAAGTGAACCAAACGTTGAAATGCTATTCACAAATGCGTTAAAATCAGAGGCTTTAAGGTTTAGTAAAGTCAATGTAGTCAGTTCTAAAAATTTAGCGCAAGCGACATTATCGGGAGTCATCCAAAAAATAATCATAAGTACAGATGATTCAATTCTTGAAGCAAAAGATGCTGATTATTTACCCTATGGAACCAATTTACCTACTCAAATTAAAGTCAATGTAACAGTCAGTATAAAATTAGTAGATAATAAAACCGACAAAATAATTTGGCAAAGTGAATTTGTGCAATCAAAAAATTATACTCCACCGCAAATTACACTGCCAGGTTTAAATTCAGCTAATAATAATTACAATTTGTCTGAACGTCGTTTAACAATAAATTTAATTGCTAAGGAAATGATGCAATTAGCTTTAGATCGACTGGTTGATAATTTTTGAATACAGTTCAATTAAATTAAAGTTTACTATTTTCAGTAAATAAACATAATTAGAATATAATTTAGAATATGATTAGTATATGATTAGTATATAAGAGGAAAAGGAAAAAGTAATGCCTCAGGTTGATTCGCAAGTCATTTACAAAAATTTAGAGTCAAACCAAATAAAACCTGTTTATTTTTGCTATGGTGATGAACCTTTCTTAGTTGATCAGTTACCACAACGCTTTAAAAATGCATTACTGAATGAAATGACAATCGATTTTAATTTTTCATTATTTTATGCCGATGAGTCAGACCCACAAATAATTAAAGATGCCATTAAAACATTACCTGTAATGGCTCCGCAGCGTTTAGTTATCGTAAAAAATGTTCAGTTATTTTCAGAAAAAGATTGGCTTATACTGAGTGAAGTATTAACTAATCCAGTTGAAACGACTTGTCTTTTAATGCTAGCAGATAAAATTGATAAAAGAAAAAAAGGGATTAAAAGTTTACTCGATTATTCTGTTTCGGTTGAATTTAAAAAGCCCTACGATAATCAAGTTCCTCAGTGGATTAATTATTTGGCTCAAGAATTTAATTTGAAGTTTAATCAAGAAGCGACTCATCGGATTCATCGACTAGTGGGAAATAATTTAAGTGAAATACGAAATCAAATTGAAAAAATAAAAAACTACATCGGGGATAAATCTGTTGTAGAATTAAGTGATGTTAATTCTGTGGTATCCAATAGCCGTGAAGAAAGTGTTTTTGACTTTACTAAAGCCATTGGGAAAAAAGATCGCATTCAAGCTTTAGAGCGACTTGTTCATCTTATAGATCAAGGTCAAAATGAAATCGGTATAGTGACTTTGCTTGCGCGACATATGCGAATTCTTCTAACTGTGCGATCTGGATTAGATAACGATATTGGTGGGACAAAGCTTGCAAATTTAGCGCAAGTTCCAACGTATTTTATTGAAGGGTATTGCGATCAAGCCAGACTGTGGCCAGTTAAAAAAATTGAAGAGGCTCTTGTCACTTTAGCTGATACCGATCGTGCTTTAAAGTCATCGCCTGTATCGTCTCATCTTTGGTTAGAAAATATGGTTTTAAAATCCTGCAGCTTATAGTTTTATTAATTAAAAAATGAAAACAAATCTTAATTTGATGTAAATATTCCACTGCATTTTGAAGCAAAATAATTTTGTCTTGAAGTTAAAGCACAATAATTATTGGAGGCTTCGTTTTGTATCGTTCGACACATATTTTCTGTTGAATTAAAAGTTTTCTTACCAGTAGTACATAAGTTCTCTGAAAATTCATAAGTAATATCTTCAACATCAGTCTTAACATTACACGAAGTTAAGACCTGTAAAAGAAGAACTATTACGACTGATTTCACAAATTATTTTCTATCAGTAATTGGCGTCACTTTTCTTTGAGCACTGCCAATATATTCTGAAAGGGGACGAATAATGCGATTATTCGCTGTTTGCTCCATGATATGTGCTGACCAACCAGTTGTTCGAGCCATCACAAAAATAGGAGTAAAGAAATCAATTTCAAAACCCATCATGTAGTAAGCAGGGCCCGCAGGAAAATCTAAATTCGGATAAATTTTCTTTTTTTCAACCATCACTTTTTCAAGTGAATTGTACATTTGCATCCATTTTTGATCACCGATCACATCAGCCATCACTTGGGCATATTTTTTCATAGTAGGCACTCGCGAATCACCTGATTTGTAAACGCGGTGACCAAAACCCATGACTTTCTTTTTATTAGCTAAAGCATCTATCATCCATTGCTCTGCATTGTTCGCATCAGCAATTTCAATCATCATGTGCATAACCATTTCATTTGCGCCGCCATGAAGTGGTCCTTTAAGTGCGCCAATTC
>JAYUJM010000043.1:0-42217 GCA_043765175.1 Pseudobdellovibrionaceae bacterium | reverse complement strand
TAAAAATGGAGCGTCTGTTTCTACATGTAAACGATCCAAAGGAATAACTTTTTTTACGATATGACGAAGACTCTCTGCATTTTTAAATGTAACTACTCCAGATATTGAAATATTAAAACCTAAATCTAAAGACTGCTTGGCTAACCACTCTGTTCCTGTGAAACAGTGAATGAGTCCGTTTACGCGGCCTTTATATTTTTGCAAAATTTCTATTGTTTCGGGTTCAGCATCACGCGTATGAATTTCCACTGGCAGATTCAATTTTTCCGCAATAGATAATTGCTTTTCAAAGGCCTCAAATTGATCGTTTCTTTCGGATTGATTGTAGTAAAAATCTAAACCTATTTCGCCAATAGCAATCACTTCACCATGATGACCATTTGCCAGTAAAAAATCTCCTACTTCATCACTATATTTAACGCCTTCATGTGGATGTACGCCGATAGTACAAAAAACATGAGGCTTATGTTTTTTTGCCAAATTAAGGACGACTTGCAAATCTTCCGGCTCGGTTCCAATCGTCACAATTTGTTTTACACCAGATTCTATGGCCAATTGTAAAGCGGCGTCTGGACCACCTTCAAGACGATCTAAATGACAATGAACATCAATCCAATGCATGTTGCACCCATAATTTTTCCATCAAAAGCACAGCATCGGCATGACCCTGCAATTCACGATAAGACTGCATGAGGGCCGAAATCAATTTTGTAATACGAGCATTCGTTTTGATTTTTAAATTAAATATTTTTTCTTTTTGATCGCTGTTGATAATTGATGAATTAGAATCGATTTTTAGAACTAAAAAATCGCGCAAAAAAAGAATCCAATTATCAATTAAATTTTGCATTTCTTCACGACTTTTAAAATCATTTCGCCAATCTGATTTAAGCAAAAAATCTGTATTAAAAAAATGCTGCAAAAGTTCTAAATGATTTACTCGACGATTATTTTTTGATTGATCTGCCAACACAAGACATCGATCTATTTGCCCTCGACTGCTATAATAAATCCAATCAAGCAAATCGGGCTTAATTTGTTTTAATGCCTCAATCGATAAACGATTGAATCGAACAAGTTGAGTTCTAGATCGAATTGTTGGCATAATCATTTGGGAATCTGAAGTGATCATAAAAAAATGAACATCTGCTTGTGGTTCTTCTAATATTTTTAACAAAGCATTTGAAGATTGAGCATTTAATGATTGTGCCTGATCTATAATGATAACTCGAGGCCGTCCAAAATTAGTCAATGATAAAAAATCAAGTATTTGCCGAGTTTGATCAATTTTAATTTGAGTTCCATCAGGCTCGATAAAAAGTATATTTTCAGATTTTTTTTTCGCAACTCGAAGACAAGAACCACATTCAGCACAAGCTTCATTCTTATCATTATTTTTTTCGCATAAAATAAACTGAGTCAATGCTAAAGCTACAGAATATTTACCTACTGATTCTGGACCAGAAAATAAATAAGCATGATGAAGCCGCTTGGATTTAAAGGCCTGAACTAATTTATTAATTTGAAAATGATGTTCTACTATTGAAGAAGAAAGTGAGTTCATTTACAGATTATCTTTCGGTAAATGATTTTTAAATCCATGTCTGTTTTCAATTTCTTTGATAAGTTTTAAAAATAATAACTCAGGAGATTCAGATGCATCTAAAACCAACCACTTGTTGGCTTCAGCTTGAGCTTGCACGATAAATCCGTTTCGAACCCGTTCGTGAAACTCATCTTTTTCAGATTCAATTCGATCATCAACTTCGCCCGTTTGACTTGCTCGATTGAGCCTACGCAATTTTGAATCGGCCACAGACAGATCCAATAAAATGGTGAGATCAGGCTTTAATTCATTGGTTGCAAAATCATTGAGCCATTGGACTTGCTTGAGTGAAATTTGTCGCCCGCCACCCTGAAAAGCAACACTGCTTGCCGTAAATCGATCACATAAAACCCATTTATTTTGCCGTAGTGCTGGTTCAATAATTAGATCGACATGTTGCGCTCTGCTAGCCTGATACATCAATAATTCTGCACGTGCACAAGGAGGCATAATATTTTCATTTTTTTTGAGTATCAGTTCACGAAGTTGGTCACCTAAATCTGTGCCTCCAGGTTCGCGAGTTATAACGACTTCAATTAACATAAGCATTAGCTTTTGATGAAGCATTTTCATCAAAGTGGATTTACCTGAACCATCTAGACCTTCAAAGACCAAAAACATAGCGCAAAACATCTCAAATTCTTTAATTTATGTCACCATTAAACAGCGCGTAAAAATAAACTAAAAATATCAACTATTGCTTCATTTTCTAGACGATACTATAAATTCAAGATTACATTGTTTTACTATTATATTTTCATTGATTTTTAGTTTTTGATTTTTAGTTAGTCGCATTTGACAAAGGAGTTTTTTATGATGACATTTTTAGCCACAGTACACATTTTAGCCTGTTTAGCATTGATCATTGTTGCCATGATGCAAGATTCAAAAGGTGGTGGAATGTTTTCGTCTCAAACAACGAGCCAATCAGTTTTAGGAGCCACAGGAGGAGCCAACTTAGCAGTCACTATGACTAAAATTTTATCAGCCATTGTTCTATCAACTTGTTTAGGTATTGCGATCGTTTACTCAAAATCAAATTCCTCAGTCATTGATAGTGGAATAATGTCTGGTGCCACAACAGCACCGGCGTCAGCTAAAGCTGAATCAGCAACTACTCCTGCTCCCATTGAATCTGCTGCAACTCCTACCGCACCGACAACTCCACCTACAGAACCAAAAAAATAGTTTAAAAATTTTGCCATCTTCAAATGAAAAATAAAATTATACTTCTTTTCATTTCAGTTGGCATCTTACTGATTTTATTTTCACTTTTTTTTTCTAGCAGCAATGTAAATACATTTTTTAGTAAGACTATTGCTCAAGTAAAGCAAAAAAATGGCTATGCATCAATCGAATCTGCCGATCAAGTAAATCCATTATCTTTAGAAGTTAAATCAAAAATCACTCATTTGAATACTATAAAAACTGAAGCACGATCAGAAGTTGTTATAACTTTAGATCAATTTAAAGCAGACATCAAAATTTTTGAAAATTCGCAAATTTTATTTGAAAATAACGAAGAGAACATTATTTTAACTATAAAAGTTGGACAACTCGAAATCGAAAGTTTGGGAAATGTAGATGTCAATATTGAAAGTAAACAAAAATCAGATAGAAAAGAAAATGCAAAGTCTTTCTGGATTAAAAAAGAAGGTCGGCAATATTCAGCTATTGATTACTATTCTTCGATTCAAAATCAAAATGAGAATAATACTAAAAAAGATATTTTAACTAAAAATTATCAGAATCAATCTGGATTCGCTTCAAAAGAACAACTCAGTCAAATTAAAATTGAAGAATTATTAAATTCTAAAAAAAATGAATTTTTTAGATGCTATGGACAATTGATTCAAAAAGACGAGCCCTCTCATGGACAAGTGCTTATTTCTTTTGAAGTTCAAAATTCAGGAAAAACAAATCAAGTCACTATTTCTAAAACTGATATTCAACAACCAGTTTTTTTATCTTGTTTAAAAGAAATAATACAGAGAACACAATTTCCATCTTTTTCAGGACCTGCAATAACAACAGTATTTCCATTATCTTTTGAATAAATTAGTACTCATTCAAATAATCAATATCAGTGCACGTCCAAGGTTCAAAAACGCCGTCTAGCTCATAAACTTTACCGTCTTCGACACGTTTTTCCCGAAGTGGTTCAATAGAACTTTTCCAACTCGGACTAATAACTTTTTTTTCAATAAGATAATTGAATATCATTTCAAATGAGGAAATACCTAATACTCGACGACGTACTAAATCTTCAAAAGATTTAACCATCATATGAGTCGTGAAGTTAAATTTTTGAATTAACTCGCTTTGAATATGATTGAGTTCCTCTAATGAAAGCCTCTGATCTTGAATAAGATCAAGAGCAATCTGAAACGAATCGTAAGTAGCCAAGCAACGACGTCCAAATTTTAAATAATATTCAGGATCCGTGTCTGTTGCCAAATTGATATATATTTTATCTACTGGGTCTTGAACTTGAATTTGTTTTTGTAAATGTAATATCTCATCTGTTTGGATTGCAGTAACACCAAATTTTTGTAATAGTTTTGTAAGATTTGATTCACTGAAACGCCGGGCGCAGATATCAGAAAACAGAGAATAAATAATTGCATCAGATTCAGAATCGTCACCAAAAAAAATTATTTTAACATGATCACTTAATTGTGTTCGTAGCTTCAAAAGAGCATGGACCTTATAACCTATTTGTTTTTTTAAAAATAAAAACCGAGAAGGTGCTAAATTTTTTAAATTATCTTTGTAAAACATTCTTAATGGATAAATCGAATCCAATTCAAATTTTTCTTTGATTTTTGATTCCATTTGAGGTGGGGACGCTGAAACAAAAAACAATGGAAAAATAGCTTCGTTAAAGTGTTTCTTTCTGTAACGTGACATACTTTGAATCAGTTCAGATGCACCTGGAATATTTTTCTTAGTTAGGGTTTTTTCAAAAACCGTTGTCATCAATCCTCGAAAAGAGTCAATTTTTGTGTCCAAATAAGTTTTATCTAAATCCCAAATATAAACTTCTGAAAACTGCTTTAAATCAAGTTCTTGGCTATAATCAAAACAAACGACATCTAAATCCATATCTGAGCGGTTTTTCCAGCTAGATTGTTTGTATCGCTGCAGAGGTACTGCAGATTTCATAGTATTCAAATTTAAGGTTTTTTTCTTTTCGACCACACATTAATCATACAAAATTCAAAGGTTGTTGCCAAAGGTTATTGCACTAATTGATGAAATGATTTAATAAAAAGTATGAAATCTGAACTTAAAAATCAAATTCAAAAATGGCTCGACAGTAAAAAATCCTCGACTATCGATATTCATCAAATTTGTCCCTATTTAGATCTTCTTAAAACAGATGCTCAAATTCAAATGATGAATCAAACACTTGAACTGATTTTGATTTTAAGATGTAGTTACTCAGAAGGCTTAAAAATATTAGAACTGGTGACTGAAATAGTTCTTATTTATGACCAGCAAAAAATACAAATAGATTTTGATATGCTAACCACGCATCACGAACAAAAAATGTTGAATCCCGACCAATGGCTAACTCGATTAAATCAATTGCGATTTCCTTTAACAATGCAAAATGACACGGAAATAAAACTTAAGCTGGAAAAACTTCCCTGGCCATTTGGATCAAAAATAAAATTTGAACGTCGAGGAGATCGATCCGGCGTAGAACTCAAAGTTTTTATTTCTAACCCGAGTGATTTAGTTAAAATTATCTCGTCATTAGAAAGAGTCCGAGAAGGTCTACAAAAAAATGAAACCTAATTTTACACATATTTATATTGATCAAGCAGCCCTCCATTCAGAAGTAAGTCTTCACGTTCAAACACTTTACCCGAAAGAAATAATTCATTTTATAAAAAATGAATCTGAAATCCCTATTTCTACTGGTGTTATGAGTGCCCATGAGTTTAATGAATCAAAAAAAACACTTCTTTTAACAACTTTTAATGGTCAGTTTTTCAAACGTTGTCCAGGAGCAACTCAAAAAAAATCTCTGACATGCTGTAACTATTTTGTACTTAACTTAGGTAGTCAGTGCAATATGAACTGCAGCTACTGTTATTTACAAAGCTACTTGAATAGCAAAATAACAAAAATATACACAAACATAGATCAAGCTTTAAATGAATTACAAAAAATTGCCGATGAATATCCTGATCAGCCTTTCCGAGTTGGAACTGGTGAAATCATGGATTCACTGTCGCTTGATTCACTGACACTTTATTCGCAAAAATTGATACTGTTCTTTAAAAAATACTCGAACTGGATTTTAGAATTTAAAACCAAATCTGCAGAAATTGAAAACTTTGTAGAAATTCCAGGCGCAAAAAATATTGTTGTTAGTTGGTCTATTAATCCAGATTATATAATTCAAAATGAAGAACATGGAACAGCTTCATTCAATCAGCGAATCGAAGCTGCAAAAAAATGTCGTGATAAAGGATATAGAATTGCATTTCATATTGATCCCATGATTTACCATACTAACTGGAAAAATAACTATTCTGAACTTGCAGAAATTATTGCAAGCGAATTTTCGGCAGAAGATATCCAAGTTATTTCGATTGGTTCACTTCGATTTCAACCAGAACAACGTCACATGATGCGCGAAAGATTTGGATTCCAATCTTTAATTAATCAAGCCGAAATGTTTCCTTCTGAAGGAAATAAACTCAGATACGATGTGAGCGTTCGAACAGAAATGTTTCAGTTCATGAATAAAAAATTAAAATTAATGAATCCTAAATTCAATATATTTTTATGTATGGAAACACCAGAGATTTGGATTGATTCTATGGAAAAACTTCCCTCACAAATACCAGAGCTTAAAAATTTATTTAAAGCGCTTCCAGATATAAGAGCAAATTAAAAGTCTTAGACTGAATTTAATTGAGACATTATTTTTTTACGAGCTAATCATTAGTCTTGTCTCAGTTTAGAACTAATCAGATGAAATACTTGAAATTGATTCTTTTTTGTAGCTTATCTAATCATTTTATTTCAAAATAAAGTATGAACCAATCTATGTCTGTTTCTACTAAAAAAAGACCAGTAGCTATTTATATTCTTTGTACTTTATTTATTATTTTACCAATATTTGTTTTGCTGCTTTCCCGAAAAATCACAAATCAACCAAATCTTGATTTACAATTTACTGATTTGTTTATGTTTTTTTCTTTTTTTTCTTCTGCTTTACTTGTGCTTTCAAGATACAAATGGGCTTGGATGATCAGTTACGTTCTTCTATGTGCTTTTTTACTTTCTTCATCTGTTCAGCTTATTTTCAAAATTGGTACTGATGGTTATTTTATTGCACTATTTCAATTTTTATTTTCAGTTTTTTCTGTCGCATTACTTTTTATGGTTGTTCAATACCTGAATAGTGCTTTTTTTGACCGTAGGGATCGATTAACTGTACTTGGCGGAGTCGATCGATTTGATTGTCAAATCGATTGCACAGTTGAATTTCATGGATCGAGTAATCAATCACAATTAAATGGTAAAATTGTTAATATATCCATGACTGGTGGGCGAATTGAACTCGATGATAGCCCTTCAACTTTGCATTTTAAATCAATTAAAATTTCAATTAAAAATATTAAATTACTTTCAGATATTGATCTTGTAAGCTTAGAGAATAATAATATTTTGCGCTTTGAATTTAAAAATAAAAACCCGTTGAGTATTTACAAACAATTTCAAATGCTAAAACCATTGATAAAAAAATGAAGAATTCAACAGACAATAATCCTATCTTAAACAAGACCCAAAAAGGTTTTACTTTGATTGAACTCATTGTAGCCCTTGGATTATTGATGATGACAGCTTTGGCTGGCACAACAATTGGTGTTCAAGTTATGAAAACTAATAAAAAAGCAAAAGCGATTGATTTAGCTTTATCTTTAGAATCTCAGTTGATTCATCTCATTGGAAATCCTAATCAAGAAGGTTATACAGAAGAAATTAAAAAGTTCTTACGTCAAGAAATCGGTTTCCAAAACTTACGGGTTATTCAACTGATTGATTCTGGATTTAACTATCCACTTGATGACATCACGAAGCCTGCAGCATTATTTTATTTTGATGAAAATTTGAAGTGGCTTAATCCTACATCAAATTTAGAAAATGAAAAAATAGAAAAAAATCAATGGCATGTTCGACTTCGAGCAGCTTACCAAAGAAAATCAATTAATTTTAATTCAGCCAATGATTTAATTTTACGAACAGGCGATAAAGCCGTGCTTCAAAATTTTTATTTTACTTTAGCTTATTTTATTGAGATCAATACAACAATTGGTTTTTTTGAAAGATTTGGTAAAAAAACGACTCCCGAAAATGATCTTAAATTTGATTCTAATAGAGATGCTATTTATCCTTTTCCGATTGAGGTCTCAAAGTTTAACGCTTCAATGGATGAAGACACTCATTTGGGTCAATGTGCAGAAGACCCTAGCCTTGTGATTAGTATCAGTTCAATTAATCTTAAAACAGGCCAAACAAATTGTGTTACTAAAGATAAAACTTGCTCTATGAGTAGCATATCTTATGGTTATGAAATTATTCCAAAACCACTTGGTGGATTTAAAATTGATATGCTCTGTGCACCCGAACAAATATGTGGTTGTGATGAACATCCTGGCTATGGGTGGTCAGTGAAAACAATTTTTCCGAATAAAAAATACGCTTCTAAAAATACAGTATGTGGTAAATGTATTTTTACATACCCAACGACCAAAGCTGCAAATCCCGACACAAATTATTTTGCAAACGAAGTAAGATCTTATATTTGTCCGATGAAACATTATTCAACTACAAGTGCTCAATGCCAAAGAATTATTTCAGAGGTTTCTGCAAAAAAAATTAATCTTGTTACTGATGAAAATGGACTCGAAAAAGACATTTGTGCTGATTCAGCTATACAGCCGCCATCTGTAGGAAGTGGTTATGGTGATTTTCCTGCTGCTATTGATACAGATGGAAAAGCATACTGCTATCAACCACCCTTCGGAGATAACTGCTTTGATTACAAATTTAATGTAAAAATAATTTCTGGCCAATGCAGTTTAGATTCTTCTTTAACCGGAGAGCGTGATGCAAAAATTCGATAAGTCATCACCTTTAAATCGATTAAACAATCAAGGCGGAAATGCAATTTTGATTGCTATGATTGCTAGTTCTGTTTTGGGAGTAATGCTGTTTGTAGCCACACAACAATCACAAAATACGGATAAAGTATTAAAGACAAGTCGACTTAAAAATATTTTTTATAGGCAAGAACAAGTGGCAAAACACGTGATTGATCAAATTTCACATTTAAACTGTAGCGATGTTACGACATCCAATCAATCGACTAATATAGAAGATTGCAAAGTCGATATGAATTATTTAAAACAAATTATTGAATATCCCATCAATGGCTGCATTCAAGACGAAATAAAGTATCCCAAATCTATTGCTCAATGTGGGGTAATTATTGACCCACAAGATGTAACAAGTTTTGACGGCATAAAACTTAAAAATTTACCAAGTATGAAATTACAAATTTATTTAGTGTATTCAGGAAAAGATACACCTTCGATGACAAATGCTAAAAGAAAGATTGAACGAACTTTTTCGTTGATCAAAGCTGGAACTCCTGGAGTTGTTGGGTGCTTCGATGCAAATAAGCCTTTTTTAGTTAAAATTGAAAATGGTCAAGCCGTTTGTCGAAGTATCTCATCTGAGAAAAACTGCGGAATGGATGCTCCACAAAATGGTAAATATCTGTTTCAAGTGAACATGAACGGTTTAGATTATTTTAAAGCTAATTGCAGATCCCTTGTGTCTTCTCAGTCCTGTTCTAACGATCAAGTGATATCAAGTTATCACTGGAATGGAAGTGACAACTTTACTGTGAATTGTAAAGCACTGAATGATCCTTTTGTGAATTGGCCCAATCGATGAGTTTTATTTTAAAGGAGATGTTTTATGAATTCTCTCGTTAAAAGTAATAAAGGTTTTACTGTTGCAGAACTGATGGTCGGAATTTTTTTATTTGCAATGGTAGCTGTTGTTACACCTGAATTATTTTTGCAATTTCAGAAATCAAATCAAAAAAATGAGTTCACAAGCGAACTTGATCAAAATATAAGTTTGCTTGGAGCAGGCCTTAAAGGTCACCGTGGCCGATTAAAAGATATTATGATCTATAACTTAAATCAAATTCCCAATGCTATTCAAGAAGAAATTAATTTCTGTTTTAAGTTATCAGGATCAACTATTAAGGGTAATTTTTGTGAAAAATATCAGATAACAAATTGGACAAGTTTAAAGGATAATCCCAATGCCACAGACAAGGGATTTATGCTGAATCAAAAATGGGGATCAAACGGAATTTGTCAGGACACAAAATGTATTTATGAATCAAAAGTAGCGTATCAAACTCGATGCGCAAGTCGAAGTTGTACAGTGGTCAATTTTAATCTTAATTTAAAACCTACAGCGACTTCGCTTTTTAAAGCAAGAACCAGTCAAATTACACTGCCCGTGTCTTATTTTTCAGATGATCAGAATGTCATTGAAAGTGAAGTTTGTAAAAATGGATCTACTCTTTTATCAGGAGTTGATCTTCAATATCAAAAAAACTTTTGTAATGATAATTTTTCTGATGAAAGCACTTGTGATATATCATTATTCGAATTGGGAAATAGCTCGAGTTGTATTAAATCAAATTTACTGAATGGATTACCTAAATTAAAAATTACGTCAGCTACACTTATAGATAAAAAAATTGATACAGGAATTAAAAATGTTCAATTAGCAGTTGATCATACGGCTGTATTAAAAGAGTATAAAAGACCAGGCCCTGGTGGAACTGAAATATTAACTCGAGTGATGTTATATGAGCCAGAAAAGGGTGATAAAATTATTGCCAACTGTGATGGTGCTCCGCCGATCTCGTTTTCAAAAAATAATTTAAATATTACTTTGGATTTAAGTTCACTTCACCCGCCCGCAGGGGAAATTCTTCAAGTGCATTGTAAAACCTATGTTCAAAATAAATTTGGAAACAGCAAGGGACTTTACGCGGCCTTTGATATTCCTATACGCGATTCAAATCTGATTGTCGCTGGCGGTGGTGGTGGCACTGGTTCTGGTGGTGGCAGCGGAGGAACTGGATCTGGCGGGGGATCTTTACCTCCGGATGGAATTCCTCCACCAGGGAATGGCAGTTTGTAGAGTTGCGACTAAATTTCCGTTGAGCAGAAAAATAGTCAGATGAGAAGACTCCCTACTTGAGTCAACAAGGTTTATACTTCATGCCTATTTTACATTGCATTATAGACATGAAGTATTTAAGAGCCTTAGCTGAATTTATTAAAAAATCTTAATCTAGCATTCTGCGAAGTTCATTATTTGAAACATTTGTGATCTCTTCGATGAGGAATATGATTGTTTCAAACAACGTGCAATTTAGAATGAATACCTACAGATCCTCTTGTGGCGCAGAAGTTGTTTTAATTTTACCGATTCAGCAGGCTTTGAAGTTAATTATAAATACAATTAAATGGTGATTATTGGCCGAACACTTACAGAATAAAATTACATTAATTAAATTTCACCTGAAGTTAATCGTTTTAAAAAAAGTTTGTAATTCATAAAATGTATTCCATCTGATTTTTTTTCTGTTTCATCAGTTGATACTACTATAAAATTTTTATGCTGACGTTCTTCTTTTAAGTAATGTAAATTCTTCGCCATGCGGTCAGTGGCTTTTTTTGAAGATTTAATCTCAACTGCAGTATCACCGAACAACAAATCGACTTCGACTTGTCCAGAGGCGCGCCAAAAGTTGATATCAATTTTTCTTCGTTGGTAACTTACGTTTGCAATGACTTCATTAATGATAAAATGTTCAAATCTATTTCCAAACATGCTGGATTCCCTATCGGAAGGCCACACTTTAGACAAATAATTTAAGACTCCGCAATCAAAAAAATAAAATTTAGATGTTGATATGGCTTTTCTTTTTTTAGATTCTTTATAGGGTTCTAAAATATGGCCGACAAGTGTATCTGACAAAATTTTATAGTGTTCGCGAACTGTCGAAGCCGAAACTTGAGCATCAGAACTGATATTTTCATAATTTAGTAACTCACCACTAGATAAAGCCGCTGCTTTTAAAAATCGATGAAAATCTGGAATTTTTCTTACTAAACCTTCTAATTGAATTTCTGCTTCTAAGTATGTCTGAACATAACTTTCAAGTTCATCCAAAGGATATTCACTTAAATAAATACTCGGCAGCATACCATACATTAAACTTTTTTCTAAATCAAAATTTGGTATTTCACTAAAAACCAAGGGATACATTTTTGCAATCCATGCGCGCCCTGCTAGTAAATTAACTTTTTTAGAATTCAGTTTTCGAGCACTGCTGCCAGTTAATAAAAATCTTATGTTTTTTTCTTCGATCAGGCGATGAACTTCATCCATAAGTGCTGCTACTTTTTGAATTTCATCAATAACTACAATTTTTTTATCTTGGCCATCGATCATTTGTTCAATCTCTGAAGGGTTCTGGCTGAGTTTTAAATAATCCTGATTTTTTAATAAATTAATATAATATGAATTATCTTTTAATTGCTCCCGTAAAGCAAACGACTTACCGACACCCCTTGGCCCCAGCAAAAGAATAGATTTTTTAGAAATTAACGCGTTCAAATCCAATAATCTTTTAAATTTAGTTTTATGATTAGGATTATTCATACAGCAATGCTACCGCTATTTATGATATTAATCAACACTAATGGTGCTGATTATCTCAATCATATTCGATTTAAATAATTAGTCCTGCATGCAAGTCCTCTATAAATTGCTGCCAGGGGTAGATTTCAACGCCTTCTAGAGTTTCTTTTTTTACAGACTGACAAACAGTAATCAATTTTTTAGCCGAATGATTTTCTTTAAATTTAAGAAGCCCTTTTAAATGTTCTTTTTTAATTTGGCTTGAAGCTTTTACTTCTATGGCGACTTCACCACCTCCAAGGATAAAATCCACTTCGTCTTTCACATGGGTTCGCCAAAACTCAAGTTCCCAATCAAAGCGATTTACTTTTTGATAAGAATTTAATTCATGAAAAATAAAGTGTTCAAAAAGATTTCCGAATTCGGGTGATTTTTCTGAAATATTTTTTCTGCCGATGAAGGCATTTAGTACTCCGTTGTCGAAAAAATAAAACTTACTAGTTGAAATTTCTTTTCGACTATTTTTTTTTCTAAAAGCAGGCAGATTATAACCAATCAATGTTTCTTCAAGCAATTGATAATAATCTTTAATTGTTCTGGATGATATCATGGCATCACTTGCTAAGTTTTCAAAATTTAGTAGCTCACCGCTAGAAAGTGCCGAAAACTTTAAAAATCTTGAGTAGTTTTCAATTTTTCGAACAAAGGCTGAAGCTTGAATTTCTTTAGTTAAATATGTGCCTGAATAATCTTTTAATTCATTCCAAGGGTCTACTGACAAGTAAGCCTCAGGCAACCCCCCATAAAGCAAAAATTTATTTAAATTGAATTGGTGATTTTTAACTTCGTTATATGTAAATGGAAAAAACGGAACTTGCCGAGCACGCCCTGCCATTAATGACGTGTGAGATTTTTTTAAATTTTTAGCACTTGAACCCGTTAAAATAAATTTCTTATCTGGAAATTTTTCAATGAGTGAATGCACCTCATCCATTAAAAGAGGTAACTTTTGAATCTCATCAATACAAATTATTTTATGATTTGATTTGATAACTTTCTGAATAAGACTCGGATTATAAGCGTACTGTGAATACACAGAGGCCTCGAGCAAATTGATATACAAATCAGGCTTAATTTGATTTTTTATGAATGATGACTTGCCAGTTCGACGAGGGCCAAGAAGTAAAATGCTTTTATTTTGTAAGTGCTGAGCTAAATTAAGGTTACGTTTTATAAACATACTTTTATTATACGTGAAAAATCGTGGCAGCACCACTAATTTTCATTTTTGGATTTAAGTTGTTGAAAGTATTGAATGATTTATAAGTATATAAAAATAATTGACCATAAGATGAATTTAGCGGATAATATCATCTTATGGTAAAGAGGCTGATTAAACCTTTAAATACACGTAGTTTTTTTATATTCGGACCGCGAGGTGTCGGTAAAAGCACATGGTTACGTGAAAATTTAGATCAACACTCAATATATATCAATTTGCTAGACCCTGAATCTTATGAAGAGTACTCGATGAATCCGCAACGCTTTAAAGACTTTATTAATTTGCCTGAAAACACAGAAAAAATTATTATAATCGATGAGATTCAAAAAATTCCGATTCTATTAGATATTATTCATGATGAAATTTCAAAAAATAAAAAAATATTCGTTTTATCTGGATCGAGCGCTAGGAAACTTAAACAAAAAGGTGTCAATTTATTAGCTGGCAGAGCTTCGGTTTACAACTTATACCCTTTTTCAATGTTAGAGCTAGAAGAAAGTTTTAATCTTGAAAAAAGTTTAGAGCGCGGACTTTTGCCTGAGTCTTACTTTGCGAATTCGAATGAAGAATCAACTGAATATTTAAAATCTTATGTCTTCACTTATATTGAAAAAGAAATTCAACAAGAACAATGGGTTAGAAAACTAGAACCCTTTCGTCGCTTTTTGCAAATAGCTGCACAGATGAATACAAAAATTATAAACAAGTCAAAAATAGCCCAACAAGTGGGTGTTCAATCATCTACGATCGAAGATTATTATGAAATCTTAGAAGACACATTGCTGGGATTTCGAATCCCAGGATTTGAAACATCTATTCGCAGACAAGTGCGTCTTGCTGATAAATTTTATTTTATTGATACTGGCATTGCCAGAGCCATAGAAAAAATGCTGTCTGTACCCATGATCGAACATACGTCTTACTATGGCGTCCTGTTTGAAAACTTTATAGTTACTGAAATAAAAAAAATGATCGAGTATAATCGCCTTGATTTTACAATGTCATATTTAATGACAAAAGAAAACCAGGAAATAGATCTGATTTTGCAGTTACCACAAAATAAACTAATCCTCATTAAAATTAAATCGTCAAAAATAATCAACGAATCTGATCTTGGCTCAATCACTAATTTAGGCTCAGATTTAGATAAAAAAATGAAAAAAATATCAAAAAAAATACTTATTTCTCAGGATCCAATAAATCGTGAAATTCTAGGCGTTCAATGCCTGTTTTACAAAAATGCTTTTGATATAAAAAATTATTGTTAATCACTGACTGTGGACGAAAGCATAGTCTTGATTTCAAATTTTGTTGAGCACAAGTATTTGTATAGCTAGAGTAATTGATTAGCGTTTTATTTTGATACGTTGAGTTTTTAAAAATTAAAGTTATTTTAATTTTTTGACGATAGGTTTGACATGATTAGGTTATTTATTTTTTTACAAAAAACTATCAATATCTTATTTTTTAGCTTTGTCTGCTTAATTCTAACTAATTTTATAGCTGTTCCAGCAAATGCAATTCAGCTTTGTCAAAACATCATTTACTCACCTTCCGGCGCAACTTGTTCATTATCAACTACAACCCAATCCAATTGTTCAAGTCCAGGTCAATTGTGGACTGATATTCAAAGCGACAATTGTGAAACAGTAATTTGTAAGCCTGGCAGGGCTGGGCCCCCAGATTGTTTGCCTGAAGCTACAACTTGTACGAATAATGCCACAAATCCACCTCAATGCGATATTTTCCCACCTCCAGAGACCTGTGGAAACGGAGCAACAAATCCTCCCACTTGTTCAATTTTCAACCCATGTACAAATGGTGCCAACAATCCGCCATCGTGTAATACTTGTAATTCTGGTGAAGGATATAACGGAAGTAGTTGTCAAGGTCTGTGTCCTGCAGCCAACTTTCCTGCTTGCGATACATGCAATGACACCCAAACAACTTTCTATGGTGTTCTGTTCAGAAAAAATGATCCGCCTACGTGTTCAACTTGGCCTGCTTGTACAAATGGAGCTTTAACTACGCCCTCTTGTTCAGATTGCTCAAGCAATCAAAAAATGCATACTGACAACACTTGCTATGCTTTCTGCGGCGTTCATCGAGACAATTCATTTCCTGCATGTGATAGTTGTGACTCTGGATATACAGAATACAATGGCACTTGTGGATTTACCTGTAATAACGGCGCTTACGATCACGGTAATTGTAAATTCTGTAATGCTGGCCAATCTTATGATGGTGGATCGAATTCGTGCAAAAACGATTGTCCTGCTGGCGTGACTGGCTTTCCTTCATGTAATGTTTGTGCGAACGGAGCGAATAATCCCACCGGTGGGTGCAATACATATGACCCTTGTTTGAATGATGCAAACAACCCACCGACATGTAACAGCTGCGCTTCAGGCTTCACTATGGCTAGTGGGGTATGTAAACAAAATTGTCCTGGTGGAGTTTCAAATTTTCCTGCTTGTAATTCTTGCGACAACGGAGCCACAAATCCACAGAACTGTAATGCATTTCCTAGTTGCGGAAACGGAGCAAACAATTATCCTAATTGTGATACTTATGATGCTTGTGGTAACCAAGCTACAAATCCACCGATATGTAATATGTTTCCAAATTGCAGTAATGGTGCGAATAATTCACCAGCTTGTAACTCGTTTCCGCCTTGTGCAAATGGTGCAAACAACCCACCTTCATGTGATCAGGGTTTAAGTTGTAGCAACGGTGCGACTAATCCTCCTTACTGTAATACCTATGATTCTTGTGGCAATGGAACTACTAATCCACCTAGCTGCAACGCCTGCGGACAAAATCAAATTTATAGAAATGACAGTTGTGAGTGCTCTGGCGGGCTCCAGAATTTTCCTGCATGTAACGCCTGCAGTAACGGAACAACTAATCCACCAGCTTGCACACAGTTTGATCCGTGCTTCAATGGAGCAAATAATCCACCATCATGTAACACCTATAATAACTGCGACAACGGGGCTATAAACCCGCCAACATGTAGCTATTATCCACCACCAGCAAATTGTTCAGATAGCAAAGTTACTAACCCACCTTCATGTCTGACTTGTGTTAATGGAGCTAATAATGCACCTAACTGTGACTCTTTTTCCCCTTGTGGAAACGGTGCTATTAATCCACCAACTTGCAGCATGTACCCACCGCCAGATTCTTGTTCTGATCCACGAGTTACTAACCCTCCAGGGTGTAATGTTTGCGTGAATGGGGGAACAAATCCACCGAACTGCGATGCTTTCCCTCCTTGTGGAAATGGAGCTTTAAATCCACCAACTTGCAATAACTTTCCTGGCTGCACTAATGGGGCTGATAATGCTCCGCTGTGTAACAACTTCCCGCCTTGTAGTAACACAGCTACGAATTCACCAACTTGTGATATTTTTAATCCTTGTACAAACGGAGCTTTAAATCCTCCGTACTGCAATAATTTTCCTGGTTGTGGGAACGGTGCTAATAATCCTCCACAATGTGATGTGATACCTCCATGTGGTAATAGTGCTACGAATCCCCCAAGTTGCGATACTTTTAATCCGTGCGGAAACGGTGCTGTAAATCCTCCTTATTGTAATAGCATGCCTGGCTGCACTAACGGTGCTAATAATCCTCCGCAATGTACAGTTATTCCACCTTGTGGCAACGAGGCAACAAATCCTCCACAATGTGATATTTTTAATCCTTGTACAAACGGTGCAATCAATCCACCGTATTGTAATCAGTTTCCACAGCCAAGCACTTGTACAAATTCAGCACTAACAAATTTTCCTACCTGTAATATTTGTATCAATGGATCGACGAATCCGCCCAATTGCACATCGTATATTCCGTGTATAAATGGTGCTGCAAACCCACCTTTTTGTAATCAATTTCCACCATTGGAAACAATAGCCTCAAGTACACCAGCAGACATTTCATATATTGAATTGCCTCAGTCTGTGAAAACACAATTGGCATTGAAACCATTATTTTCTGGAGCTATCAAAGAAGGGAATAGACTTTTATTATTTGATGAGGTTCTGGCTAATAAAAATTTAGTAACTACAGTTGTTGATCCAAGATTCGGCGTGATAGAACCATTACCAAAAAAACTAGATGCAACAGGTGAACTTGTTCCCAACGAAGATGCAGAAAAAAATAGAAAAAAGTTTGTCAAAACAGATCCTGAAGTCAATTTGAATACTATTATTACAAACACAAATGTTGAAATACCTACTAGTATTTATAAAGCAAATATTAATGCACCTTCAGTTGAAAATGGTGGAAAAATCATAGGTTCAAAAATCGCAATGAGTATCTCTGGTACAGGTAATCCTTTTTCAGAAATACCGTCAACAGCGGTCTCAGGAAGAACAACACAAGACCAAATTCAACTCAGACTTTCCACAACATGTTACGCCACTAATTTAAGAGGTGTTGGAAATCCAATTTCTGCAACGGCTAAAGTCACTTTATCCGGTGAGTTTTCTTTGAATAAAAGTAATTTCAAAAGTTTTAGTGTAGATTTTCCTGCCAGAGCGATGTTTGACAGCGAAGAAAATAACACTGAACCAGTTATTTTAAAGTCAATTGCGGATTTGCCAACTCCAACTCTCAGTGATTTCAACTTTAATTTTACAGGCTTAGAAACAACTAAAATTGTTGGCCGAATAGAAAATAGACTACTAGTCTTAACGATTCCCTCTGTAACGTTCTCATCAGTTGATATGAACACTGGAAATATTTCAGATTCTAAAAGCCTATTTATTGTTCGAGGTTTAAAATTTACACAAAAGTTGACACAATTTGATCCTATACTTGATGCAGCAGAGTTAAAAAAAGAAAACATAAAAAAATCTGAATTATTATCAAAAGTTTCTAGCTATAATAACTACTTAAAATCTGCAGAAACCTATTTAGTTAAAACAGGAGTCAATTATTGGATCGGTTATGAGGACTGGAAAAAAACAGTTCTTGAAGGATCTTATATGGGAAAAGCTGGTGATATTTCAACAACTAGCGATAATAATTCTGGAATACACATTGATCAGTCAAACGATGGTAAAATTTTAAGTATTTCAGCTTCGATTCCAGGTGATTATACTATTTGTCATGGTTACCATTCACCATTGATGTTATTTTTTGATGAAAAAAGACCGAATTTTTTAAATCATTCATCTTTTAAAATGAAACATGACGAAAAAACTTATTGGCCAGAAAAAAACCATACAGGTTATTTTTTAGCACTTAAAAATAAAAACGGCAAAATTGAATCTTATAAAGACTTATTTGGAGAGAGTGATAATTTTGAAAGTGGTTTTGAAAATTTAGCACAGCATGACTTAAATAAAGACGGATTTATTGATTCAAACGACTCTATTTTTAACAAATTAGTTCTTTGGAAAGACAGTACTGGTAAGGGTCTGTTCTTGAAAAAAGATGCTGTATTATTAGCAAAAAAAGTGAAATTTATAAAATTAAAATACATTAATAAATTTGAAACTATAGATGCCGGAGCAGAATTTAGACAAAGAGGATCGTTTGAGTTTAATTTCAATGGCAAAAACAAATCAGGCGAAATCATAGATGTCTGGTTGAAACCCTATTCTAAAAGAAAATCAGTAGGACAGTAATGAGTCTAAATATTAATTCAACTCTAAAAAGAAAAAAGAATATTTTAGATAACTCAGGTTCCACAATCATCATGGTCCTTATGATTTCTAGTGTTTTAAGTATTTTAATCAGCTTTCTTGCTGACCGCTTAATAACGATGAAAAAAGTTTCTGCTGATTTAACAACAAATATTACTTATACGATCGCAATACAATCAGTTACTGACTACGCAAAAAGTGCGTTACAACAAAGATGGTGCTTCCAAGACGATGGCGAGAAAGGACTTCTGAATAAGTATTATGAATCAAATTTACTACCAGCACTTCCCTCTGAATGTATTTCTAACTACACACATTTATTAAGCACTAATAGACTTTTATTACCTGAAATATATGCTTTAGGCATTGCTGAAAAAAAATTAAATCCTGATTTTTCAAATTTAGTTAAAGGAACTTTTCCAGGTATAACTAATAATGGAAATGTCGAAACAATTGATATTAACGGTGCGGACAAAGCTGAGAAATCAAAAAATTTAGCTAAAAGCATGCTTCTTAAAAACTTCACAGTCAGGGGTGATATTAGTTTATTTTCTGATATACACCCATTAAAAGCTATTGTTAAAAATGTTAAAGGCAAACAACCCCTCAAATATGTGCAAATTACTTATGAAGTTATCGATCAAATATCACTACCACACAACGGCGATCAAGTTTATATAAAAATAACGACTTCATTACTTGATGATGGAGAGAAAGTTTTAATCAATGGTGCACAATTAGCTTCTGAAACGAGTTTAATTTTTTCTACACCACGAGAACTTAATATTTACAGTCTTATTTTAAGAGGTAGTCTTATTCTGAACAGTGCGCCACCTAGCACTACTGATAATGAAAAAGGAAACGGCTATATTCCACCCATCGCAGAATCTAAAGCTGCAGCTGGTGTCGAATTTTACAGTCCTGTTTTTATCAATAAAGACTTAATACTACCTGATCCAACTAATAAAAATGCACCCAAATCACCAGTCAGCTTTTATGAAACAGTTACATTGGGTCGTGGGTTTATTGCCTCTGGCAGCGGTGAAGGTTTCATTTCTGAAAAAGCTCTCGGTGAATTTCAAACTTGGGATGATACAAAGCTTTTTAGAGGCTTAGGAAAAGGATTTGAAACAGACTCTGCAGAGGATTTAGGGCTTAATGCTATTGCTGGTGAAAAAAATACTATTACTAACAACAGTCAACTGGTTGAACATTGTATCAACCGAATAAGACAAGAAAATATGCCTTCACTTGACTTCACTTCACAGCTTTATGGTGATATAGATAAGTCTGTTGGCCCTACTTATGGCTTAGCAGGACCAGTTAAAAGAAAATACATTTTTTCATTTTTGAAAAACAATGTAACAAATTTACAAAAAAGATTTTCTAAACAATCAATAGATTCATTAACAAATTTTTTACCAGGTAACAACAGTGTCGGAGAAAACGTCTATGGTAGTCCCAATGAAGCCACTCAAGTTATTAAAGCTATTCCTGATGAAAATTACTTGAATAATGTACCTGCAACTAAAACAGCTAGAAAATTTTCCATGTTTTTAGATATTCTCTATCGAAATACAACAAGAATTAATATACCGCTACCTGATGAATACAACAATACACCTGGACAAATTAATATATTTTTAAAACCTGCTAATGGACCGCCTGTCAAACTCAATGTAACTATTAAAAACATTTTAATTAATAATGTATTTCAACCCCAGTTCAGAAGTATCGAACTGAGTATAGATAAAATTGAGGATCTCAAATCTGAACCAATTACATACATTCGAATTACAGGTGCAGATAACACCTGCCGAGAAGGTAAATGTTTACCTTCTCCAGCAGGAAGTGGAATGCTAAAATCAGTATACCTTAGAAAATTTACTGATTTTGCTGATGACAATAAAACTGTTTGCTCACCAAATAAATTATACACCCAAAGTTCATACACTTCACAAACATTAGCAGGCCATTGTTCACCTGAAAGCGAAATCAAACTAACTGATTTCGGACAATTTTCTTTCCCGAAATTAACTGATGATATTGGTACAATGGATTCAGAATGCGATAATAAAGGAGCTACTAATTTTAATTTTTCTACTGATGAAATAGAAAAATACTATTCAGATAACTCTGCTGATGGTTGGGCATTTAGTCATTCTAAAAACAAAGATGATGGAAGCTATCCTGAACGTAAATTTACAAATTTTAATTCAAACAATGCAACTTCTGCAGCCATTCACAGTCTATGCGAAGTTCCTTCAACAGTGGATCGCATCGTCGGAAATTTTATGTGTAAATCATTAATTATAAAAGCACGAACTACGCCATTAGCTATGATTGGCACTTTTATTGTCATAGATCGCTTACAAATACATTCCAGTGCAGTAGAAAAAGGAGTTAAATTCTATTCTATTCATCATCCTGAAGCTGTCGATATTCTGAAAGACAATGCTGTTTTAAAAACCGGTACTAATCAAAGTTGCAATAGTTTACCGCTACCGAATTGGCACCCTGACCCAGGACTAGCAACATTATCAAATCGTATAAAGTGTTCACCTATTTCAACATTTAAGGATGGCTCACCTACAAGATTTCCGTTTCGTTGGACCTCTGTTACTGCTGACTGCGTTCGATTTGCCTATAAAAAATGTAATCAAGATTTATCAAAATGCGCTGAATTATCTGAAACGGAGCCAGAACCTTTATGTATCAAAAAGATACGAAATTACTATTTAAAAAGTATAGAAAGAAGATATGTACTTCCTAAGTAAACCAAATATATTAAAATCGAATCAAGGATTTACTTTGATTGAAAATCTGGTTGGAATTGCTTTACTTGCCATAGTAATCGTTGTCGGTACTCAAGGATTTGATTACATTAAAAAAGGCACAACTCAAATAACTACATTGAACACAAACGATAATCGCGTTCTGGAAATTATCCATAAAGTACGTGCGAATGTATCTAACCAAATAATTAGTTTCCCGACATCTATTGTAAGTAAAGATACTGAAACATTTACTGCTGTTGAAAAAACACAAGAATACATCGAAAGAATTTTAAATGTTGAAACACTGCCTATGGCTTGGTCCATTCAAACAGATTCATCTGTCGCTGAATGCTCTTCTTGTCCAGGTCGATATGGATATATTATTACAGCTGTTCCACAGTTTGGAAATCTTTATAAAGTAACAATTCGAATGACTCACAAAGACTGGGGAACTGGTCTTAAAGATTTTAAAGACTATATTTTTTTGGTGAATCAATGAAAATAAGAAGAGATAAAAAAAACGAAAATATAATTTCTAAACAGTCAGGGATGACTCTCATGGAACTCATGATTTCTGTGGCACTTGCAGGAATAGTGTCCGTGATTGCTTTTCAATTTGCTGTGGATCAAAACAAAGAATCTAAAAAAATTACTGATCAAATAGAATATAAAATTGATACACTTTTATCTGACAAAGTTATTTTAAAAGATCTAAGAGCAGCTACTCCATCCATAAATCAACTTCAAGTTATTGATCAAAACGGCCATAATTTTTACGACTTTACAATGGATTTAAACAATAGGCTTTTGTCAAAAGAAAATAGTCATCAATTTAGAAATATTAAAATTGATAATGTCAATTTTGCTGGAAAAAAATTTTTTGTTTTAGTCGTTGACAGTTATAAAGGTAATTATGTTTTTGCAGATCCAGTCATAGCCTTTGATG
The DNA here is from genome assembly GCA_043765175.1 of Pseudobdellovibrionaceae bacterium. GTDB lineage: Bacteria > Bdellovibrionota > Bdellovibrionia > Bdellovibrionales > Bdellovibrionaceae > Pseudobdellovibrio. The sequence goes on along the minus strand of JAYUJM010000043.1, from coordinate 19,179 downwards.
TTGGGAAAAGTTCGGAAAGTGATCCAAATTTACCTGCCCCGCTAACTTACTTGGGATTAAATCGAAATAATTTTTTGAAGGACAATAATCCTAAATTGTTAGATTCTGAATCACTTATTTATGTAGATACTTCAGGACTTATGAAAACAACGAAAAATAATCCAGTTCCAAGATCTGCTGCCTATGTGGGTTTTCCTGATGCAAGCGGAGATCTTAAAAAACCTACTTTTTCTGATAATTTATTTGAAGGTGCAATTTATACAGTTGAAGATTCCGTTGATAAAAAATCCGAGGCCTATGAAAAAAAATTTGTTCCTGAAAATTTTGAACAATTTTTAATTAATGTACCACCCTATGGTGCAGGAGGTTCAAACATAAGAATTATTGGAGTAAAGCTTATACAATATCAATTGTTGTGTACACCTGGAACTTCAAAATGTGACTTAGAAAGATCAGAATTTACAAATAAGAATATTTTTGAAAAAAAAAGAATCGTCTTGATGAATATAAAATCAGTTAATTTTCATCGATCTAGCTTATCTAGCACATTAGTTTCTATTTCTTATGAACAAAATAAAGAAAATAAATAAATAACCCTTACCCTACCCACGTTTTTCTTTCATCGACCACAACACTGACACAGCCAGGATCAACATCCCACTCAACCCAGTGATCCATTCAGGAATATGCATAAACACTGAAAATAGAATCAACAGTGCTAACACACCCAGCGCGTAGAACGCCCCGTGCTCAAGATATTTAAACTGCTCGACTGTTTTTTGCTCAACAAACATGATCGTAAGGCTTCGAACAAAAAAGGCTCCGATACTTAATCCAATCATGATAATAAATAAATTATTTGTGATCGCAAAAGCTCCTATAACCCCATCAAAACTAAACGATGCATCTAAGACTTCTAAATATAAAAAAGTAGATAGCCCTGTTGTTGCCACTGTTTTTGAAGCGTCAACAACAATATTTTTAGTCTCTAAATAACTTGATAAACCATGTACTAATAAAAATGTAATTATTCCCAATAACCCCGAAAATAAAAATGACTTTTGTTCATTCACATCTTGTAAAAAAAATGAAAAACCCACCAAAGCCAGTAAAGTAAAAAGAAATTCTACACCTTCGAATTTGGCAGAATGAACAAGTGGTTTTTCAAAAATAGGAATCCAGTGCACTTCTTTTTCTGCATTAATGAAAAAATGAATAAATACCATAAATAAAAACATTCCGCCAAAACTAGCCACATGTAAATGTGACGAAGTCATGATTTCAGCGTATTTAGGAGCATCGTATATAGATAGCTTTAAAGCCTCAAACGGCCCAATGCCAGCCATAATAGATACAATCAACAACGGAAATACGAGCCGCATTCCAAATACAGCAATCAACATTCCCCATGTTAGAAATCTTTTTTTCCAAACTGGACTCATTGTTTTCATAACAGTGGCATTCACAACGGCATTATCAAATGATAATGAAATTTCTAGTACTGCCAATAGAGAAGTCGTTAGCAAAGCTTGCAACACAATCTCATAAGATTGGGTTTGGTACCAAACTATTCCTAAAACTGACAACACACTTATAACTGTGACTGCAATAGAACCTTTAAAATATTTTAACATATTTAAACCTACTTTTTAAAAAATAAACCAAATGGAGATTATACTCTACAACAAAATTATAAGACAACATCATATTTATGAACTAAAAACAATTAGCGGAAATTTGCCAAAACGCATAAAAGCTGCTATCTTAGAATGGGTAGATGAGAATCGAGATCATTTGCTGGATAATTGGAAAAGAGCTCAAAATCATTTACCGATGATTAAAATTAAACCGCTGGAGTAAAATAAATATGATTTTAAAAATAAAAAATTTTACTATTCTAGCAGATTTTAAAATAAATATTACTTTTAGCACTAATGAAACATTATTAGTCGACTTAAAAAATGAACTTTACGGTGAAATTTTTAATCCACTTAAAAATCCAATTTTTTTTAACAAAGCTTACTTAAGTGAAACAAATGTTATTGAATGGCCCAATGAAGCAGACTTTGCGCCTGAGTTTTTATATAAAATTGGTAAAAAAGCTTCGTAACAACCTCAATCTGAGTTTGACATAAGCAAACAGTTTTGCTGTCTAAATAACCTTTAAGGTCTTCAAAAAATCAAATATATTCCAGACTTCAATTTCTTCAATTTTTTGTTTTTCATCACCCATATATAAAATAATTTTTCGTGAACTTGGGTAATCTTGATGAAACGATTTTAAGCCACCTAGGAATTCAGATTTAATACTATTTGAAGCCTTAACTTCAATAGCCCAAAAAATTTTAGGCCCGTAAATAATAAAATCGACTTCACTTCCAGCTTGAGTTCTCCAGAAATAAACTTTTGCATCGTTATTTTGATAATGACACCAGGCCACTAAATTCTGGGCCACTAGGCCTTCGACTGATTGACCTTTAAACTGATGTTTATCTTCTAAAAAACCTTTAGGACAAAGGGCATTAAATACACCAATATCAAAATAATAAAATTTTTCAGATTCTACAGTATGTTTTCTGTTTTTAATTTTAAAACTTTGAATGCGATACCCTAATAGCAAATCTTCTAAAATTGACAAATAACCATCCACTGTCGTTCTTTTTATTGATGCTTCACGACTGACATTTGATAAATTTAGAATTTCAGCATGACTAAAACACATCACTTCTAAAAAACGCGTAAATGATTCTAAATTTCTAACTAAACCTTCTTGCTTAACTTCCTCCTTCAAATACAAAGCTAAATAGGATTCTAAAGTTTCTTTTGGGGTTTTAGAAAAATAAATAAGAGGAATTAAGCCAGTTTTTAAAGCTTTATCTACCGAAAAAGATGACCCTAATTCAGAAACAGTAAATGGAAACATTTTTTTTAACAAAGCTCTGCCAGCTAAAAGATTAACACCTTGTGATTTTAATTTTCTTGCTGACGAACCCGTCAATATGAATTGCATTTTTTTATATTTTGAAGTTTCCATAAGCTCATGAACAACATTTAACAATTGTGGAACCCTCTGAACTTCATCAATTATTATTGTTGAATCCTTATCCAAGGCTGCGACTTTATTTTTTAAGTCGTTAGGATGATTTGTGTATTTAATAAAAGTAACTTCATCTAATAAATTTATTCTAAATGCAGCCCCGTAATGAGATGTCAGGAATGAAGATTTTCCCGATCCCCTTGGGCCGAACAAAAAATAACTTGAATCCAGTATCGGTTTAAAGTGCCTATTGATTTTGAGTCTTTTTTTAACTGACATACATTCAATATATCAGGTCCGGATTTTCCAGTCAATCCGTTAAAATCGGTCCTAATTTTACGGATCTAATGGAATTTTACGACCTTGCTCAAAACACTAATTCATCACTTCAGCTAAATATTTAGCCGTAATACTTTTGGTTTTTTTATCTTTAATAATTTGCTCAGGGGTACCTTCAGCCACAATAAGCCCACCGTTAATCCCACCGTCTGGGCCTAAATCAATAATGTAATCCGCAGTTTTTGCCACATCCATATTGTGTTCAATTACAACAACTGTGTTTCCTTGATTCGTCAGTTCTTGTAATAAATCTGTTAATTTTCGAATATCTTCGAAATGTAACCCCGTTGTGGGCTCATCTAAAATATATAAAGTTTTCCCTGTCCCGCGTTTTGATAATTCTTTTGAAAGCTTTACTCGCTGGGCTTCGCCACCGGATAATGTAGTCGAGGCCTGACCTAACGTCATGTAATCAAGACCCACTTTATGAAGCGTTTCTAGTTTACGATGAATCATAGAATGATTTTTAAAAAACTCTAACGCCTCTTCCACATTCATATTCAAAACATCATCAATATTTTTATCTTTAAATTTAACTTGCAAAGTTTCGCGGTTGTAACGCTTTCCATGACACATATCACAACCAACATAGACATCAGATAAGAAATGCATTTCTAATTTAATTTGTCCGTGTCCCATACACGTTTCACAGCGCCCGCCTTTGACATTAAAACTAAATCGCCCCGGTGGGAAACCGCGCAATTTACTGTCAGGCATGCTGGCATATAAATCGCGAATGAGTGGCAGCAAACCCACATAGGTTGCAGGAGTTGATCTTGGTGTTCTTCCAATAGGTCTTTGATTAATATCAATGACCTTATCAATGTGCTCAAGACCTTCAATTTTTTTAAAAGGCGATGCATTCGTTTGCGCTTTGTAAAAATGTTTTGCCAGCGATTTATAAAGAGTATCAATAATCAGTGTCGATTTTCCGCTGCCAGAAACTCCGGTAATGCAGATCAATTTCCCAAGAGGTAATGATAAATTGACGTTTTGTAAATTATTTCCCGAAGCACCGATGACTTTTAAAAAATGTCCAGTCCCAGGCCTGCGCACTTTTGGAATATTTATTTTTTTCCTTCGCGATAAATACTGACCCGTTGTTGAAAGTGGATTATCCATTAATTGTTGCGGAGTTCCTTCAGCAATAAGTTCCCCGCCTAACTTTCCTGCTCGTGGACCTAGATCAACAACATAATCTGCAGACATGATCGTGTCTTCGTCATGTTCCACTAAAATAATTGTGTTTCCACGTTCTTTCAATTCTTTAATAATTTCTAATAATCGATGGTGATCTCGCGGATGTAAACCAATACTGGGTTCATCCATGACATACAAACAACCAATCAATGCTGAACCCACTTGGGTCGCAAGCCTGATACGTTGAGCTTCTCCTCCGGACAAAGTGCTTGCAGGGCGTGATAATGACAAGTAATCGCACCCGACACGAGTTAAATAATTTAATCGATCAGAAATTTGTTTTGTAATTTTGTCTGCTATCATTTTATTTTTTTCTGACCATTTAAGTTTTGAAATAAATTGATTCAATTCAAAGATAGAAATTCTAGAAAGTTCTGCAATGTTTTTTTGTCCGATATAAACATTTAAACTTTCTTTTCTTAATCGTAAGCCCTGGCAATCACTACAATCCGTTATTAAAAAATCGCTTTCATCTAAATCCTCATCGTCACCTTCGATAACAGTGGGTTTAGGACCACGATAACTGTATTTGACTTGATCTAATTTTCGCCCACCGACGTCAGATTCTGAAAATTTTTGCTCCTCAACAAAATCTAAAGTACCTAAACCGTGACAAGTGACACAGGCCCCTCGAGGATTATTAAAACTAAATAATCTGGGCTCAAGCTCAGGAAAACTAAACCCACACTGAGGGCAAGCTGAGTGCATTGAGTAGGATGTTCTTATTCCTTTTTTAGTTTCGATAACTAAACGACCGCCTGATAATGATAAAGCTGTATTTATACTTTCACTGAGTCTATTTTTAAGACCTTCTTTTAAAATAATTTGATCCACTACAAGATCAATCGAATGTTCTTTCGTTTTTGTTAATTTTTTTGATGTCGAAATAATTTTTTCAATTTCTACAAATTCCCCGTCTACTTTAGCTTTAACAAATCCTTTTTTATACCACTTTTGAAATTCAGCTAAAAATTCCCCTTTTTTTCCCTCAGCCATAGGAGCCAATAAATAAAATTGCAAACCTGCTTCTTTTTTTAAAATATCTTCACAAATCTGCTGCGGTGTTTGGGAAGTTACTGGGATTTGATGATTTGGACAAAGCGGAGTTCCAACTTTGGCAAACAGCAACCGAAGATAATCATAAACTTCAGTGATTGTTCCTACAGTTGATCGTGGGTTAAGGCCTACAGTTTTTTGATCAATGGCTATCGCTGGGCTTAACCCTGTTACTGATTCAACATCAGGTTTTTTAAGTTGCTCTAAAAAATTTCTTGCATAAGCTGACAAACTTTCAACGTAACGACGCTGACCTTCGGCATAAATCGTATCAAACGCAAGAGACGATTTTCCTGAACCGCTAAGCCCTGTAAAGACCGTGATTTTATTTCGAGGAATGACTAAAGATACATTTTTTAAATTATGCTCATTAGCACGTACAACACGAATACCATCAGTAAAATCTAAATTTAGTTTTTTTGGCAACTTTGACATAATCCGTATAACTCTAGGACATGTGACGTCAGTTTGAAACCAAATTGTAATGCGACCTGCTGTTGCAATTTTTCGATCTTTTCGTTTTCAAATTCTTGAATTTTACCACATTGCGTGCAGGTTAAATGATCATGATGCTCTCGAGTGGTGAGCTCATATCTTGAGGGTTGCCCCCCCATTCGTACTTCACTGGCTATTTGATGTGTCGTTAAATCACGCAAAAAACGATACACAGTTGCAAATCCGATTGATTTATCTTTTTTAAAACATCGGTCGAATAAACCTTGAGCTGTAATATGGCGTTCGTTGTAGTTTTTTTGACTTTCATATAAACAGCCAAGAATAACTAATCTTTGATCAGTTACTTTAAGTCCCATTTGTCGTATTAAATTTTTAAAATCATCAATTTGTAAAAACTCACCCAAGGATTTACTTGGATTTTCAATATATTGTGGAAGAATGGCTAATTTTTCTGTTTTCATTCGGAAGTATTACTCTAAATGATAATCAAAATCAATTACATTTTAAAATTTTGGCTGATCTGACTAAAAGCATTGTGAGGATGTAAACTTTCTAAATGCTGCACTGTTAGTCGATATCCTGTGTATTTTTGAATTTTTTTATTCTGACGATCTAATTCATCGGCCACTTTTCGAGCAGCATCTTCACAAAACATAGTGTTTTGCGCATTTAAATAAGCAAATTCCATTTCATCTGATTTTTTTACGCTAGTTTGCACAGGTGTACCCAATATCTTTTCAATATTTTGTATTTCTTTTTGAAAATCAATTTTAAAAGATGATGGAAACTGTAATTGAACTTTCATCACACTGCGCTGAGCATGAGGTGTCGCTAAATAAATTTGATCTGTGTCGAACCATTGCTGTAATTGTTCTTTATTTTTAAATTGTTTTTTAAAAAATTCTTTAGATAATTTTGAAGACTGTGGACATGTGCTTGAATAAATAATTTCAAATTCCAAAGTGACTAACGCCGTTTCTTTGATTAAAGATTTTTTTATTCGGATCGAAATCGGATATTTTCGAAAACCTGAGGTTTCAGATTTCAAAGATTTAGTTTTCACTGGCAATTCAAATCTAAAAATAGCTTTGGCTTGCGTTGCTAAATTTTCTTGAGATTCAATTGCTAAAGTTAACAACTGGTCAAAATTTTTAAATGAAATAGTTTTCTGTGTAATCATAGAATCGATTAAAGCATACAAGCGTGACATATGAATTCCACGGTAACCTTGACGAAGATCAACATGCAAATCAGCAAAACAAGGTAAACTATAATTCTTGAGCTGCACAAAAGTCTGTACTTCAGAAATTCCAACCCAATTCAATGACCTTAAATTTATACTTTTTAGTGATTGCTCATCCGAAATTGGATTTAATTGATTTTTTTTGTTTAATAGTTTTTTTTCAGACCGAAGTCGGTTTGAATTTGGAGAACGGGCGTTTAGTCTATTTTTATTGTTACTACTTAACATGCAATTTAACCTACCGTAGTATAGCAAATATGACAAATATTAACCGAACACAAGAACATAATAAAATAAAACTTCTGATTGCTAAAAATAATTCTTTTGATACATCTTCAGTTGAAATATTCCTTGAAAGAAGGGATTTTCAGGTTAAAATCTCAGTCAATCTTGATTTATATGCAGAGACTGTAAAAAATTTTCAGCCAGATTATGTTTTATTGCCATGGGATCACCCTCAAATTGAAAAAAGCCATAAAGAATCAATCCTGAATAATCAAAATCACATTTCAATAGCCTATTCTACAACTTGCACAACAATTGAGAATTACAATTTAGAAAAATTAGATTTTAAATATAAACTATTTGCACCAATTTCAGGGCCTGCTGTTCAAAGAATGATCTTTAAGTTAGAAAGTCATAATGCAAGAAGCAGTTTAAATAAATCTGATTCCATGCCTGATTTTATTAGCAAAACAAAAGAAATTCACGGCATTTATATAAACTCCGATAAAAATTCAGGACTCATACTGCTTGAACCTTTATCTGACAAAATGAATCAACAAGATATTCAACTATATATTCAATTATGGCTTTCTGAATTGATTGCAAGCGATTGTTTACAAAAAAATGTAATAGCACAAAAATCCCAATCAAAAATATTTTCCTTACCAGAGAATTCAATAGATATACTGCAGAAGTTAACTTATCTTAAAGCTTCATTTCAGAAAACTGAATCCCGAAATCAAACACATTACCGAATGTCATTCTTCGAATTAAAACAAAGCCCATTTGATCATACTTTAAATTTAATAGAACATTACAAAATTATTGATCACAATTGTTTAATTCCAGATCAAAAGATAACTTTTGATCTTTTCTTTGAACTAAAAAACAATCATAAAAAAATTAAGCTTTACAAAAAAGAAACAGAAATAACACAATTTGATATTAATAAAATTAAAAATAAAAAACTATATCCTTTGATGATTAGTGTAGAGGATGAAGTTCACTGGTATCAATACGGAGCCATGAATTTTATATCCGAAAAATCGTTCTAGAGAATATCTAAAACCAGACTAGACCAGACCAGTTAAATGACAATTCATTATTACAGATTTCTAACTTAACATGTTATCGACGTTAAGCTAATATATGATTATGTCTGTGGGTGACTCAAAAAAAATTAAAATATTTTTAATTAAAAACTCTGCATTTAATTCAAAATCACTAGAAGTCTTCTTGAAGCGACGTGATTTTGAAATTAAAACTGATACTGTTTTTGAAGGACTTCAAGAAAAAGTTGATGAATTTATTCCTGACTACATCATGATGCCTTGGGATCATTTAGACCCTAATATGAGAAATTTTTTATCACTTATTGATAGTAATCAAACACCATGCATTTCTTATATCACTTCTACATCTACTCAAGATACAAGGTCCTTAAATGCCCTTAATTTTCCGCTTAAGCTTTTCCCACCCATTTCAGGCCCAGCAGTTCAAAGATTAATTTTAAAAATACAAAAACAAAGAAACACACAAGCTAACAAAACAAACCGAATTACCAGCCAAGCGGCTGCTAAAACTGCAGTTAGTCAAATTTATATCGCTAAAGGTAAGCGTCCTGGAGATATTAAAAAAGAAACTCAAAAAGTATTATCTGGTATCATAGATGACTTAAAGCCCGAATTTAACTTTTCAAGTATTACTGATTTAACAGCGTCTGTACCGATCAGTTCATTTTCTAATTCAATGAATATGCAAATTTCAGAAGCCCAAAAAAGATCTTTAGCCTACAAATTTGACTCGAAAATTCAAAAAGATTTAATTGCATTTGCAGAATCTCAAAAAAAAACAAATGCGGCAGAAAATAGCACCCAAGATCTATCAGATAATATTTCAGACTTATTAAACCAATTTAAAAACTTGCAAGAAAACGATTTAAATCCCAGTCAAAGCTTTAAAAATGAAAAGTCAGTAAATAGTTTAAATCAACATTTAGAAAAAATTATTAAATCTCCTTATGGTTTATTAATTCAATCCCTAGATGTTTCTGGTTTAATATTATTTCACGCCGATAGCCCTATTGAAATCGATGAAGCTGAAGTCTTTATGCAAGAGTGGTCTAATGATCTATTAACATCATTTATTAAAAAAGATTTAATAAATTTAAGTCTTCACCAGTCACCTATTTTTAACATTCAGCTACCAGAACATCTGGATGCTTTTGAAATTTGTCAAAATAAATCAGCCCTTCATAAAATTGTAAATATTGACGGAAACAAAACAATTATGTCTTTTTTTGACCTTAAACATAATCCATTTAATATTGAAACTGCCAATGATGATAATTTTTTTATTATTAACTTAAATTGCCTGACGCCGAATTCAAGTATTACTTTTGATTTATTTTATGAAATGAAACAAAATGAAAAAGTATTAAAGCTATTTAAAACAAATTCTAAGATGACTGAAAAAGAACTTATTAATATTGAACAAAAAAAACTTTTTCCATTATTGGTTGACTCGTCATATGAAATAAATTGGTATCAATATTCTGTTGAAAGCTTCTTAGCTAAACCATGAGTCTGATTTTAGCCAGCACTTCAATTTATAGATCAAATCTTCTTTTAAAAACTGGACTACAGTTTAAATGCGTAAAACCTTTATGTGATGAAGAATCACTTAAGCAAGACTTAGTTAGACTTAATAAGTCTCCGTTAGAAATAGCTGAATTTTTATCAATGGCTAAGGGAAAGTCTTTAATTAAAAAATTTCCAGAGGCCACAATCATCTCAGGGGATCAACTTGTCAGTGTTGGACATCATATTTTTGGCAAACCAAAAAATTTTGAAAATGCTTTCACTCAGCTAAACCAAATGAATGGATCTGAACATCAACTGATAACAGCTACTTCAATTTTTTCAAACGGACAATTATTTCACAATAATAATACTACAAAATTTAAAATGAAAAAATTAAAAGATTCTGAAATAAAAAATTACCTTGAATTAGATGAACCCTACGATTGTGCTGGAAGTTGTAAAATTGAAGCTCATGGATTAGCTTTATTTGAATCAATTGATTGCAGTGATTTTTCTGCCATAGAAGGTTTACCATTGATTTGGGTCACAAATACATTAAAAGGACTGGGTTATGAATTATTTAAAAAGTAAATTAATCAATATTGCCATAGAAGCTAGACAATTTTCACATTCTCCTTATTCAAATAAAAAAATTGGCGCTGTTATACAACTTGATAATGGCAAAATATTTTCTGGCTGCAATATTGAAAATGCCTCATATGGAGGAACTGTTTGTGCCGAAAGAGTTGCCATTTGGAAAGCATATAGTGAAAATAAACTGCCGATAAAAATTAAAACAGTTGTTGTTTCAAGTGATGAAACTTCACCTTGGCCACCATGCGGGCTTTGTCGCCAAGTTATTGCAGAATTTGCTACGCTTGATACTGAAATAATTTTAGTTAATCTTGAAAAAAAAGAAATTAATTTAAAATTTTCAGAAGTGTTTCCCTTTGCTTTCGAACCAAAACACTTGGCTTAGTTTTATTTATTATCTGAGCTTTGCTCCAATGACTTTTTCAGCAAGGGTGATGACTTTATTCATGTTTTCTTGAATTATGGATTCTGTCAGATCGCTTTCAGTATTTTGCATAGTCAATCGAAATGAAACTGATTTTAAATTTTTATCCAAATTCTGACCTGTATAAATATCAAAAACACGAAAATCTTTGCAGATAGCACCTAATGATTTTTTAACTTCATTAATAAGATTATTCAATACACAATTTTGATCAACAATAAATGAAAAATCACGATCGATCATTTGATTTGTAGACACAGATTTATATTTTAATGCTCTAGGCTGACCCACAAGAATTAAATCTAAGTTAATTTCTGCAATAGCCACATCAACACGAATTTTTTCATTTTGTAATAACTGAGGATGTACTGTTCCTATAAAACCACAATTTTTGCCCTCAACTATGAGGGTTGCAGCTTGTCCTGAGTGTAAAAATTGAGGGGTTTCAAGTAGTGATTTAAAAGAATAACTTGTAATTCCTAAATGAGTTAATAATTTTTCTAGTGAACTACGAATTTTAAAAACTGCAGGTACTGTTACAGAATAAAGCCCCTCTTGATTTCCCCATGATGACATTGTCAAACGAGAATTTTCACTGAATACTGTTTTATCACCAGTCGGATTTTTCCAAAAAACGGGACCGATTTCAAAAAGTTGACCTGAGTTATTACCCCATCGAAAATTTTCAATTGTGTTATTCCAAATCGAAACACAACTTAAACGTCTCAAGACATTTAAATCTTCATTCAATGGATTTTTAAGTGGAATACTTTGTGGATCAGTTTTTAATCCGTATTGATTTAAAACATCAAAAGACTGAATAAAGTTATTTTCATTTTTTTCAGAAGTGAAAGCATAATTAAAGGCCTGTGAAAAACCAGTACTTTGAATGACTGCAGAAATTTTATTTTTTAAAACATATTTCTGATCATGCAAACTGGGATCTTTAGCAAAAACAGGTAAAGTCTCTTGAATATTTTCGTAACCATAAAGTCTTGCATATTCTTCAACAAGATCCATTTCCTGTTCTAAATCAAAGCGAAACAATGGAGGCGTGACAAGATATCCATCGCTAGACTGAATCACTTGGCATTTTAAACCATTCATAAACTGTAAAAATAATTTTTCTTCGGCTTGATAGCCCAATCGATCAGAAACAGTTTTTAAAGTGATTTGAATGGGTTTTTTAACTGCAGGAACAGGATAAAAATCGTGCGCTGCGCAGCTTACAACACCTTCAGCACACTGATTGACTAAAAAAGAGACTCGATCCATCGCAATTAATGTTTGACTGGCATCAACACCACGAGAAAATCGATACGCCGAATCTGTTTCCACGCCATGGGTTCTAGATGATTTTCTAACACTCATCGAATTAAAATGTGCGCTTTCAATAAATATATTTTTTGTCGATTCATTGACTCCCGAATTTAATCCGCCAATAACACCTGCTAATGCAACTGGTTTTTCAAAATCACAAATCAATAATTCTTCTCCGGATAAAATTAAATCTTGATCTTTCAAAGTTTTAAATTTTTCCTGCGCACGAGCTGCGCGAACATGAATAGTCGCGCCTGCGAGTGAATCGGCATCAAAGGCATGAAGTGGCTGGCCAAGCTCTAGCATCACATAATTTGTAATATCGACAACATTATTAATGGAATTCATTCCCACAGATTCTAATCGATTTTTTAACCAGTCAGGACTTGCTCCAATTTTTACATTTTGAATAAATCTTCCAGAATACCTTGTGCACAAAGAAGAATGAACTTCTAACTTTATTTTATCAGTTGTTTTTACTGTTGAAAATTTTGAACAGACTTCAATAGTTTTTACAGACCGATTAAACAAACAACCAATTTCACGGGCTAAACCATAATGACTTAAACAGTCAGCTCGATTCGGAGTAACTTTGAGTTCAAAAGTGACATCATCTAATCCTGCATATTCAGAGTAATTTTTTCCAATAGGTGCAGTTTCAGGTAAAATAACAATCCCATCACTTGGCTTATCAGGAAAACCAATCTCTTTATAGGAACAAAGCATTCCGTTACTTTCAACATCTCTGATTTTTGATTTTTTGATAGAAAAATTTCCAGGCAAAAGTGCCCCTGGTAAGGCCACAATAACTTTGTCTCCCGATTTATGATTTTGCGCTCCACAAATAATTTGTTCAATGACTCCTGGTGCGATTTCAATTTGACACAAAGATAATTTTTCTGAATTGGGGTGCTTATCTTTCACTTTGATCAAACCGACCACCACATGATTTAAAGACTCTGCGTGATTTTTAATTTCTTCCACTTCTAAACCTGCACGAGTCAGTGCATCAGCTAAAACCTGTGGGTTTTTGTAAAAATCAGTCACATCAACATAATCATTTAGCCATTTTAAAGAAATTTTCATAGAACAAAACCTCGTGTTATTTTAATATATAATTTAGAACTGTTTTAAAAAGCGAATATCATTTTTAGGAAAGTGACGGATGTCATCAATTCCGTACTTAATAATAGCCATACGTTCAATTCCAAAACCAAAAGCAAAACCTTGCCATTTCGGATACTCAATTTTTGCAAATTCAAATACTTTTGGATTTATTAAGCCACAGCCACCGATTTCTATCCAACCTGTTTGTTTACACAAAGAACATCCATTTCCCTTGCAAATTGGACATGAACAATCCACTTCAGCCGAAGGCTCAGTAAAAGGAAAAAAGCTTGGACGAAAACGCGTTTTCAATTGTGAACCGAAAAATTCTTTTACAAAAAAAGAAATTGTCCCTTTCAAATCTGACATCGAAACTTTTTCATCCACACACATGCCTTCGATTTGATGAAAATTTGGCAAATGAGAAATATCGCTGTCGCAGCGAAATACCGAACCAGTTCCAATAATGCGTAATGGTGGTTTTTCATTTTCAAGACTGTGAATTTGAATCGGCGATGTATGCGTTCTGAGTACATGGGTATCATCCACAAAAAAAGTATCCTGCATATCTCGTGCAGGATGATTTGGTGGAATATTTAAGGCTTCAAAATTATAATAATCTTTTTCGATAAGTGAACCTGTTCGAAGGCTATAACCCAATCTTGACATGATCTGCACAATTTCATTAGTCACTTTAAATATGGGGTGTTCATGTCCTTTTTCAACATTTGCAATTGAAAAACTAAGATCCAATTTTTCACTTTGCATTTGAGTTTCAATCTCTTGAGTTTTTAAACCCACTTCACATTGATTGTAAATAGTTTCAAGCTCTGCTTTGATCTCGTTGACTAATTTTCCAAATAATGGTTTTTCTTCTTTTGGAAGATTTGCCATAAGCTTCATGGACTCAGTTAACAATCCAGTTTTTCCTAAATATTGAACTTTTAAATTATAAAGACATGCGCTGTTAATGGCCGCTTTAAAATCTGATACGGCCTTTGTTTTAAGATCACTGAGTTGCTTTTGAACGCTGTTTGTAGATAAATTTTCCATAGTTTGATTATGAGTATTTATTTAAGTCTTTTCAACAATTTAGCTCTGTGATACAAAAGAACTCTTGAGGATATTGTGGCGCATAAAAATAAAGAAAACTATAGCCCTTATAAGGCACGACAATCACAGGCAGGACGAGATCTAAAAAGTCTGCAAGTGATTGAACAGCAAAAAGGCAAACATAAAAAACCCACCGAAATATATTCGGCAAGCGAGGCCAACGATCGATTATTTGATCTATTTCGTAATCATCAGTTCGAATGCTCGCATGAGGTTCGTCAAAAATTAGCTGAATTTTATGTTTTATTGATGCAAAATCAAGAAAATAAAAACTTCACTCGACTGCTTAAGCTCAAAGACATTGGGATTAAACATTTTATTGATTGTATGATTATAACCCAACTGACACCGTTAAAATTTCCGCTCATTGATATTGGTACAGGTCCTGGGTTTCCAGGTATTCCTTTAAAAATAATATTTCCCAAAGAAAAAATACTTCTTGCTGAAGGCGTTCAAAAGCGTGTCGAATTTTTAAAAGAAGTGCGTGAAAAATTAAATTTACAAAATTTAGACATTATCGGAAGAAATATTAATCCGTATTTTGTGTATCCTGTTAATGGAGTGATCACTCGTGCTGTAGAAGATATTTCTAATACACTTCGCAATTGTTTAAGCTGCTTACAACAAGGTGGTGAAGTTTATTTTATGAAGGGCCCTGGGGTCGATCCTGAAATTTTACAAGTTCCTGAAGATTTAAAAGAATTTTACGAACTGAAAAATGACATAGCTTATGATTTACCAAAAACTGAAAATCATCGCCGGCTGGTTATTTACAAAAAAATAAAAAATGCCCCACTTCCTGAGGAAGAAGACAACGACATATTATTGAAGGATGATTTTTAATTATGAAAACCCTAGATATTTCGTCAAAAGACAACCCTACTTTTAAAAAATATAAAAATTTGCTGACTTCAAAAGGCATTAAAGAAGAAAAAATGTTTTTACTGATGGGAGAAAAATTAATTAACGATTTTTTAAATCTAAAAAACTCGGCCTTTCGAATTAAATCAGTTCTTACATTTGAAGGTAAAGAGTTTCCTATCGTTCAATCGCAAATAAAACTAAAAAAAGAACTCTTTAATGAAATCGATACTTTAGGAACGCACTACCCTATTCTTGTATTAGAATATCAAGATTTCGAAGCTTTAAGTCTAAAAGAAATTCCATCGGGTTTAGAGATTATTACCCCTTTAGGTGACCCAAAAAATCTTGGAGCCCTTGCTAGAACTGCGGCTGCCTTTGGGGTAAGTCGATTAATATTAACTCATGATTCCTGTCACCCTTTTTTACCCCATACGATTAAAGCCTCCGCCGGAAGTATATTAAATTTAGAAATAAGGTTCACACCTTTTAAAATGAATCAAATTTTAATCACGGGTGAAAATTTTGCGTTAGATTTAAAAGGGCAAAATTTAAATCAAATCAAGTGGCCAAAGAATTTACGATTATTGATTGGCGAAGAAGGTCCTGGGATTGAGTTAACTCCAGATCAACTTAAAAAAGTAAAATTAGTAAATATTCCCACTTCTAAAAATGTAGAATCGCTCAATGCAGCCGTCAGCGCTGCTTTAGCTATTTGGGAATGGTCAAAGCAACAGACTTAATGTGAACTTTCAGTTGAAACTTCATCGGCATCTAAATTTTCACCTTGTCGATATCTTTCTAAAAGCTGCTCATCGTTTGTTGGAAAAGAAAATAGTAACGAATGAACTTGAGACTCTGGTTCTTCCTCAGTCACCACAATGTAATGTAAATCTTTTGATTCAGTGTCTGAAAAATCCTTAATGAAATTAACTAAAACATAACCGTCAGAACTGACATGACGCCAAATCTCATCTGGATTATTAATTGTATCATCACGAAGATGGGCATAATTTTTAAATAACTCATTATCAATATCTTTATCACTTCTTAATTTCAACATTGATTCCAATAAACCGATTGATAAAAAATCACCTTCTAAAAGCGAGTCTCCCTCGAGGGCCGCAAATTGAACAGATTCTAATTTTCGATGATAAATAATTTCCTTATCACGAAAAAGTTCGATAAGTTCAGAATCCACTGTGGCGAAATGAAAAAAAACAAATGTTGGATAATTTTCAACAGAATTTAAATATACAGAGGCAATGTAATAAAAACTTTGTTCGCCTTCACGAATTTCTTTCACTAAATTATAAATAGGAGTATCATCAAAAGTATCTTTATTCATCCAAATTTCATCTGGATCATCCAAAGTGGGTTCTAACCAAATTTCATAATTTGTCATTTCCTCTTTGGTTAAGTCATTTTCAAGGCTATAATTTGCAGAATATTTATTTTCAAAAAACTGAATCATATTTGAAAAATACCCAAATAGAGTTTTTTCATTTTCAAAAATTAAACCTTTAGCTTCATCAATAATAATCAATTCTTTTTCACTGAATTTTTTTGTCGTTTTGTTCAATTTTGTTCTTGTTGAACGACTGGCTGTTGCAGATAATTTATTCTTTGATTTAACTTTGATTTTAATATTTTTAGTTTTCTTTAAATTTGCTAATTTAGATTGAATTTTTTTATTTAGTTTACCACTGGATTTCGACATAGGTCCTCTTTTATTCATTTTATCCTAGCTGAATATCTAATAAGACACAAGTGAACTCGATTCTTGTCTTGATACACAGACCTGCAATAAGTTGTTTTTATGAATAGATTCGATAAACTGATGAAGTCCAAACAATAACCATAAAAAAAGGATTTTTATGAAATTGCATACTGCTATGACTGTTTCTTTGATCACTACAACTTTACTTTTTAGCTGTAACAAAACCCTTGACGACTCAAACTACACAGTTGACTCAACAAACGAAGCAGCTCAGCAAGTTGGTGATGTCGCGGCTTCTATCGATGAATCTGGCGGAGCTACAAGCGGCGCAATTACTACAAATGAAATAAATTCCTATCAAAAAACATTCGCTCGATTCATAAATAAAGATTTTTCTGCACCTCGCGCTCTTTTTTCTATAGCAGTTCCTCAAGCGCAAGCTGAAGCGTGCAATGTAGTTAATTTCGGAACATGCACAAGTGGAACAAGAACTAAAACTTTCAACAGTTGTAGCTCAAATGGTGGCGGAACTATTTCAGGAAATATTATATTAGCATATGCGGGAACACATACAAATCTTTGTAATATTTCATCTGCTTCTGATTCAGTTTCAAGAGCACCGAATTTTACTATTTCTGGTCTTCGTGGTGCTACTTTTAAAGTGGCTACAGTAGGTATAGGTCAAACTTTAACTCGTGTTGGTGCAGGTTCATTTACTTTAACTAACGCTGGAATTAGAAGGACATTCGTAACGCCCAAGGGCACTACAAAATTAGATATAACGGCATCAACTGGAAGTGCAGTTACGATTACAGGAGACGCGCGTAATACTCGAAATATGAACGGTGGAATTATTCTGATTAAAGATAATTTAACTGATGTCACTTGTACTTTAACTCCAAATAATATGGCGTGGACATCTTCTTGTAATTGCCCGACTTCAGGGTCTATGTCTGGAACATGTAGCGATTCATCCACTTTCGCAGTAGCTTTTAATTCAACATGCGGAGAAAGCACAGTCACTAAATCAGGCGTGGACACCACTGTGACTTTGGATCGGTGTCAGCAGTAATACTACTGAATTTTTTTTAATAGATCTAACATTTTCTAATTTGCCATATCCAAAAGCAGGATTCCAAATTTCACGATTTGCAGATTTTTTAAAAAGATTTCTTAAATCAATTGGTCTTAAACTCGGCTTCAATTATAAATTTATAAATGCTAATGCCTTATGATAGAAGATATTAAAAATAATGGCATTTAAGTTGCACTTTTATAATTTACTGGAGATATTTTTATATGGTTTTTAAAATAGATTTTAGAACAAACAGAGAGCTTATTATGTCAAAAAACAATACAGTTGTAAAACTATTTACAACTCTAATTTTAATTTTAATTTCTTCTCATTCTGAAACAGTATTCTCTCAGATGCGCTGTGAGAATTTGTTTAAAAATATTAAAACTGGTTCTGAAATTCTTCATGAACGTGATAATCAGCTGCACACAATTCCTTCCGTTAAAAAAGTTATTGACCAACACAAGCGTAAAACAAAAGAGAATATTTCAAGACCTACCGATAAAATTACTTTGTGGCTAGACTACTTAAATAATATTACAAGCAAAGCTAACACGAGTCCTACAATATTGAACTTAGTAAAAAAAAAACTTTTACAATCATTTTGCTATTAAATACGAAAATGTTCCACAAAGTTACTACGATTTACAAGCAAAAATAGCTCGTGATCGCGGTCATGGTGACATAGATATCAGCACGACAATGAGGGAACAAATGTCAGAAGTATTGATAAAAGATCAAGAGAAGTCATTAGACTATTGGGTTGAATATTTAATTTCTAAAGATACAAATATGTATCCCATGTGGTTGAAGTATTGGGTATTTAC
>JAYUJM010000042.1:0-8564 GCA_043765175.1 Pseudobdellovibrionaceae bacterium | reverse complement strand
CTTAAAATGAAATTTCATCGAGTACAACGGCTTCAGCAAACAGCCTAGGATCAGTTGTTGCTACACCTGCCACATCAGTCCAAATTTCACAAACATTGGCCTTTAAACCTTCGGCTAATAAAGCTGCGCTATAATCGCTACCGCCCCGACCTAATGTGGTTGTAACTCCATTTAAAGTTTGACCAATAAAACCTTGAGTCACGAATACTTTTTTTCCAGTTCGAACATCACTTAATTTTGATTCACAATTCTTAGTTATTTCCGCAAGTAGCGGTTTGGCTTTGCCAAATTGATCATCGGTTTTAATACTATCTCTAATATCTAACCAAGCGACTTCAATATCGGACAAATTATTTTTGGAATAAACTGATTTTATAGCTGAATAAAATAAAACCGAAGACAAACGTTTACCTAAACTCAAAAGCACATCTTTTGCTTTTGGTGAACAATCTTTAAGAAAATAGATTCCCAGATTCGCCAATTCCACCGAATTCCCTAACTAGCATTAAAACCAAATAAAAACTGCTTAGTTCCCCTTACGTCCGCCCCATGATGGCCCAACAGAGGAATTATTCTGATTGCGTTGTTTACCAGGTTTAAATTTATCAAAAGATTCTGGCTTATTTCCAGATTTTTGTTCAGCTTTTTTTCGATTATTTATTTCAACAAGTAGATTTGATTTTGGAGTTTTTTTCTTCATGACCAATGGCTATCATTAAAAACAACATAACGAAACTAGAATTTCATTATTTAGCAAATTCCGCAACTAAACTGGCTAATTTTTATAGAATAAGCATCAAGACTAAACCTTATAAGGCATAGCCCCTAAATAATCTTTTTTACCAATATCCACACCATTATGGCGTAAAATCGCATAAGCTGTGGTGATATGAAAATAAAGATTTGGAATCACGTGATGCTGAACGAATTCAGCTCCCGTTAAATACTTACCTTCCCAACGTGGTTGAGAAATATGTTTCGAATCTGATTCAGCAAAATCTTTTGCTGTAAAAGTTTTTAAATACGCTGTTGTGCTGTGAATTCTTTCTTTTAACTCATTCACTGTGTTTTCAGTATCAGCATGAGTAGGAACTTCTTTTCCCGTTAATCTGTGTGCTGCTAATTTTGCAGTGTCACAGGCAATTTGAATTTGACGAATAAAATTAAATTGATCCGGAGCTAATCGTGATTGCAATAAAATATCAATTTCAAATTTTTTGGCCATTGCATGTTGCTCAGCTTTTTCAATCAGTAAATTCAAATTATTTAACATTTTAATAAATTGTGGTAATGTCGTTTCGAATAACATAGTAACTCCTTAATTAATTTTTATTTTTTAATTTAATATTAAATTGATAATTCTTTTTCAATAGCTGCAGTAACAATTTGATCTTGAGGCGTCACATCTGGTGAAAACCTAGCGACAATTTCGCCATTTTTATTAATTAAAAATTTTTCAAAATTCCAAAGTATATCATTTTTCATTTCACGATGAATTCCGTAGCCTTTAAGTTTTTCTTCGAAAGAATTATTATTTGTGGGTTCTGCATTTGGAATCTCGGAGGTTAAAAATGTATAAAGTGGATGTTGTCCGTTTCCTTTAACCACAATTTTTTCAAACATCGGGAACTTGATAGCAAACTTTGAAACACAAAATTGTTCAATTTCTGCATTTGTACCAGGCTCTTGAGCCCCAAATTCGTTAGCAGGAAAACCCAAAACTACAAGTCCGTCTGATTTATATTTATCATAAATTTTTTCAAGTTGTTCATATTGTGGAGTCAATCCACATTCTGAGGCCACATTGACAAGTAATAATGCTTTTCCCTTGTAATCTGATAGGCTGATTTCAGTTCCATTAATTTTTTTTACTTTAAAGTCATATATATTTTTTTTCATAGAAGAAAGATATACAAATCTGCCAACTAAGGATAGTCCTATTTATGAAGGAACTTTAACATGCTGTACCGATTTAACATTGATCTGTCTGATATTGATCGTGGAATATATCAATCACTAGACTTTCGCATTGCTCAACACCCCTCTGAAACACTAATCTATCTTTTATGCCGCGCAATAGCCTATATCCACAGCTACGATGCGCAACTCGAATTTTCAGGCGCGGGGCTTAGCGATCCTGAAGCTGCCGCACTAAAAATGACAGAGCGTAATGGAAATATTAAACTGTGGATTGAAATTGGAAACCCCTCACCCAAAAAATTGCACAAAGCAAGTAAAATGAGCCAAATCGTACAAATTTACAATTATAAAAACAGTCATCATTTAGTAGAAGAAATAAATAATGCTGATGTTCACAAAAAAGAATCTCTTCAAATTTTTCAAATCGAACAAAAATTTTTAGAAAATATTGAGAAAATTTTAGAAAAAAATAACCGCTGGTCTGTACTTATACAGCAAGGACAATTTGATTTAAATATTAACACGAACTCTTATGTTACTGAAATAAAAAAGATTACTCTCAGTTAAAGGCTTATAAATGAATGATGTAAATCAAAAAAAAACAATTCTTAAAAAGAAACCTGATCCACTTCATGGCATTACACTTGAAAAAATTTTGAATGAACTCGTCGACGATATTGGTTGGGAAGACTTAGGACTTAGAATAAGAATTAAGTGCTTTAATGAAAATCCCAGCATTAAATCAAGTCTTACTTTTTTAAGAAGAACTGAATGGGCTAGAAAAAAAGTTGAAAGACTTTACATTTGGCATTTTCGAAAACGAAAAAAAACCTCAAGTGCTTTGCTTGAGGTTTTAAATAAAGATAGTACTAAATTGTTGAAATTAAATAGTTGAAATTAACTTGTAAAGTCGTTGATCTTATTTTTGAACTCAACTTTAATCGCTTCGATTTTTTGATCAATTGGAGCGCGCTCAGCTGGCAGCTTAGATATAATTTGTTGTAATTCAACAGCACGCTTATCTAATGCAACAATTCGTTGATCTAAATTAATGAGCAATTGCTTCATTTGAACTTCAGTACTTTGTGCATTTGATAAACTATTTTGAGAACGACTTAATTCATTGTTAGCCGAATCAAAGCTGTTCTGATCACTGTTTAATTTTTGTGTTTTCTGAGCAAGATCATTGGCTTTAGCATCCCAATTATTCACTTGTTTAAATTGTGATAAACGTTGCTGAGCACTGCTTAAGTTTTGCTGATACTGGGGAATATAAAATCTTAAGTCAGATTCTTCACTGGCTAATTGATTTTGTTGATTAAGAGCCGATGGCAAATCAACATTACGAATACGATTTAATGAATTTTGCTTTTGGAAAACAGCACTATCCCATTGATTAAATCTTGAACCAGCTCGGCTTTCAACATCCACTAATTGACGATACGTATCTTGTACTTGTCTTTCAGTTCGTTTTTCGATTTCAGCGATCTTATTTCGCATGCTTTCCATTTGATTTTGATATGTTTCAACCGAAGCTTTATCTTCACCAATTGAAAATTCTAATCGAGCAATACTCGCTTTTAAATCAACGCACTTTTGGTCAGCTTGTAATTCTTCAGTCGCACAATCTTGAGCTAATTGATCTTTTTGAGCATCTAAATCCTGAGTGTTAATTTCAATATCTTCTAGTTTTCCATCACGCAATGATCGTGTTGTTTCAAATTCAATTTTCAATCCATTGTATCTGTCATTTTCGCTGAGTGAACTTATTTTTTGTTCTTCAACATTATAATCGGCACGA
Source organism: Pseudobdellovibrionaceae bacterium (assembly GCA_043765175.1). Taxonomy (GTDB): domain Bacteria; phylum Bdellovibrionota; class Bdellovibrionia; order Bdellovibrionales; family Bdellovibrionaceae; genus Pseudobdellovibrio. Next base: position 4,843 of record JAYUJM010000042.1, on the reverse strand, counting down.
GCCTCACGAGCGATATCTAAATCTCGACGAGCTTGATCGCGTTGACTGCGATCACTGACTAATTCGTTTTCTAAACGCTGAGAATCCTGTCTTAATTGGTAAACTAATCGATCGTTGTCCTGAATAAGGTCTTCAACAACTGATAAGCGATTCGTTGCAGAGTTTAACTGATTACTGGTCTGATTTACCTGACTCGTTAAATTGTTATATTGAGGCTCAAGCGGAGCAATCACAGCCTTTGATTGATTATATGCATTTTTTGAAGCTTGCAATTGATTTGCTAGCTGAGGAATTAATTGTTGCAAGCGAGCAATATTATTTTTTTCAATAATTTGTGTTTGCTGAGCTGAAGCTAAAGTGTTTTTTGCATTAGGAATTTGAACTGATAAAATATTACTTTTTTCAGATCTATTTGTGCTTAACTCATCTTGAAATACTTTATACTTTGCGAGCACTCCAGCTAAATTAGCCTCCTCGTTTTCAAGTTTTGCAAAAGTATTAAAAGCCGCAAAATAAGAATTCCGGTAGAAATTAATTTTTGCAGTAGGAATACCAGCTTGAGTTAAATCTCCTCCGGTATTTTCAAAAAGAGCAGCTTCAAAACGTGAACTTACTAACGGTTTATTAAAATTACAACGACTGATCATCGTTTTATAAACATCAGAAAATCCTTTTGATTTGATCGAAAAATCAAAACTTTTTTCGCCGCCTTGAGCCATCATTTCAATGTTTGTATTATTCACGGCCAATTGATTGATTAATGCCGATAAATTTTTTGCAAATCCCCAGTAAGTACTTTTTGTGCCATCTATATCTAAAAATGACATTATGGATTTAGTTTGCTGAACTTTAGCAATCAAACTTGTGTTACCACGTTTGTTATTAACAACACGCATAACTATTTCAACTGGAGTATTGATTGAATTTTTTTGTTTACTGATTTCCATTACGAAATCAGGCGCACGTAAAAAAACTTTATCAACTATCCTTAAAGTACAAGTATCTACATTGTTTATTTTTTGTTCAGTCAGCGTCCAGTCCCCGCTTTGAGCAACTTGACCGCTTGAAATCAACGGTAGAAGTAATGATGACATAACAATTGAACTTTTAATAAAATTAAATCGCATAAATCCCCCTGTGGTGAGCATGTCTTATACGATTTTTGAAATTTATTCCAGTTTTTTAATTTATTATTATTTTATTTGATTTTTTTCATTTTTACGATCCAACCAGTTCTCTATAAGACAAAAATGATAATGCCTTATGAAATTTATACAATAGAGTAAATATGTTATTTAACCGAAAATAACTTTAACCTATTTAAAAAATTCTCAATTTCGTCATCAGTATTGATTGCATGTGGGGTCAATCGAATACCAGGACCACGAATGGGAATATGATATCCACTATCATATAAATATTTTTGAATCTCTTTATTTGCCTGAGCTCCAGTAAAGCTTACGAACTGAGACTCTGTGTCGAGCCTAAAAGGTGAATGAACTTTAAAACCATTATCAATTAAAGTGGATCTTAGCTTAGAGGCCAAACGAAAAGCTTCCGTTTTAATAATTTCAGTTCCAACTTGATTAATGATATAAATAGCCACACCCAACCCAGTGATTTCTAAAACTTGCTTAGCTCCAGGTTCAAATTTTAAAGCATTCAGCTTTGGCAGACATTCTAATTCACTAGGATCCTCGCACTCTCCATAAGTCATTGCTCCGTAACCAAGCGGATTCATTTTTAAAGCTAAAGATTTTTTTATAGCCAAAAAACCGACTCCAACAGGAGCATTTAACCATTTATGACTGCCACTGGCTAAGCCATCAATATTTAAATCTTTAAAATTAATGCTGTGAATTCCTAAACCTTGAGTGGCATCAACAAAAAATAAAATACCACTTTTATGACAAATTTCTGAGATCAATTTTAAATCAGCAAGTGCACCCGTCTGATACTGAACCCAAGAAACAGTTATAACTTTAGTTTTATCTGTGATCGATTTTAATAATAATTCATAATCAAAATCTAAATCAGGAGTTGATGGTAATACTTTAAGTTTTGCATCAGCCTTTGCACAAGCAGCCTGCCAGGGATAAAGATTAGACGAGTACTCTTGGTCAAACAAAAGGACTTCATCTGATTCTTTTAATCCACAACTAAAAGCAAATTGACTAATTCCCCAAGCACAACTTTGAAAAAATGCAATTTCATCGGTTTCGCATTTAATTAATTCTGCAATTTGACAACGAGTCCATTCAACCCGTTTTTTATAATCAGTGTCTGTATGAAATCCCTCTTCATAAAACCGTTTCGCCCAGTAATGGATTTCTTCATAAACAGGACGTGAAATGGGTGACAAACCGCCATTATTTAAGTGAATTAAATTATTTTTAAAAAATAACTTTTTGTATTCATGCAAATTCATATAAGAGCTTTAACTTGTTCTTTGAGCTCAGCTACAAATTTTTCTAAACGATCAAAATGCAAACGATGACCCAACAAACAAATTCTAATTATTTTTTGGCTGTCAACAGAACTTGCTGATAAAAATAAAGTGTTATTGTGATTAATAACCTCTAAAAGTTTTTGTGTTTTTAAATTAGAGTCCTCTTGATTTTTTCCAGTTACAAAAAATGACAATATGGTTAACTGAGCCTGCTGAAATATTTTAAGTTGATCAATTAGAAAAATTTGATCTTGCAACCACTTTGTGAGCGCTAATTTTTCCTCTAAATTTAAAATAAATGGATTAATTCCTAGTGTTTTAATCGGAAGCCAAACTCGAAAACCCCGCCAGTCACGCGATAGCTCAACGCTCATATCAGCGTAATCAATCTGTAAACCCGTTTGTTCTTCATCAGGCGACGGGGGCATGTAGCTTGTTGAGCTTAAGTAATCATAATGAATTTTATTTTTATCTTTGATTAATAAAGCGCCGGTTCCGTAGGGCATACAAAGTGCTTTATGGGGATCAAAAGCAATTGTATCAGCTTCCGCAATTCCATTTAATAGACTTTGACCGGCTGTTGTTAACATAAATAAAGCCCCGTAAGCTCCGTCGACGTGAAACCAAATTTGATATTTTTTTGCTACTTCTGAAATTTCAGATAAAGCATCCACAGCACCCGTATTTGTGGAACCTGCTGTTCCTACAATGGCCATAGGCTTAAATCCAGCTTTTAAATCTTGATCGATACAATTTTTTAAATCTTCAATATCCATTTTTAATAAACGATCATTTTTAATTTTTTTTAGGCTATCTGTTGGAAATCCTAAAAAGTCTAAAGCTTTACCGATGCAATGATGCGCTTGACTTGAAACATAAATGCGCGCTTTGGATAAATCAGAAGATTTTAAAATATTTTTTCGCGCCATCGATAAAGCCGCAAGATTGGCTTGGCTTCCGCCTGTAGTGTAATATCCCGTTGCAAAACTTGGATCAAATTTAAATAAATTTAAAAACCAGTTAATAGATTCAGCTTCCAATGTGACAAGACCTGGGGCCATCATATAATGTCCACTAAAAGGATTCAGCGTTAGAGCCACTGATTGTGCCAGTTGACTGAAAACATTTCCTGAACCTGCCACGTAAGCTGCATAGGCCGGATGTCCAGGCAACTGCGATAGGGGCGCTAAATCATCAAAAACTAATTTCAAGTTATCAGAAAAACTTTGTGGTGAAACTGGAAAATTTCTTGTGGTCTGGTAGGGAACTTTAAAATTAATTTTTGTAAAGTTTAAATGAGGATCATGGGCCGTTCCAGAAGCTTTCATATTTGAATAATTTTTATAGAAATCTAAAATTTTATTTTGAGTCTGTTCAGTTATATTTTTTAATTCATTTGAATTAAGCTCTATAGGCTGTTCAATATCTTTAAACCATTCTGTATCCGTTTTAATTTGATCTAAAACACTGGTTCTTTTTTGGTGAATGTAATTTGTACTGCGATTAAATTTAAACGATTGATTATCAGTTTCTCCATCTAACGTCGCAGCAAGGCGAAATCCTGAATGTTGATAAAAATGAGGCCTGAAATGAAAACGGGCCCAGATGCTGGCCTCATGACCACAACTGATAAAAGATCCACCCATGATCATGTGATGTTTTCCGTCAAAGCACGGCGAAGAAAAATCATCATATAAACGATGAGCTTCAAATTTTTCCAAAGGATTAAACTGATCCTCAAGAAGATGCCAAACATTTCCTAAAAGATTTTGATCCACTGGCGCCGGCGAAGAAAATTTAAAATTAAAATGAGGGGTTTGATCACTATTTAAATTATTTAAACGATAATTTTTGATTTGCAATACTGGGTCATTTATTACTTCAAAAGATTTAAATTCGGCTTCTGTCATTAATCTGTAATGTAATTTTGATTGATCCTTTTTTTTTCTCCAATGACCATAAGCTTTAGCCTCATGATGATTCACTTCAACGGGCCAACTCCAGGGCATACTGATCACAGAAAAAATGGTTCGCAATTTATATTCGTGCAATCCTTCTGGTCCCGAGGCCATCCAAAATGTGGGGCGTTTTGTATTTCTAAATTTTCTCCACATCAAACCTTCAGTGGTCCAAAACTCATCTTGCGTGTAAGCTCCTGATTGGACAAACTGATAATACTCACCGTTAGAAATTAATTTTTCTGTGTATTGAAAATCTTTGATATTTATAAAACGTTCACCGTATTCATTATCCCAGCCAAAAGATTTTTCAGATTTATTTTTACCAATTTTAACTGAACTTGCCTTTTTTTGAAGCCAAGAATTTTGTGGATAATCAATTTCATTCTTAGGAATTAAATTAAATTTTTCTAAAGAACTGTTATGTAACGGAGCC
>JAYUJM010000041.1:0-8686 GCA_043765175.1 Pseudobdellovibrionaceae bacterium | reverse complement strand
TCTTTTTTTGAAATTTCACCAACATAGCCAAAAAGTTGAGCTCCATTTTCAAGCAAGGGGTAAGTTCTGACGATAGATTGTTGAATTTCAAGACCTGGAATCTCTATTCTTTTTTGTTTAAGTCTAAATACTTCTTCTCTAGATAAGTTATTCTTTAATTTAATAAGAGCAAACTTGCCGTTGACACGAATACTTTTGTCAATTTTTTCACTAATTTGACGTGGTGGCATATTTAGAATTGGTCCTACAACTTCGGATAGAACTTTTTTGTCTTCAATGTACTGCGGGGATACAGCCGCTTCAAATCCAGGAAGATTTTCAACAAGAGTAGCGCCATTGACATCTAAAATAAGTCCCCGAGGAGATATAATGCGATTTTGTTTTATATGGTTTTTCTCAGAAAAAACTTTGAGTTCGTCTCCAAAAATGATTTGAAGCCAAAACAATCGAGCTGTAAAAACGACAAATGTTATAGCTATAAAAATATAAATAGGCTTGTATCTGGAGTTATAAGATTTAGCTTCTTCAGGATTACTAATGTACTGACTCATAGTAATTCGTCACCAGTTTGACGGGTATTATTTTTTTCAGAATTCCATTTTTCTTTAATTTTGAACTGATCATCTATCCAAGAAAAAACAAAATAGCAAGGAATACTAAAAATGAAAGTAAGACCAGTCTCAGTCAACCTATGAAGCCCATTAAATCGGATAGGAACTTGTTCGAAGACATGAGAAAATAAAAAGTAAAATGCAGAGTATAAAAAACTAGTTAACGCTGCTAAAAAAGCAAAAGATATTAAACTCGTAGAATTTATTCTGCTTTTAAAAGTCCAAATTAAAATATATACAAAATTAAGAGTGAACCAAATCATTTTAAGCGGCGCATGAGTATATTGCAAAGCTACAAATCCTAAAAAGTAACTAAAGAATATGCCAGAGTAAAGTGGCCATTTTAAAATAAAAAAAACAATTAAAGTAAGCCACAAAAGTGGGGAGGGAAAATGAGAAAAAAATTGATGCCACCATACAGTTTGAATATTACACAAAAACATGAATACTAAAAAAAATGAGAAAAATTTTAACAAAGTATTGATTTGTAAATATTTATTCATTTTTTTTCACATCTTGGTTTTGTTGTTGAGTTTGAGTATTTTCAGGTAAAAAATCTTCATTTTCAATGCTCAAAATGATGAACACTTCTTCAACTTTTTCGGCTTCAACAACTGGCTTAATATGAAGGATTCTCTGGGAACTGTTCGGTTGGCGTAATATTTCATGAACAGTACCTAAAGGTAATCCTTGAGGGTAAATTTTATCTAAAGATCCTGTAACAATGAGATCTCCTAGTTGGATGTTTTCATCACGATCAACAAATTGAAGCACAGCTAAGTTGTTACCGAGTCCTTCTAATAAAGCATGTGATCTTGTTTTTTGAATAAGTGCATCACTGACAGAGTAGCGATCGCTGACAAGTAAAACTAAACTTGTTTTCTCTTTAGGTTTAAAAATATAACCAACTGCGCCTTGAGTTGTGATAACAGCTTGTTGGCCTTTTAGGCCATCATTAAGGCCTTTATTTATTGTTAAAGTTTCATGATCCATTGATAAATCGTGCCCGATGACTTGCGCTGCCACCAGATTCATTTTCGTGTTGGATTTAAATTCGAGTAGTTTTTTAAGTCGATCAATTTCAATAGAGCTTTCGTTAAATAAATTAAGACGAGCTTTAAGTTCGTCATTTTCAATTTTTAAAACTTTATTAATTTTTTTTATTTTTAGTATGTTGATATATTCAGCTGTTGTTCCTCGGACAAATTCGCTTATACCTGAAAAGGAAGACTGAGTAAGTCCAGAAAGATAGCTTATGGGCTGGTTGAACCAATAATTTGAGGTTTTCTTTTGCTCCATATTTATAGAAATAAGTGGCAATAACGCAATAAGTAGTAAAATAAAGGCTTTTTTAAAATTAAAATTAAAAAAATTCAAAAGTTAATCTCCAGATCTTTGACAGACTTTTAAGTTGATTACAATACGGTAGCAAATCACATTTAATTTTCAAGTGTTCATTCAAAAAAGCTTGAAAAAAAGATTGATTCATGTGGACAATACTAAGAGAGTATAAAATTAAAAAAACAAGGAATCAATTTTTATGGCACAACCTACGCAAAATTTCGGTCAACGCTTAAAACAAGCATTTGGTGAAAAGTTTAATTTTAAAACAATCCTTGCTCTTTTTGTTTTTGGAATGATTATTATTGTATTTTCATTTTCGTCAATTAATGGTCCTCAAAGCGGCAATCTTGGATCAGGTGTGGCGGCAACAGTTGATGGCGAAATTATATCGCTTAAGCAATTCCAAGACCAAGAAAACCGTGTCAGCCAGTATTATTCACAAATGCTCGGTGGGCAGTTTGAAAACTTAGTACAACGTAAAAACTTAAGAAATGAAGCTTTAAATCAACTTGTCGACAATACAGTAGCTTCACTTGCGGCACAAAAAGAATCAATTCTCGGAACTGATGCAAATATCAAAAATGCCATTTTAGAAATGCCTTATTTTAAAAAAGACGGAGTTTTTCAAAGCGATCTTTATAAAGGCGTATTAGCCAGTAATGGCTTACAAGCTGGTGATTTTGAAAAAATGATGCGTCAGCAAATTTCTATTCAAAAAGTTCGTGATTTGTTTGAAGCTTCAACTTTAACAACCTCCTCTGAAAAAAATATTGATTCTGATCTAAAAAATTCTAAAATTAATTTGAGTTATTTAAAAATTGATAGCGATTTAGCTTCAAAATTAGTAACGGATCAGAAGATTAAAGAATCTTTACAAAAGGCTGATTTTAAGAAAAAAGTGGATGAATACATAAAAAATAACTCATCTTTGTTTGGAACACCTGAGCAAGTTAAAGCCTCTCACATACTTGTTAAAGCGGATATGAATAATCCTCAAGATGTTGAAAAAGCCCAGCAAAAAGCTCAACAAATTCTAAACGAATTACAAAAAGGTGATTTTGCAGCACTTGCTAAAAAGTACAGTGATGATCCCGGTTCTAAGGAAAAGGGCGGAGATCTTGGTTTTTTTGGACGGGGATCCATGGTTAAGGAATTCGAAGAAACAGCATTTACACTTAATAAAGGACAAATTTCTAAATTAGTTAAAACTTCATTCGGATTTCATATTATCAAATCAACAGACAAAAAAGCCGCTCAAACTAAATCGGTTGATGAGTCGCAAATTATTTCTGGCCGTAAAATTTTGTCGGATGAAACTGTTTTGACTTTGGCTAAAGAGATCGAACAAAAAATCTCAAAAGGTATAAGTGTCCAGGATTTGAATGCATTTTTAAACGAGAAAAATTACAAATTAAGTGATACAGGATTATTTGATATTTCAAATGAAAATGTTCCAGGTATTAATTCTTCTTCTGTTTTTAAAGCGGCTCTTGAACTCACAAAAAGTAAACCAGTAGGCCAGAAAATTGTAAAAGATGGTGAAACACAATATTTAGTTGTATTGAAGGATGCTCAATTGTCTTCGAATCAAATTAATCCTGAAACAGATTCTTTATCTCAAACTTTAAATCGTCAAAAAGCTTATTCGCAGTATCAGATTTGGTTAGAAAGTCAAAAAAAGAACTATAGTATAAATAAAAATACGGAATTACTGGCCAACTAATTATTAATAATTTCGAATTTGTTTCTTTGCTTTTTTTAGAGGATTGAGCTCGTAGTGATGGGCACAATTTTTCGAACACGTGTCTTTTCTAAAATCGAGTTTGAAGCATGATTCGCAAATCATTTCTGGAGTTTCACATTTTTTGCAAATAATCTGAGTTTTTCCTGGCTGTCCGCAGTGTGGGCAAAGTTTATACTGTTGGCTGGGATTTAAATTTTGATCGACTGCGACCCGGTGATCAAAAACGAAACACTCGCCTTGAAATTTTTGATTCGGTTTTTCTTTAAGATAATTTAATATACCACCATCAAGCTGATAAACCTGATTGTAGCCTTTTTCTTGTAATTCAAGTATGCCTTTTTCGCATCGAATTCCGCCAGTGCAAAAAATCATTATCTTTTGATTTTTGTCAGCAATTTTTGAATCCATAAATTGAGGAAAATCTGTAAACTTATCAGTATTAGGATTGACGGCATTATTAAATGTTCCAATTTTATATTCATACCAATTTCTGGTATCAATAATTAATGGATTTTCATTTTCTATCATTTGATCCCATTGTTCCGGGCTTAAGTGGTGATTTAGTTTTTTATCTAATGTTAAGTCATTACGTCCCGTAGTCACAATTTCACCACGTATTTTAATCGAAAGACGACGAAATGGTTTAATTTCAGAAACAGAATCTTTGAATTTTAAAACATCTATTTTGAAATAATTTAAAACTAAATTTTTAAAGCTTTGAAGTTGATCAGCTTCAGAATTAGATATTGTTGCATTAATACCTTCTGGAGCAAGTATAATTAAGCCAAGAGTTTCTGTTTTTAGTGCGATTTCTTGTAAGTCGGTTTTAATTTGATTTAAATTATCGATCGGAAAAAAATAATAAAACGCTGCTATATGATGCATAAAATCTCCTAGGGGCTAAAAGGGCTTCAAACCCAACAGCTTGATTGATTTTGTTATTTCGTCTTTTATATGATAAGTTTTGTTTATGTCAATTCAGAATTCCAAAAACTCTACTCTAGAAAATAGTCATCAGGAAAATAAAGTCAGCTTAATCGATCAAAAAGAAATTGAAAGAAGACGAACTTTTGCAATTATTTCGCATCCTGATGCAGGTAAAACAACACTGACCGAAAAATTACTGTATCACGGTGGAGTTATTCATGAAACCGGTGAAGTGAAAGGCAAATCTGGATCAAAAGCAGTAACATCAGATTGGATGGAGCTAGAGCGACAAAAAGGTATTTCCATTACATCGAGTGTGATGACATTTGATTTTGAAAGCTTACGAGTCAACTTGTTAGATACTCCAGGACATAAAGATTTTTCTGAAGATACATACCGCGTATTAATGGCCGTAGAAAGTGCTTGCATGTTAATCGATGTCGCAAAAGGAGTCGAAGAACGTACAAAAAAATTATATGATGTTTGTAGGCTTAGAAATATTCCTATATTTACTTTTGTGAATAAACTCGATCGTGAAGGAAAAGATCCATTAACACTTATTGATGAAATCGAAAAAACATTAAATATGCAGTGCTATCCGGTCACTTGGCCCTTGGGAATTGGTCAACGTTTTCGTGGTATTTATAATCGTATGACTAAGAAAGTTATTTTCTATGATCAAAGGCGTGAAAATGACGAATTTCATGAGTACGATTTTTCAGGACCACAAGATCCTATTTTAGAAAAATATTTAGATTACGAAACCTTAGCCCAAGTTCGTGAAGAACTTGAATTGATTGAAAGTGCATTGCCACAGTTTGATGTGAGTGAATTTTTATCAGGAAAAATTAGTCCGGTTACTTTTGGTTCGGCTAAGCAAAATTTTGGTGTCGATACATTTTTGAAGTTTTTTACACAGTACGCGCCAGGCCCACAGCCTCGGCCTGCAAAACAAATCGAGGCTGTAAACCCAATGTCTCAGCATTTTTCAGGTTTTGTTTTTAAAATTCAAGCCAACATGGACAAACGTCATCGTGATCGAATTGCATTTTTACGAATTTGTTCAGGTAAATTCGAACGGGGAATGAAAGTAGGGCATTCGCGTTTAAAAAAAGAATTAAGATTATCTTACTCAAGTCAGTTTATTGCTGCTGACAAAGAAACAATAGATGTTGCCTATGCTGGAGATATTGTCGGTGTAGGTGATACGGGAAATTTTGCCATAGGTGATTCGGTGTCTTCCAATGGAAAAATTATTTTTGAAGACATTCCAAAGTTTGCACCTGAGTTATTTGCCAAACTTTCAGTTCGAGATGCGCTTAAACGAATAAAAATGCATGAGGCTTTGAATCACCTTTCTGAAGAGGGGGCTATTCAGCTTTTTGTTGATCCCGTGATTGGAAATCAAGAATATATTGTAGGGGCTGTAGGTGAGCTTCAGTTTGAAGTTTTAACTCATCGTTTGATGGATGAATATAATTTAGAAGTTAAACTCACTCGTCTTTCGTTCACAGTTGCAAGGTGGCCTCGAAATTCTGAAGGTAAAGCGGTCGCCTCACTTAAAGGCCAATTTAATTTATTTCGCGACATGATCGATCAGCCAGTTTTACTTTTAAATCAAGAGTGGGATTTAAACTGGGCTAAAAAAGAAAATCCAGATATTGATTTTGCAACTAGTATTTCCAGAGCAAGGTAATAAAAATGTCTCAAAAAAGTGTACTTGAAATTATTAATTTAAAGAAAAACTATATTTCAATTCAAAATGAAAAAACTGTGACAACAGAAGCCATTAAAGATGTGAGTTTCTCGATTCAACCAGGTGAAATTTTCGGATTACTTGGCCCTAACGGGGCAGGTAAGACTTCATTAATTAATACTGTAACAACTTTAGAAAAGCCCACGTCGGGACAAGTCTTAGTTTTTGGTCATTCGGTTGTCAATGAATCTCATATTACTAAAAAAAAAATAGGAATTGTTCATCAAGAAGTTATTAATACTGGTTTTTTTGATGTGATTGAAATTCTACGTTTTCAGTCAGGGTATTTTGGAATTGCTAAAAATGAAGAGCAAATTCAATATCTATTAGAAAAATTGTCACTGTATCCACATAGAAATAAAAAAGTGAAACAATTATCCGGCGGAATGAAGCGACGATTGATGATAGCAAAAGCATTAGTACATAAACCTCAATTGTTATTGTTAGATGAGCCTACGGCAGGCGTGGATGTTGAGCTTCGGGAATCACTTTGGAAGTTTGTTCTTGAATTAAAAAAATCAGGTGTATCCATTTTATTAACAACGCACTATTTACAGGAAGCTGAAAGTTTATGTGATCGTTTAGCCATTATTAATAAAGGTCATCTGCTTTTCACAGGCCAACCATTAGAGGTCATAGAAAAATATTCTACAAAGAAAATTTTTATTAAAACAAACTCTGGGCAAGTTTTTAATTTAGTTGATAGTGCTGCAATATCAATTCAAGACATTTTGACTAAAAATAAAATTTCTTTTTCTGATGTAGCTGATATTAAAATTGAAGAAGGTAAACTTGAAGAAGCATTTACGAAAATGGTGAATTTATGATTCCATTCCTCACGTTGTTTAGAAAAGAAATTACACGATTTTATAAAGTGATTGTTCAGACAGTCTTAAGCCCTATTTTAAGTTCTTTACTTTATTTATTAGTTTTTGGAGTGTCTCTTGGGGGATCTATTCAGATGAAAAGCGGTCAACCTTATTTAGCCTTTCTTATACCAGGATTAATGATGATGGGCTTAATAAATAATGCATTTCAAAATTCATCATCATCAATTATTACTTCTAAATTTTCAGGTGATATAGAAGATTTGCGTGTATCACCGCTAACGCATCATCAAATTATTTGGGCTATGGGTTTAGCTTCAGTAGTTCGTGGTTTATTAATTGCTTTTTTAACTGGTCTGGTCGGACAAATTTTTTATTTTACTCAAACTGGTGAGTTTATAGAAGTTCATCACCCCTTGTTATTATTATTGTTTACTTTATGTGGGGGGCTGATTTTCTCGTTCTGTGGAATTATGATCGCTTTCGTTGCTAAAACATTTGATCAATTAAGTGCATTTTCTTCATTCGTATTACTACCATTGATTTACTTAGGCGGAGTCTTTATTTCAGTCGATCATTTTAGTCCATTTTTTAAATCTTTAACAATGATGAATCCTTTATTTTATTTAATTAATGGTTACAGGTATTCGTTTATTGGGTATTCAGATGTTGATCTGAGTCACTCGTTAGCAATGACATTTGTCGCAGTTATAGTTACTTATATAATTGCAAAACTAGCATTACAAAAAGGTTCGTACAGTCGGTGGTAATTTATGATTTTTGAAAGTCTTTCGGATAAAATATTAAGTTCAGTTAAGAAACTAAAGGGCCAGAATAAAATTTCTGAATCAAATATAGAAGTGGCGATTAAAGAAATTCGCATGAGTCTGCTTGAGGCTGATGTGCATTTCAAAGTCGTTAAAACTTTTATCGATAAGGTCAAAGTCAAAGCTCTTGGCACAGAAGTTTTGCAAAACGTTAATCCAGGGCAAATGTTTATTAAAATTGTTCACGATGAACTGGTATCTACTTTAGGCGGTGGAGCAGTTGATATAAATGTTCGTGAAAAGCTATCTGTCATAATGATGGTTGGTTTACAAGGGGTTGGCAAAACAACAACAACAGCTAAATTAGGTTTGTATATTCGTCAAAAATTGGGAAAAAAAGTTGGTTTTGTTCCTGTAGATGTTTATCGTCCCGCAGCCATCGAACAACTACAAACTTTAGCCAAGCAAAATAATTTTTTATGTTTTCCTTCAGAAGTAGGTCAAAAGCCAGCAAATATTTTAACAGAAGCATTAAAGTGGGCTGAAAAAGAAATGATCGATGTTTTATTGGTTGATACAGCAGGACGACTTCAAATTGATACCGAGCTCATGAATGAACTTTCTGATTTGAAAAATGTAATTACTCCAACTGAGATTTTATTAGTAGCAGATGCTATGCTTGGTCAGCAATCTGTTACTGTTGCTGAGAC
>JAYUJM010000040.1:0-42717 GCA_043765175.1 Pseudobdellovibrionaceae bacterium | reverse complement strand
CAAAATCTTCAGCCATCACTTTTTCAATTGCAGATTTACTCCATGTTGAGCCCTTGCCTACTCCAGGACAAAAACTAGCCACTTCATTTTTCCAAGATTTTGAATTCATCACTTCTGGCCAAAAGGGCCATGTGCGGCATTGTGTAGGTCTAGCCTCATAAACAGAACAGCGTTTATTTTTTAAAAAAAGACAATCAGGATTTTGAGGATCTTCCTTTAAATGCCAAACGCCATCTTTTAAATCACAGTATTTGCGTGTGAAGGCAGCAGTGGAAATTTTTAGATGCAAAGCAAAACGTCTTCGATCCTCGATCGTTAAAAAAACAAATCCGAATTCACCATGAGAAGTGCAGCAGTTCCCTGATCCTTGGCATTCGAATTTAAGTCCATTTTCATAAAAAAGTGGTTTTTTTGACATTTTCATATATTAGACCAATACCGAACCTTGACTCAATCAAAAGTTAATAGAATATAGAGATCTATATTCAAAGAGGAGATATTAGTGGCTCATAAAATATTTAGTCCTCAAGATTTTCCAACTTATTTGCCAAAGCTTAATTCATTGTATGACGATTTATTTGCTGACGGTAAAGGGTTTCGATCAAAATTAGTAAAAATAGTTTCAAAGCCGCTGGGGATAAAAAATGAAACTCAGGACTTACTTTGCCAAACAATTGAATTTATTCACAATGCTTCGTTATTGCATGATGATTTAATAGATCGATCTCATTTGCGACGAGGAAAGCCTGCTGCTTGGACAAAATATTCACCTGAGTACGCAGTTTTAGCAGGAGATTATTTACTTGCTCGAGTGATGGTGAATTTATCTGGATATGGCAACATAAAATTAGTTCAATTAACCAGTGAGACAATTTCAAATTTGCTTGAAGGGGAGTGGCTTCAGGATTCTGTAGTCGGTGATTTTTATATTACAAGTTCACAACTAGACAGAATTCATAATTTAAAAACAGCTTCTTTATTTAAATGGTGCTTAAAAGCCCCTTTTGTGGCTCAAGAAATTTATGATTTAGAAGTGCATCGATTGCTTGATGAGATTGGTATTTTATTAGGACAACTTTTTCAACGAAGCGATGATTTACTGGATTTTGATATTCGTAATGATGAAGGCAAGGCTGTACTGGGCGACTTAAAATCGGGTTATTTGAATTCATTTGGAGCTTATATTTCTGAAAAATGGTCAAAACAGGAAATAGATCGAATGATAAAAGTTCGAAATATGAATGAGTTCTACCAACTTTTTTCAACTGATTCTAATCAATCTAAAGAAATATTTTTTCAACATGTAGATCGGTTTGATCAAATCAATTTGGATAAAATAAATCTTTATAATCATTATGTACTAGAATTAAAAAATAAATTAGTGTCTCGTTTCTACGAGAACGATTTATTCTATAAAACATTAAATAGTTTACCTGATTTGCTCTATTTTAGAAGAAAATCATCATGAGTCGTTATATTACAATTCAAAAAACGGACAAAGATTTTAACAAATATATTTGGGGAACATTTTCAGATTTAGAATTTGCTACACCTGTTCAATCTGTAAAGCAAAATATACAGAATCAAGAAGTTACTTTTGAAATCAAAAATATTCATGAAGTGAATCGTCCTTTCATTGGAAAAGTTATATTACAAATGACTAAGTGGAATTACTATTATTTACTTTTAGTACCTTTGTTTTTTGTTTTTGCAAAAAATTTAATGTTTGGTCGTTTATTTGATTTGAATAGTTTTTTAATGTCAGCCATTTCGTCTATTTTACTTTGTGCAGGATTAAACATTCGAAATGAAGTTGTTGATCATATTTCTGGATACGATCAAGTGGTCTTTCTTGGAAAACCAAAACCATTAAATAAAGCCTGGATAACTGCATGGCAAGCTAATCTGATAGCTTGGGGATTAATGACGATTGCAATAGTGATAGCTACTCCAGTTTTTTTGGCACAAAAGGAAGCCTTAAGAGTAGCTCTAGTCACTTTTGTATTATTAATTTTAGGGAATTTTTTAAATAAGAATAATTATAAATTTAATTCATTTTCAGAATTTATATTATTTATTTTGTTTGGCCCCGCACTTTGCACAGGATATCAAACCTCTTTAGGAGCAGGGATCGATACTGAGATAATTGTTTTTGGAACTCTGTGGGGAATGACTGCGATGTTTTTAGTTTATATTGTGCAATTCTCAAATTTATTTGAAACTTCTCAGGCTGGAATAAAAAATACGCTGACCCGGTTGGGTTTTGATAAGGCTAAAATATTTTTAAAACGCTGGTGGATTTGTTGTTTATTGCTGTGGTTTGTATTTCATTACTTTTATTCAAGTTTATATTGGAGTATAATGACCAGCTTAATTCTAATTTTTTGGTCAATTTCAACCATTATAAAAATTTCTGCTATTCATTCACCTATAGGATCTGATCTGAAAATGGTTCGCGAGTATGGTTTTAAGATCGTTGCGATAATGATAACTTTGCTAGTGATTGAACAAATTGGTCATGTCGTAAGATTTTTGGATTGGTTTAGTTGATACAGCATCATTTATCTGATCCTCAACATCAGTTTTTAATGCAAAGCTGGCAAATATTTTTGCAAGCATTTGAAAATTACAACTTAGATATTTATTATGATCAATCTTGTCCTTTAATTTGTGATCAAACGGGAAATCGTTTCAGAATTAATTTTGAAGAGCCATCTTATAAAAAGAAAAAAAAAGGTGTGCGATCTGAAATAATCGGTCGAGCTCTTGGAGGGCTAAAAAAAGGTCATCGAGTACTTGATTTGTCTGCAGGTTTAGCTGTAGATGCAGTTTTTTTAGCTCAGTTAGGTTTTCAAGTCACTTCAATAGAAAGAAATCCTGTTATATATAAAGCACTTGAAGCTGCATATCAGTGCTTTACGGGTAGTTATAAAAATCAATTGGAATTTATTTATGATCATGCAGAGAATTTTCTTTTAAATAGAAACAACAACTTTGATTTGTGTTATTTTGATCCAATGTTTCCATCCAAAAAAAAATCAGCGTTGCCTAAACAAGAAATGGCATTTTTTAAAAAATTAGTTGGTGCTGATTTGGATGCGGATCAAATTTTAATTCAAGCTATAAAAAGTGAAAAGTTCAAACGTGTGGTTGTCAAAAGACCAATTGAAGCAAATGATTTAGGATTAGGGTTAGTCATAAAATCAGGAACAATAGAGGGGAAAATAATTAGATATGATATTTACGCAAATTAAACAAACGATCAATAAATTAGGTTCGCAAAATGCCGAACATGAAGCCCTTTTAAGTTTTGATTTCAATAAATTATCTTTAAAAGAAGCATTGATGAGACTTTGCTTTTCGCCTTTAGCGAACTGGATATTAATAGTTTGGATGTTCATTTTGTTTTTTAATCCATTTCGATATGAGATTCAATTATTGAAAGGTTCTGCAGCATTGCTCTCTTTTTTGTACGCACCAGTTTGGACTACTGGATTAGTTATCGGAATCATCAGTTCCTATTTTTTAAGAAGCTATTTAATAACAATAGCTATTATTTTGTATTTCGTTTCTCAATCTGAAATACACACAATTCTTGGGTGTTCGATTATTTTTGGAGTTTTTATCGGAGAAATTTTAAGACGATTTAAATTAGGTATGAGCATGAAAAGCCAATGTAGAAAAATATATTTGTATTATACTGGTCTACAATTCATAGCACTCTGTCTCAGTTTATTTTTTACAGTCAATTTGTATCAGTTTATGGATTACTCTGGAATGTTTTCTCGAACATTGTTTGCTTATCGCTTTGAATTTATTTGTTTAAGTGTAGTTATTCATTTTCTTTTACAATTTTTTATTAATGGAGTTTGGGGGCACTTTTATTCAAATTTAAGTTTCGATCCCTCTGAAATTCAATTAAGATATTCGACTGCGATTTGCTTTAGTCAGTTAAATCTGAATCGTCGATTTAAAGGGCAAATAACTGAACTAGCTCGCACACGTCTAGTTGAAATAGACACTCAATTTTCGGAGGCTGAATTTAAAGCCCGCTTTCCTGAAAAATTAAAATTAGTAGTAGCTCAAGAGAAAAGCTTTTTGCAAACGATTGTCTAGCCTTTATTTTTATTAACTAGACCTTTTTCAGTATTGTCTTTACGCCGTTGCAGAAATCAATAGTTATATTATTCTATATAAATGAGTGAAATTGCGTTGTTAAATAAAAAAATTGAAGATTTAGAACTAGTAGTTCAATTTAAAAATAATGAAATTTTAAAATATCAAAATGAGCTTAAAAAGATTTCGCATACTCTTGATTTATTGCTGTATCAATCAGAGCAAGATGTTGAAAAATTAAATCAGATTCAACAGGTTATTGTTCCAAGTGATTTACCGCAATTTCCAGGCTTTGAAATTAGCAGAAAATTTGTCTATGGGACTAAACAAGGCGGTGATTATTTTGATTTGTATTCTCATCCAGATAAAATGAAATTTTCTTTATTATTGTCTTCATCAACAAGTTATACAATGTCAGCTGCGCTTTTATCAGTCATTTTACAGAGCTCTTCAGAGCTTGAAGGTCGAGCAGGCCAGTCCATAGATCAGGCCATTCAAACCATCACTTTAGAGCTCAATAAAATTACATCAGGTCAGGATGAGTCTCATTTGATGATCGGGCAGTTTGATCGACGAGATATGTCATTTAAGTTTTGCTGTTTTGGGGATATAGGATGTTATTTTCAGGACACAAATCAGAAAAATCTACAAATTTTAACTTTCAAAAGAATGCAAAGTTCTTTAAAAAAAGAAAACGCGCCAATCAAAGCTCGTTTTCAACAAATTGAGCTTAAACCGAGCCAACGACTTTGTTTTATTTCAAAGGGCTTATTAGAAATTTTAAGTGATCAAGATATTAACGATATTTTGAAAACTGATCACGTAGCATCCGTTCATCAAATTAGAAACCAAATTTTAGTGCGAGCTCAATTAAAGTCTGGATTAGAGCAGCCTCATAAAGATCAAACTGTAATCATTATAGAACTTAAAGAAAATATGGTTCGATTAGCTTAAAGTAGACAAAAGAGACACTGTTTGGTAATTTCAATTATTATTAATTAATTTTAAAAGGGGTTTTGTATGGCAGATATTAATATTTATGACGGAGCATTGGATAAGGGTCTTGAAGGAGTAGTTGCTTGCACGACGGCCGTTTCGTTTATAATTGGAAACACTTTGAATTATCGTGGGTATACCATCGAAGATCTTTCCAAAAATTCAACTTTCGAAGAAGTTACTTTTTTGTTATGGAATAATCGATTGCCGTTAAAAGCAGAGCTTGAATCATTTAAACATGAGCTTAACAAAAATATGACATTGGATTCGTCGTTAATTCAGGTTTTGAAAACATTGCCTACTCAAAATGTACATCCGATGGCTTGGTTAAGATCTGCAGTTTCATTGATGTCTCATTGGGATGTGGATGCTTCTGATAATTCAACAGAAGCGAACAAAAGAAAAGCCATTCGATTAACAGCAAAAATGGGTAGCTTAGTAACAGCTTTTGAATCTATTAGAAATAATCGTGAAGTTCTTGCTCCAAAAACAGGTCAGTCTATTGCTTGGAATTTTATGTACATGCTTAAAGGATCTGAGCCTGATGCAGAACTTGTTAAGTTATTTGATACTTGTTTAATTTTACACGCTGACCATGAATTAAATTGCTCGGCCTTTGCTACTCGAGTGACGACTTCATCACTTTCTGATTTGCATTCAGCGGTAGTTTCGGCCATTGGTGCTCTTAAAGGTCCTCTTCATGGCGGAGCTAACGAACAAGTAATGGTCATGTTGGCTCAAATTGGAACAATTGAAAAAGCTCAACAATTTGTAAAAGATGCTCTAGATGCAAAAGAAAAAGTAATGGGTATTGGTCACCGTGTCTACAAAGACGGAGATCCTCGCGCTGCAATTCTTAGAAAATTTTCTGAACAACTAACAAAAAAAATCGGTAAACCTGAACTTTATCAAATGTCGATTTTAATTGACGATACGATGCAAAAAGAAAAAGGTTTAATGCCAAATGTCGATTTTTATTCAGCGACTGTTTATCATGCCATGGGAATTCCTACTGATATATTTACGCCAATTTTTGCTGTGTCTAGAATTTCAGGCTGGATCGCTCATGCAATGGAGCAGTATGAAAAAAATCGTATATATAGACCTCGTGGTAAATGGACTGGAAAAGAAGGTTTAGCTTGGAAATCAACAGAACAGCGAAATTAGTTTTTATGAATTCGAAAATTTTTATTTTTCAGTCTTTATTTTTTGGCATTGTATTCCTGAGTTCGTGCGCAGAATTAACCAAAAACTTGCTTAAAGATCCTGAAGTGAAGATTTTAGATCTTCAAGTTCCTCAGGCTACATCTGAAAATGTGCAATTGAATTTAAAATTAAATATTTTTAATCCGAATGCTATTCCTTTAAAAGTAGGAAAAATTAGTTATCAGTTTAATTTTTCGGATGCTCCAGTCACAGAAGGTCTATTTGAGCAAGGTATTGATATACCAGCTTTTGGATCTAATAATGTCACCATTCCTTTAAACATTAAGTTTAATTCTATTGGTAACTTGGTTCAAAAATTTTTAAAGAAATCATTAACTCAAGACTATAATTTAAAAGGAACTGTTGATGTTGGATTCATAACAATTCCATTTTCTAAACAAGGTCAAATCGATCTTGCAAAATAAAATGATCTTTGAAAGATTTTTATGTCGTCAGTGTTTACAAAAATTATAAATAGAGAATTACCTGCTCACATTATTCATGAAGATGAACTCACGATTTCGATATTAGCGCTGGATCAAGTTAATTTGGGTCATGTTATTGTAATTCCAAAAGCTGAAGTTAATCACTGGTTTGATGTTCCGTCTGATGCTTTCAATCGAGTAGGTTCCAATGCTCAAAAAATTGCAAAAGCGATGATTAAAGTTTGTGGTTGTCCTCGAGTAGGACAAATGGTTGCAGGATTTGAAGTCCCTCATTATCATTTACATTTAATCCCGGCTTGGAGCATACCAGATTTGGATTTTAAAAAAGCACGTCGTTTTACAGATGCTGAAATGTCTGATACTAAACAAAAACTGATGCTGGCTATGGTAGGGAATTAGCCTTTTGTCCAGTTGATACGTTAAAATACGTTTTATTTTAATAAAAAAACTAAATATATTTTTATATTAAAAATTCTCTGCTATCCTAAACGTGCTGTTTTTGCAGCATGAAAGGAGGTGGTGTTATGGTACAATCATTTGACATAACTAAGGCGGAGGTGACGACTTCATAGTCGTCAATACTTCGCCTAGTTAAGTTTAAGAAATTAATTGTTTGATTAATTTCTGGGTAGGACCGACGACACCAAAACAGATCCAGTCGGCTCACCTCTTAAAAATTATTTCCTATTCTGGTATTTCCGTTTTACTCTTAATTCAATGACTCAATCTGAACAAAATAAATTAATTAAGCTCAATCCATTCACTCAACAGATACTATATGACTATTCAAGAACAACTTTGCCAGAACTTGTCATTAGTATTCAAAAACTAGGTAAATCATTTAATGACTGGAAATTAGTTTCAATTCAAGAGCGAATAAAATATTTGGACCTCATTATTATTAATTATGAACTCTTAAAATCAGAGATTATTTATAGTGAAGCCTTAGATCAAGGCTTAAGTTTATCTTTTACAGAAGAGTCTAATTACAGTGTTGGTTTACAATTATTGAATTCTTTCAAAAAAGAGTTATCTGACCAATTAGAAAATGATAATACCTCTGAAAAAAAAATATATTCTCCTCAAGGCTTAACAGCTATTTTTTTATCTTGGAATTTATCTAACAGGTTATTTATACAACACGCACTACCAGCATTACTTGCTGGAAATACTGTTTTGGTGAAATGTTCTAGTAGTGCCTTATCGACAATGAAAAATTGGAAAAACATACTTGAAAAATCCGGATTAGCATCTGAACTTATTCAATTCGTGGTTGAAGATAGTTTGCAAATAAAAAATTTAATAGTAAGTCATCCTGGAGTTAAAGCCATTTGTTTAACGGGACGATTAGATACTGCAGTTCATTTGATTAAAAACAGTTCCCAAATCAGTTCAAAAATTTTTAAGAAATTGCAGATTAAATCTGGTTCAAAAAACAGTTGTCTTATGTTAGATGAGCCAAATTTTTTAACGGCAACTAAAATTCTTGAGTCAGCACTGATCGGACAAGGTCAGCTTCATTGGAATAGTTCAAGATTTTTTGTTTTAGATAAATATCAAAAACTTTGGTCTGAAATTATACATGATTACTTAGAAAAAATTACACCTGCAAATTCAGTTCATGACCAGTCAGTTTGGGGGCCGATAGTAAAAAATCAGTCATTACAACAGTATAATCAACTGATAGCGACAGCTAAAAATGATCAAGCTAAGTTTATCCAAGGCCATTCAAGTTTTGATTCTAATATATATTGTAATCCATGTTTCACGTATGACATGTCAAACTGTTCTGAATTGCAGCAAGATCAATTACACTTTCCACTTTTTATTTTATCTGTTGTTAAATATGGTTTTGATATACCTAAATACTCTAATGTTTCTTACTATGGAGATTCTGCATATATTTTTGGAGAAAAAGTCGCAGCAAAAATTTTTCAAGAACTTGAAGTTGGAACTGTAGCAAAAAATAAATGGCCTATTTATCAAATGGAAGATCCTTTAAAGTTTTCAACAAAGCAGTCGGCTTATGGATACCAAGATTGCAGAATTTTTGGCAGTTTTAATTCAAATGTCAAATATTTGACGAAAAATTAATTATCGTCAAAAAATCGACGAATAAATTTTTATCTTAATTTACTGAACGATATGACTTTTTGATCTTAACTTTAGATTGCACTGTTTACAAAAAGCTTCTTCATGGATTTGTCCGATGTCATTACTAGATACAGCTATTTCAAGGTTATTAGCACACAACGAGCAGTTAGATTGAATCGATATAAATGCTTTTTGAAAAATATTTTTTGCATTTTCATAATAGGCAATATCAAGTAATTTTAAAAGTTGATTTGATTTCATTAAGTCCTCCAAAAGTAATGTGTAAAGCAAATTTAAATGCAAATTTTAAACACAGACTTCAGTCTCTAAAATTTTCGGATTTAGAATTGATAAATCGGATTTTATAATCAATTGGATAAAATACAGATTAATACAGCTTTGCAGTCAGTCTTTTTAGAAAAGAGGTTTTAATGAAGAATAAAATTTTAATGGTCTTATGTTTATGTGCAGTCTCTTGTTTAAAAGTGAGCAAAAAATCCGATGTTGAAGATGATTCTATAAAAAATGCACCAGTTATAACTCTTGCAGTTGAACCCCAAGCTGAACCTGAGGCAAAACGATTACCAGTGGTTATACGTATTGAAGAAACATTGAATATAACTGAAAATACCGAGTTTGTAGCAGACGATATTTATATTTCAGAAAATGTGAAAATATATACTAATGAATTTCAATTAAAGTTGAAAGCAGATCGAATTTTTTTATTAGGCCAAGTGAGTATTTTTAATTTTTCAGAAACAAACAGAGTTGCTCCATTTCTGCAGCACGGAAAAAATGGAGGCTCTATTGAAATCAAAACAAATACAATCGAAGGTAAATTATTTGTGAGTATTAGTGGTCAAAACGGCAGCCAAGGAATCGGAGGTTGGGTTATAAGTGATATGCCTCCATGGCCGAGTGGTGGCTCAATTGTAAGTATTCCAATTAAAGACGATGATGCAACTATTCAGGCTTCCGAATGCAAACCTGGAAGTGGATATAATGCTGGGAAAGTTGGAACTTTCTTGATTTCTTCAAATAAGTCAGAAAATTTTTATTTGAATTCGGAAATAGCTGAACCTCAAGGTGGATCAATCGGAGAAATAGAAGAATTTATTTTAATAAGACCTGATCAAAGATATCGTTTTAAAGAGATGAGATCAACTGAATGCATGAAGGTGCCGATTCGAGGTCAGGACGGTGCTTTGGGACTTTTTTGCAAAAAGTTAAAAGCAGATGAGACACCTTCGTGTTTTACTAAAAATTAAGGATTTAATTCTAAAACATTCGGAAATAATTCAATTTTATCCCAATCAAGTGTTTGTTTTCTCATTTCACCTTTAAGAAACATTTTTACTTGATCATCGTAATGCTGACTAAATAAAGATCCTGAATTGCCAGTGGGTAAAACCCCTAAAGTTTCTTTAGGATCTTTAAAGTCTACAAGTCTTCGAGTAGAAGCTCCACTAGTTACATCAAAATTTCCTGAACAGAGTTTATGTCTAAATGCATTGGGCACTAAAAAGCCGCCCGCAGCTGGATAAGGTCCTAAATTAAATAATTTTTTTAATGCTGGCACTTTTCCTAGTGGATGTTCATACGTTACAGTATGTAGTCGGCCCCAGTTCCAATTCTTAAAAGTACCGAATTGGGTGGTCATATTCTTATGAGTGCTAGCAAACGCCAATTGTAGAATACCATTGTAGTTATTTTTCCACCATTTTGAATCCTTGTTATCTATTATTCTTGTTGCGAATTTCCAGTAAGATGAAGTTGAACAAAGTTGTTCAGTTTCAAGAGAATTTAAATGATCCTTAACTGCAATTTTAATAATTTCATCAATCCACATCAAATAAAATCCTTGAGCTGTGTTATCTAAATCAGCTTGACCGTCCCATTGAAGCAACATTTTAACAAGTTCAGAATCAGTTTGAATTGTTTCTATCATTTTTGCGAGTCTTTGTTTTGCACCGTAAAAATTATTTAATGTGAATAAATCAATTTGTTTTTTAACTGAAATTTTTTCAGATGTACTGAGTTCTTCATCCAGAGCATTATATCTTTCACTAGATTCCCAGTATCCATGAATAGCTTTTTCATCAAATGGAAAAGGTGGTTTTTGGTTAGCACTTAATATATATTCTGACTTAGGATTTTCGATTTGAGGAATCATTTGATCATTAACAGAATTTTTGAGTGAATCTAAATTTTCAAAATCAAGACTTGAAGCGTTTCTGATTTTCCAGTTGAAATCTTTTCGTTTTGGAAAATAACCTAAAATTCGCCATGCAATATTTCCATTTTTATCAGCCCAGCTCACATTTAAACCAGGAGCTCGCCCTTTTTTAATGGCTTGAATAAATTCATGAGGTGTTTTAGCCCAGGCTAAATCATAAAATGATTCAATGACAAAGTTATCTTCTCGGTAGTAGTCCCAAGACATAATAACATTTTGTTCATTTTTTAAAAGTTGATTAATAACCGGTCCAATTTTTGTATCTTGATAAGTGACTTCTATTGGTAGCTCTTTGTTGACTAAAATAGTTTCTTTTCTTTCTGAAAAAACACTTTTATCTGAAGCTTGTAATAAATCAATTTCGTCAGTGTATGACATTGTTAAGGCCCATGCTTTATCTGTATTATTTCCAATTAAAGGAAATGGAATTATAGGAATAAAATAACCGTATATTTCAAAATCTTCTGATTTTAAATGGGCTTCATACCAAACACCTGGATTTGAAAAAGCAATATGTGGATCATTTGCTAAAGTCGCAAATCCTGATTCACTTTTTTGAGGCGATAAAACCCAACTTTGACTGCCATCGAAGTGTGGAAGAATATTTTGCGAATCTAATTCAAATAAACTTTTTGGTTGTATGCTTGGAATAATATTCTTTGTAAAAAGATCTCCAACAGTTATTTTTTCGCCTAAAAAATCTTCAAATTCTAATGTCGATAAATTTTTAAAAAGTCGAGTTGTTAGCGAGTCTGTAAAATAGGCTTTTGAAAATGAAAATGCAACAACACCACTGAAGGCTAAGATATCTTCAACTTCGATAGGCTCAGGGCTTTTATTGAGTAAAACTAGTTCGAGAGGTTTAGGGCATGTTTTAATGCATTCATTAACACCTTCAAGCCAAGACTCCATGTCAGCCACTAATTGAGGGTTTAGTCGAGCTTGATTTCTTTTATACCAATTAGACATGTAGTGTTTAATTCCGATATTGCGAATGGTTTTATCTGTATCAATAGTTTTAGATCCAAACCATTCTGAAAGTCTTCCAGAAGCAAT
Source organism: Pseudobdellovibrionaceae bacterium (assembly GCA_043765175.1). Taxonomy (GTDB): domain Bacteria; phylum Bdellovibrionota; class Bdellovibrionia; order Bdellovibrionales; family Bdellovibrionaceae; genus Pseudobdellovibrio. The sequence goes on along the minus strand of JAYUJM010000040.1, from coordinate 30,567 downwards.
CATTTTTTGAAATTGAATTTGAAAAAAACGATCTTGGGTAACTGCATAGCCATACATTTTATATAAATCACTGCGATTTTTGGCTTCAATATGTGGTATGCCGAAATCATCGTAATAAATTTTTCCTTTTTCTGATAAAACTGAAAGTTGGGTTTGTCCGTTGTAAATTGGAGAAAAATGACTTTTTACAAACTGGTAGCTTAAAAAAGTTAAAACTATAATTACAGAAAATAAAATTGTTAGTTTTCGTTTCATTATGACATTTCCCATAATTCTTTAAACATAAGTTGAATTCCTTTTTCAATATCATCTGTTTTTGCAGATGAATCTAAATAAGCTGGAGTCGAGAGTAGTTTGCAATCACGATCGGTAATAAAATCATAAGCTGGACAAATTTCATACTGAACGTATGAGCTTTTTTGTGTGATCAGCGTAGGAACGGCAACGATGGGTCGATGATTTTGTAAAAGTGATGCTACAATCAGACAACTTTCGCCAATCGTTGCGATGGGCTTATTTAATTTATGAAAGTTCTCAATTAAGTTGTTGAGTTTTAGTTTAGAAAAAACAATAACTGCATCAAAATCATTATAGTTTAAATTGTTAATTTGATTGAGATCTGAAAACTGATAAATGTTGGCTTTTTTATCAAAAAAAAATTTTATAATTTTAAATATATTTTTTTCGGCATCATTAATTGAATACTCAGAATCAATGACAAGAATGTAATTTTTCATGTCATTAAAATAATGAATTTAAATGCTATTGTCCATATGAAAAATCATCTAAATCAGAACAGTCTTCAGCAACAATTTTGCGATCTTGAATTTTAACAAGACCACGAGCACAATATTTAACAACTTTAGATAAAAACGGCAATTGTGGTGATACAACAAAAGTATAATGTGTTCGTTGAGGCTTACCATTTTCATTTAAATTATTTCCATCGAGTATATCAAATTCAATTTGATTGAGATCGATCAAACAATTACTGGCATCAGGACAGATTGTTGGATCAGTTTGTTCAGGTTTTAAGAATTTTTGACGTTTAGTCGTTTTTAAATTATGACAAGATATTTTTGGTTCACGGCAGGCTTGTAAAGCAAAATAAGCATAAGCTCTAAACAAAAAATAAGGAGTTGGTTTCGTTTCAGCGGCTTTTTCACCAAATTGGCTTGATGCAAAATCATTTAGTGTTATTTTATTATTAGCTTGGTTTGTTACTGCTATTTGGTAGGAAGTTGTGCTTACTGAATTTTGTGTATTAATTAAATCTAAACGATTAAATAAAAAAGAATAGATAGTTTCAGTTGGTAGTTTTTCGATTTGTGAAACTATGAGTTGTTGTTTATATCGATCGTTAAATGCACCATCTTGAAGGCTACTTCTAGCTGTGATAATATTTATTTCTTTTTGCTTTATTAAGTCGAAATTAAACTGACCGATACTATCACTCATTTTACTTTGTAATGAGTCTGTATTAATTGACGGACCAAAATCAGTCTCAGTTAAATCCTGTTTTTTCAAACACCCTGATAGTATTAAGAATGATCCTAAGAATAAATAAACGTTAAGTACTTTTTTCATTATATTGAATCCCATCCCCAGATCCATAGTGGAAGTGGAAAAACTTTTTCTAACTTTTTTACGACTTCTGAATTCATAAATTTTAAATCACGAATCATTGTTGGACCAAAAACTAATTTTACAAAATCATTTTCATTTTTTAAAGTGTACAAATCATTCTTCAAACCATAAATTATTTCTGAATTTTTCTTTTCGCAAATAAAATCTGAAATCCCTTCGGCTAAAAACATTTTTTTAATTTTCGCAGCAAGGCGTTCAAATTGATTAATTTTAATGAGACCTAAAAACCCTTCATTATAACTGTCACAATATTTCTTAAGCGAAGAAATTAGATTTATACTGTGATGGGGCGCAATCAGCGTATAACTTTTTTGTTCTGTGGTCATCATTTGACTGATAAGATCACTTACAGCTGTGACTGAGCCACCCCACTCATGAATGTAATTTTGCAAATCAGCTCCTTTGCCTTCGACTGCATAGGCTAAAAGTTGATTATCATTAGTCCATAATGTGAATATTGAGGTTTGTGGAATTTGTAAATAAGCTTGTATGTCTTCAACAGTCCGAACTGAATGAACAGTGTGTTGATTGTAAATTTTAAGTAAAGCTCTGGGATCTATTCGAGTGCTTTTTAAAACCTTACATTGTGCATGATGCAATGGTTGTGGTTTTGATAGGATAAAGGCATGTTCAAAGCCAGCTAATTCAAATCCAAACTGTCGGTAAAATTCATGTTTATCTGACCATAGAATTGTGAAATCACAATCTTGTTCTTCAGCTTTTTGAAGACATTGCAAAATATTTTTTCGACTAAATCCTTGATTTCTATATTCAGGGTCTGTCACGACAGAGCCAATGGCAGCAATTTTAAAAATAGCATAGGGCGTTTTGCAAATAAACGGTCTCATTAAAGCATGCGAAACAATCCGACCATTTTCTGGATGGTTGATAATGCTAAAGTTATGAATATTATTTTCACAAATAGCTGTTGGATATTCTTGATTAATCGACCAGGATTCATTAGGTCGTAATTGAATATTTAAAAAATCTTTTATTTTTGAAAACTCCACTGATTCAGGAGTTCGTGGTTTATAGCTGACTTCAGCCATAGTTGCCCCTTTTTTGTAAAATAAGGATTAGTCTCATAATCATTATATGTATTTTTTTGGCTTTTGCCGATCCAGAAGCATATAAAATTGACTTAAGACTAGAATTTTTCTACATTTCAATGAAGTTAATAATTAAGGGGTATGCGTGGCTGATTTAAAACAAAAATGGAAAGAAAATATAAATGGAAAAATATTTGTTGATCAATCATGCATAGCTTGTGATGCCTGCGTTTTGACAGCTCCAAAAAATTTTGCTATGCACGAAGAAGATGGTCATGCCTTTGTTTCAAAGCAGCCTGAAACAGCAGAAGAAATTGCATTATGCAAAGAAGCACTAGATGGTTGTCCAGTGGAAGCCATTGGTGATTTCGGTGACCAGACTTAAGTCTTTAGATAAGGCCGTAGCCTTTGAAAAAACTCTAGCGCAACTTAAGAAAAACTATCCTGATGCACATTGTGCCTTAATATTTAAAAATCCATTTGAATTACTTATTGCTACAATACTTTCTGCGCAGTGTACTGATGAGCGTGTGAATAAAGTCACTGAAGTTTTATTCAAAATTTATCCAAAACCTGTGGATTTAGCAGAAGCAGGCTTGGTAGATATTGAAAAAATTATTCATTCTGCAGGTTTTTATAAAAATAAAGCAAAGAACTTAAAAGCTACTAGCCAAATATTAGTTGAAAAATTTCTAGGACGAGTCCCTCAACAAATGGATCAGCTTGTTGAGCTGCCAGGAGTCGGGCGTAAAACAGCAAATGTAGTTTTAGGAAATGCTTTTAACATTGCAAGTGGTGTCGTGGTAGATACCCATGTTACACGTTTATCACGTCGATTAGGTTGGGTTAAAACAACTAACCCAATACTTATTGAAAAACAACTCAATCAGCTTTGTCAGTCAAAAGATTGGATTATGTTGTCTCATTATCTGATATCGCATGGCCGAGCCATTTGTAAAGCACGTTCCCCGAGCTGTGAAAAATGTTTTTTATTGAAGAGTTGTCCTCAGAGATTTTTATGATAAGATTAATTTATGATTCAATCATTTTTTGAAAGTATTAAGTACGCGGGTCATTTATTACCGCTTTCGTTATTGCGAATTTTTGTTGGTTATTTTTATTTACAACAATTTTTGGCTGATTGGAAAATGCATATCATTAAAAATACCAATGTCAGTGAGGTTATTGTTAATGCTTTAACAAGTGATCGACTACCTTACTGGTATAGAATTTTTATGAGTGATCATGTTGTTTCACATTGGTCAGTTTATGTTTTTATATTCGTAGGATTACAATTAGCAGTGGCGCTCTCATTTTTATTTGGGTATTTAGTTCGACCATTTTCATTGTTAGCGGTATTTATCAGTTTAAATTATATGCTCCTTAGCTCTGCGCAAATGGAACTTTTTTTTAAACTTCTTATGGCCTGTCAAATTATGTTCGCATGGATCGGTGCAGGACGTTGTTTAGGGTTGGATTATTATTTTTACAAGCGGTATCGCGGTATTTGGTGGTAAATGTGAAACAGTTTTTTGTAGCACTTTTAGGATTATTTATAGTTTTATTTTTGGTTTATATTTACCGAACTGATTCTTCGAGTATAAATGATCAATCCGGTATAAAAATCTATGCTTCTGGATCATTCATATCAGATTGGGGACCTGGGCCAGAATTAAAGAAAATATTTGAAACTCAAACAGGTTTTAAAGTTACTTTTCTAGAAATGTCAGATCCAGGTTTATCTTTGCAAAAAATAAATCTAGCAGGAATTGAAAACGATGTGGATCTGGTTATAGGTTTAGATCAATATGATTTGATGAGATATTCTGATCGAGTTGAATGGAAAAACATTTTTGATTTACAACGAATTTATCCTAATATTAGTCGATTAAATAATGTATTTTTCGAACAACCGAATTATAAAAAATCAGGCTTTGAAAATTCTTTTATTCCCTATGATTGGTCGGCTATTTCTTTTGTAACAAAAAAAGAAAACGCACTTCAAATTAAAAAACTAGATGACTTGTTAAAATCAGACTACAAAAATAAATTCGGACTTCAGGATCCTCGAACGAGCAGTCCAGGATTGCAATTTTTGATGTGGGTTGTTCAAAGTTATTCTGAAGAAGAAGCGATTGAATTTTTAAAAAAAATAAATACTCAAACGCATAGCTTTTCACCTAGTTGGACTGTTTCGTACGGATTATTTAAAAATAAATCAATTGATTCAGTGTTATCGTATATCACATCTCCTGTTTATCATTTGGTTGAAGAAAAAGACAGTAGTTATGTGGCTTTAGATTTTGAAGCAGGTCTACCATTGCAAATTGAATTTATGGGCTTACTAGAACAATGTAAAAATTGTGATTTAGCTAAACAATTTATAGCTTTTTTGCAAAGTTCACAGGCGCAAAAAATAATTATGAATAAAAACTATATGCTTCCAATGGACATGAATGTTGTTGAATCAACCGCTTTTGATACACTAAAAATTTACCAACTTTTAGCCTTCAAATTTTATTCTAAAGAAGAAATAAATAAGTGGTTAAGTATTTGGTCTGAAATTAGAAAAAATGAAGGCTAAGATTGTTTTACTGTGTTTAGTTAGTTTTTTTGTAGCGCCGTTTATTTTACTGTTTTTTGCTATTCAGCCTTCGTTAGACTTTCCTTTTCAAGCTTATTTCAATGCTTTTAAAGCATCTTTTATTCAAGCGTCTATCACAGCTTTAGTTTGTTTGTTAGTCTCTTTGTTAATTGTGCCACATTTGACTGCATGGCCACGTCAGTGGATTGATTCATTTTTAAAACTATCAGTTTTACCTTCAGTGTTTCCGAGTTTGTTTTCATTACTTATATTATTTTCCTATTTTTCACATTTTCCGTACGGACGATGGGGGATAGTATTTTCTTTTATAGTTGTTTACTTCGGATTAACATTATCATTAATTTATCATTCTTATGTGAATGAAGTTCTCCCCTATAAAAAAATTTGGCAGATTTATAATTTTACTTTTAAACAAAAATTTTTTTTAGTTTATATGCCACTTTTATTAAAACCAATATTAAGCACAGCCGTGTTAATTTATTTAGGATGCTTCGCGAGTTTGTCTATTCCACTAATGGCAGGGGGAGGCAAGGAGCTTAACTTAGAGCTTTTTACATACGAAAGTGTTTTAGTTGATGGAAAATGGTCGATATTAATTTGGTTATCTTTATTCCAGGTTTTCTATTTAATTGGATTTCAATATTTAACACTGACTTTAAGAAATACCAAAAAATTCACTTTAAATTTACCTGATCTTGAATTGAATAAAAAAGTATCTTCGTACTTAGCATTTTCAATACTCATCAGTTATATTATATTTTATTTCGGCGGCTATTTATTTCAAGTTATTTTAGCTTTGAAAAGATTCCCACTGAATAATCTATTAACCGCAGACTTAGGAAATGCTTTTTTGAATTCACTTCTTTTAGTCATTATTGTTTCTTTATTTTTAGCACTAATAATTTTTAGTTTTGCTTATTTACAGTTTTATAATTTGAAGTACCATTTTTTATTTAATATCATGATGCCTTCGTCTACATTGGTTGCTGTTTGTGCATTTTTAATTTTTAAATCTAACTCGAGATTTATTTTAGAAATTTTTAAAATTGCTCTTGGAATTGTTGTATTATATGGGTTGTCGCTCATTAAATTGTATGTGCAAAGTCAATTCGATAACATTCAACAACAAATTCAGATCGCACGAATTTATAATATTCGTTTTTTAGATTTTGTAACAAAACTGTTGTGGCCTCAGTTAAAAAAACCAATCAAAAATTTATTTTTTATGGTTGTCTTAATTTCTTATTTTGAATTTGGTTTTATTAAAATTCTTTCTGTAGAAAATATTTATTTTAGTACTTACTTAGAAAGATTGATTTCATTTTATCGAAGTGATCAAGCTTTTATTGCAAGTTTTCTATTGCTTGTGGCTTTGTTTTCTCCATTTTATATTATTCAACGTTTTAGCTATAGGAAAAGTGATCATGTCAGTTATTAAAAATTTACATTTGCAAATTCAAGATTTTAGCTTAAGTATTGATGAATTAAGTTTGTCTGATCATGAAGTGACTGCAGTCATTGGTCCATCTGGATCTGGAAAATCAACTTTTTTTAAAGCTTTAATTGGTCTTGAAAAACCACAATCTAATTGGTCTTGGAAATTTAAAGAAATTCTTTTATCGGATCTCGATATATCAGAAAGACGCTTAGGAGTTGTATTTCAGAACTATGAATTATTTCCACATTTAACAGCTCAGCAAAATATTGAAATGGTCATGAAGGCGCGAAATAATTTTGGTTCTGAAGCTCAAGAGAAAAAAGAGTATTTTAAAAACAAGCTCAATTTAACTAAATGCTGGACAACGTCTGCTCATCGACTTTCTGGCGGCGAACAACAGCGCGTGGCTTTACTCAGAGCTATGCTGAGTCTTCCAAGATTAATTTTATTAGACGAACCTTTTTCAGCTTTAGACGAGAAAAATAAAAATGAAGCTTATGACCTGTTACAAAGTGTCATTAGTGAGATCGAAGCACCAGCGCTCCTAATTACTCATGACATGAAAGAAGCCCAATTGTTTGCCAAAAAAATGATTTACTTTGATCAGGGGCGTGTCATAAATAAAGAGTAATTTTTTTAAATCTATTTTATTTGATCTAGTATTGTAAATTGTTCAATTCTTACTTTTGGTCTTAACTCTGACTTTTGCATTTGATAAAGTTAGCGAATGCATTTTGTTTCAGCAGTATTTTTTTATATCATATTAATTTTAACGGCAGGTTGTGTTAGTCAGAACTCTGTCGTTAAGCCACTTGTGAAGTCACTTTATCAAGTCCAGGCAGCAACAATTTACATTAAGCCTACTATTTATTATCTTCCAATTTACAAAGATACTGATCATAAAAATTGCGATTTAAATAGTACTCATGAAATGAAAACAGTTGCTGATCAAGTGATTGTAAAAACCTGTGAATTCGTTGCTAAATCGTGTGAAATGCAAGGCACTTGTTTAATCAGTCATGGAAAAAAAACAGTGCTTGTAACAATCGATCAAAAAGATTCTGAGGGCCGAAGACGATTTCAAGAAATTGATCCAGGACGATGTAAATATGGCTTCGGAGCAAGTTCTGATGGAACAAATTCTTTTTCTACGATGTGTATCGATCCATTTTACTCTGTGGCGGCAGACCTTAGCATATATAATTTAGGCGATGTTATTTATATTCCACGTTTAAAAAATACCAAATTGCCAAACGGTGAAAAACACAACGGCTATTTTATAGTGCGTGATTCAGGTCAATTAATTAAAGGTGAAGGTCGTTTTGATTTTTACACAGGTTATTTTTCAGCAAATAAAAAAAACCCATTCGTAAAAATGGGTTTTGCAAGCAATGTTGAGATGTCTGAATTTCGGATGGTGACCGGTGTCGAAGCAGAAAGTATCCGTACTGCTCGACGATTTCCTTTTTTAAGAAAATAAATTATTGATTACGACTGCCTCGTGTTCCAGTTTGTTGGCTAGTCGGTGTGCCAAAACTCATTGTGCTGTCGCGATTTGCTCTTGAATTCGTTGGTGTTGTTGTATCGAATTCAATGATGGTGTTATCGCGAGTCAATTTGTTATCTGATGGTGTTGTCGTTGTCGTAGTTTGAGTTGTTTGTGGAGCAAGTGTGCTGCCATCACGTTGTTGGCGAGTTGTTGTTTGCTCAGACATTGTAGTTGTAGTTCCTACTGGAATTCCTGTAGCTGCCGCTTTAACCATTTTCTGCACATTCGGTAAATATTTACTTTGATAATAATCAACAAGGCTCATGTCTTGAGCGACTTCAAGGCCCGCAACAATACTGTTTGTGTAAACTTGTGCAGTCGCATGAAAATCAAAACTTTGTGTTTTTAATTCGTTTAATTTGCTAAAATAAGTCTCTGTATTATTTTGCTTAGAAAGTGTATTTAATTCTTGGTACCCTTGAACAATTTTATCAGAAGCAGTTTTGCTTTTTTGTTCGACTGCATCCATGATACCTTTTTTAAGTCCACGTTGGTTGTCTGGTAATTTTGAAATTAATGTCTGAATAGCTTTTAAGGCTTCATTTTGTTCATCAGCGTCTTTTGAAAATATAGCTTGTGATAAGTCTTTTCCTATCGCATTTTGAAATTCTTCAATAACTACTTCTTTAGACAATGAATTTTTCCTTTTATATCTTGATACTTCTTTGCTAAATTTTCTTGATATGCATGATAAGTTATCATCGCATTCTGCAATTATAAATTGAACATTAGCTTTAAATGTAAATTCTCGTTCACAAATTGTACGTTCACTCTTTTCCTGACGAGTTTCCTCGTTAGAAGCGACTCCACATTCAAATTCTAAATCTGTTTGTGCCGAGACAACTGCAGGTGTCGCAACGACTGTTGTTGCTGGCGCGGCTGGTATTGTTGCTACAGCTGGAGTAGTTGGTGCAATAGTCATCTGTGCTTTCATTTGAATAATCATTGCCTCAAGATCAGCTATTTTATTTAAGAGTGTTTCATTTGAAACAGTTGTTACACATTTATTATCTGTACAAACTGCAGCTGTAGAAGTTGAGGCTTCTGTTTTTGTTTGAACAGTTTCTGAAGACATATTAAATTCACCTGATTTATTAACAGGGCTTAGTGATGAAAACTGGAAAGCATTTTGTAAAGTCAATACTGCAAATAGTGCAGCTGTTAAAAACCATTTCTTAGAAGTTGGTTTTTGAGCAATTTGACTAAGCATTTGACCAAGTTGAGAGTGTTTCATAAAAAGACCTCCATTGTTATACATTCAGTAAAGCAGGATATGGACCATAGATCATCTTGAGTCAATATTGTTAAGTATATGATATATTTGAAAAAAACTGATAATTTAGAACGTTTTAGCATGAGACTAGTGTCGAACTTTTTAATTTCATGATGGATGAGGATCGTGAATTGACTGTTTTTTTGTTGTCTGGCAATGATGTGGTCTGTGAAATTTCAATTTGAGAAAATTAATAATTCAAAAATATACCAAAGTTTTCAAATTGAAAATGGTTTAGAAATCCATTTATGGGACAGTTGGCAATGGCAATTGCGAAAATCTTTAAAATCCATTCAAGATTTTGAAAAACATTTTACTCTTTTTGAATCTGAAAAAAGTGCTTTTAATCAATCTCGGCAATTATTTAATATTCGAACTACTCCTTATTATGCAAGTCTTGTTGGTGATCATGAACAAGATCCTATACGTAAGATTTTAATGCCCCACGCATTAGAACTCAAAGATTTCTCAGAGTCTCAATTAGATCCACTGGGTGAACGTAAAAAAAGTAATAACCCTGTGCCCCGAGTAGTGCATCGATACTCCGATCGAGCTTTATTTTTAGTAACAGATATTTGTAGTGTTTATTGTCGATACTGTACTAGAAAACATTTTACAGGAGCAGATCAGGCATTTATAAATGAAATTGAATATCAACAAGCTTTAAATTATTTTCGTAGTAAAACAGGTCTTCGTGAAATTATATTATCTGGTGGTGATCCGTTAACTTTGTCTGATTCGATTTTAGATCGAGTATTAACAGATCTTAGACAAATTGATCACATTGAAATTATTCGTATCGGATCAAGAGTTCCTATTGTAGCACCAATGCGCGTGACTTCAGAATTAGTACAGATTTTAAGGAAGCATAAACCAGTTTACATGATGACACATTTTAATCACCCCCGTGAAGTAACATTTGAAGCTGCTAACGCTTTAGAATTATTTGTTGATCATGGAGTTCCTGTTTTTAATCAAATGGTTTTATTAAACGGAGTTAATAATCATCCAGCTATTGTTCAAGCATTATCTAGAAGATTATTATTTTTACGAGTGAAGCCTTATTATATGTTTCAATGCGACCCTTCGCAAGGGACTGATTATTTACGTACTTCTATTGATGATTCATTAGCGATTCAAAAAGAGTTGTGGGGTCATTTATCAGGGCTAGCAATGCCAAATTTTTCAGTGGATATTCCAAACGGTGGTGGGAAAACATCATATGCTCCTGTTTTTGAAACTGAGAAATCGATGAGAAGTCGAAAATTTGAAGGTTGGGATGGTGTACAAGCTGAATATTTTAATCCAACTGAAGTTCAAATTCAAAAGCCAATTGATGTCGAAAAATATTTACATGAATGGGATCAGTTGAAAAATTCTAAAAACTAAACTTTTTCTAAACGAGCATATTTAGCAATAAATTTTTTAATTGTTTGATCTTGAAACAAAACTCCAATTTTTAATTGATCATCGCTGCCTTCAAGTGAATAGATTGAGCCTACGCCAAAAGTGGGATGACGAACGCGTTGTCCTTTGCTGTAGCCTCCAGTTTTTGATGAAGACTGTGAAAAAGTATCATGGTCGTCATAATCTGGAAAACTTTGATTATCGTTATCTTCTTCTTTGTATTTTGAAGAGTATTTATGAGCAAAAGCAGAGCTTGGAACATGTTCTAATCCAGAACTATGTTGAACTAAGTTTTTAGGAATTTCTTGAATAAAGCGGGACATTGGATTCATTTGTTCCTGACCCCAGACTCTGCGAATTAACGTGTGAGTCATCCATAATTTTTTTCGCGCTCGAGTCATTCCAACATAGGCCAGTCGGCGTTCTTCTTCAAGATCTGACTCGTCACTTTCGTCACCGCGTGAAGAAGGAAATAAATTTTCCTCACAACCGACGATAAAAACATAAGGAAATTCAAGACCCTTAGAAATATGCAAGGTCATCATCGTGACGGCGTTGGTTTCCATATCTTGTTTATCTAAATCAGAAGCCAATGCAAGTTCTTCAAGATAACTAGATAAAGTGGCTTCTTCTCCGCGTTCTTTTTCAAATTGAACTAAAGCATTACTTAATTCTTCTAAGTTGCTGATGCGATTTTCAGCTTCTGGAGTGTTTTCTTTTTTGAGTAAAGTTAAATAATCAGTCTTTTCTAAAATTAAAGAATAAAATTCAGAAATTTTATAGTTTTTTTGTAAACTGACTGCATCTAATATTAAATCTGCAAATCGACGAAGCTTCGAAGTAGTTCCCGCATTAAATGTTTTTTCATTAATACAATAATGAATAGCTTCAAAAAAAGTAGTGTTTTTTTCTAATGCTTTTTGATCTATTTGTTCAACTGTGGTTTTGCCAATTCCACGTGCGGGCACATTAATAATTCTTTTGCAGGCAATATTGTCATTTAAATTTATAGATAATCTAAAATATGAAATCAAATCTTTAATTTCTGCTCTTTCGTAGAACCGAATTCCACCAATTAAACGATAGGGAATAGCTAGTGTTCTGAGCTGTTCTTCTAGAACTCGTGACTGTGCATTTGTTCGATAAAATATAGCATAGTCATTTAAATTATTACTTCCAGCCGAAATTAATTTTTGAATCTCTTTTGAAACAAATTTTGCTTCATCGTATTCATTTCTTTCATTTCTGATTTGTATAAGTTCGCCAGCTTCATTTTCAGTAAAAAGTGTTTTATCTTTTCTTTCAGAGTTATTACTAATTACTGCTGTAGCTGCTTTCACAATATTTTCTGTTGATCGATAATTTTGTTCTAATTTAATTAAAGTGGCTGATTTGAAATCTTTTTCAAAATTTAAAATATTGGTAATATCAGCGCCACGCCATGAATAAATAGATTGATCTTCGTCTCCCACAACACATAAATTTTGATGGCCACTGGCTAACATTTTGACGATCAAATACTGTATGTGATTAGTATCTTGATACTCATCAACCATAATGTATTTGAACTTTTTTTGATATTCAGTCAGTAAGTCTGGATACATTCGAAAAAGTTCATGGGTTTTTAATAAGAGATCATCAAAATCTAAGGCATTCGATTTTTTCATTTCGATTTCATAAGCAGAATAAACATCGAGTGTTTTTTGATCTATAAAATTTCTTGAACTGTTTTTTAAATTTTCAGGAACAAGTCCTAACATTTTGCTGTGACTAATGCGTGATTGAAAATTTTTCGGAGGATACATTTTATCATTCAAATTTAATCCTGAAACGACACGCTTTATTAATGCAAGTTGATCTCCAGAATCATAAATTGTAAACGGTTTCTTATAATCGAGCATTTCAATGTGTTGTCGCAAAATGCGTACGCAAAAAGAATGAAAAGTATTAACCCAAAGATGGCTCATGATGGGGATATGAATTTCTGAAAGTAATTTGTAAATTCGGTGTTCCATTTCTTTAGCCGCTTTATTAGTGAAAGTGACACAAAGAATTTCATCGGCAGCTGCATGTCCATGGCCAATGATATGGGCCATTCGATGAGTAAGAACACGCGTTTTTCCTGAGCCAGCTCCGGCTAAAATAAGTAATGGCCCTTCGTGATGTTGAACGGCTTCAGTTTGTGGTGGATTTAGTTTATCGACTAAAAATTCTGATAAATTCATGCTTTTTTCTACCTTATTTAGTGGTTTCTGTCTAGCCGCCACTCTTCAATCTTGATGTAAAACTTTTTGACACTCAAACCCTCGTTGTGTGACAGGAAGTGTCTTGATATGCAACATATCGACAGCTTAGTGAGCTTATAAATAGCGTATTTGAGCAAAAAACGGACTGAATATCGCAATTATTAACATGAAATATAATTTTAGATAGAAGTGGATGTTATGATGAACAGATCTTCAATTTTTCTTTTAACAGTCTTTACTTACTTAAGTATCGGATCTGTATTTGTTTCTGTGCCATTAAATGCAAAAGCACAAGATAATTATTGCCCGCAAAAGATGACTAAAGAAAAAATCTATAAATTAGCACAATCTGTAAAATCAGAATTTTTCCCAAGCCTTTCAGAAAATACATTCAAAATTAAGGAATTTAAAAGTTCTGATTACTATTTACAATTACAATCAGTTTTTAAAAATATTTTAGTTAAAGAAAATAAACGTCAATTTACACTTAATATAAATACTCAACTTTATGAATGCGCTCCATCTGATAAAGCACTTATTGCAATATTGGTTCATGAATTTCAACACATGGAAGATTTTAAGTTAATGAGTAATGAAGCTTTTCTGAATTTCGGAATCCGGTATTTATCGAATAAAAAGTATCATATTGAATATGAACGATTTACAGATTTGAGAGCTTTAAATAAGGGTCAAAGCTTTGGCTTGATAGAATACAGAAATTGGATTTATTTAAGATTGAATAAAAAAGATTTAAAGACTAAAAAGAAAAACTATATGACTCCTGAAGAAATTCAAAAATATGATGTGAACAAGCAGGAAAAGCCATGAAAAATAAATTCAGCTATGCATTTATTTTAATGTGCAATGTGTTGATTTTTTCATGTCAGCCTCAGAAATCAATTTTAGATGCTAAAGGTGATTTGCAAGTTCAAATTGCGGAAACAAAAACAGAAAACAATAAAACAACAGAAGTTTTTTCTCAAGTGACATTAAAAAATGTTTCATCATTATTGAATGTCAATGGAAGCTATGTTCAATTTTATTACGCTCCAGGATCAAATGGCAATTCAATTTATGGTGATGCACCTACAGCAAGTTTTATTCGTGACAATTCTGGAACTTACGTTGCAAAAGATCCTTTAACACAACAAATGTTTGCGTTGTATTATCATATTCAATCACTTGTCGATTTTAACAAGCAAATTTCAGATAAATTAGTAAATACGGAGGCTTTTAAAATCGGCCTTAATACGCAAGTTAATGCAGCCAATGAAGCCAGCCGAAACAATGCTTTTTTTGATGGTCAAGTTAATGCTTTGTTATTTGTTCCTTACAGTTTAAAAAATATTCCAATTTCAATGAACAGTGGAATTATTGCACATGAATTTTTTCATTCATTTTTTTATTCAATACTGTTGAAAAATTTTAATTCCCAACAGGACATTTTGCTGAATAACATTAATCAGGAAAGTGACGAATCGACTCAGAATATTCAAAAAAAATTACTTTTTTATAACCAGACTTATATACGTGGAATAAATGAGGGACTAGCTGATTTTTGGGGTTGGATTTACACACAAAATATTGATTATATTAGTTCATCATTACCGCAATTTGGTTTATCAAGAAAATTAGAACTTGATCGTGATCTGATCGGATCTTATGTCGAACAAAAAGATATTGAAGGACGAGTCAATGAAGCACTTCAGCTTTCAAATAATCCAACTGAATATTTGTCTTCTTATATTTATAGGATTGGAACACCACATGCACGTTTTTTAAAAGAATTAACGACATTAATTATGACGGATACAAATGTTTCACTCAAAGATGCCCAACTTGTTGTAGCCCAAAAAGTATATAAATTGTTGCAAAAAATTGAGGTAACTGTTCAATCAATGAGCGAACAAACTGTGATTCAAGCAGATTCGATATTTAAATTTTTTGCTAAAACTTCAGACTCAGGTTTAGAATTAAAACCAGCAACGTGTGACTTTGTATTGAAATATATCCGTCAATTAAAAATTAAAACGACAGAAAAAGTAAATGGTAAATTTAAAGAAATTAAAGACCCCTTGCTTTGTAAGGGTACTAATGAGTAGAGCTTATTTTAAAATTCTTTTTATTTTAATATTATCTTGCGCTGGAAAATCTTTTGCCACGGATCTTCATCTTTTTTTACCTGGGTTGCAGTACCGCTATGAAAATGACTCGAATCAAGCCTTAGATAATCGACGATACGATAATTATAATATCGGAGTCGTCATATTTAAAGACTATTACATTGGATTTGAATTTGATGAATATCAGCAAACGACAGGTTTAGGCTCATTGCAGATTAAGCAAAAACTGCAAGAGTACCAGATTTATGGTGGCTATTTTATATACTCAAAAGAAATCAATTCAGATCATAAAGTTTTTTTTGATGTTGGTCCTATTTTAGGAATCGGACAAAATAAAGCCACAGTGCAGTCAAATTTTGGAAACGCATCTTCACAATCAAATGGCGAAAATAACTTAGTATTAAGCCTTGGACTGCAAGCCACGTTACGTGTAGGGTACTTTTTATTGCAACCCGAAGTTAAATATTCAACGTCTAGGGTTTATCAGCCTGAATCAGTATTAATTAATGCTATTCGATTAGGTATTAATATTAATTTAGATTAAATCAAAAAATAAAATCAAAACTAAATTAAATCTAAACGAGTCTGAAGTCGATCAGAAAATTTTATTTTTTCTGAGGATTTAATTTTTTTAAGTAAATCATAGACTGTATGATAATCAGAAAGTGTTTCTAAGTAGGCCGGGTTTTTGATTTGATAAAATTCAATAAGTTGGCATCCAGCATAAATACCTGATTTTGATCTATTCACAAGACTTGATTTAATCATTAAATGAATTTGTATAAAGTGTTCATTCACTAAATTTTGAAGCGCATTAAGAACAATAAGATTGGCCTCAGTTCTTCCTGACGGATCGTTTGGAATAATAAATGTTGTTTGATCAATATTATTTAGTGCGGTTTGATCGCAAAAAATAAGAATATCGATAATAGTTGCATTTATTCTTCCTTCGAGTTGTCGGGGAATCTTTAACAGAGCTTGAGTTAGTTCAGCATTCCATTGATCTTTAGGAATTAAATTGAGACTTAAACTGAGCAGTTGACTGAGTTGAATCGCCGTTAAATTTAGGCTTTGAATTGATTTTAATATGTTTAGCCAAAGAGTAGGAATTTCATTGTGAACTCGTCTGGTTTGAATTTTAGATAAAGCTTGTAGCAGATTCAACAAAACATTTTCAGACGGTTTTGATTGAATAAGTTGAAGCATCTGAATGATATGCGAATCAGCTTTAAAGAAGAAAATTGACTCGGGGTTTTGAACTGCATTTTCAAGTTTATGCTCAAGCGTTAAAAAAGTATCGATGTGATATCCGCTTTGCTCAGACATATTTTTAAAATTAAACTGCACTGGAGATGCAGGTAACTGTATAAGTTGAATAAACTGGTTAGCCTGTTCTGAAACTAAACTTAAAGCGTTTCGATCTTTGAGGATAATGGAATCCATCAGACGAGATGTATAAGTAAGGCCATCACCAGTAAAGCCATATCCCGAGGGACGTTTATGAAAAGTAATTTCTGAAGTATAGACTGCGCTTTTCAAAGTAAAGGTTCTTGTTTCGCTTCCGATATTAAAAATGATTTGTGAGTATTCATGCATAAGGTCTCGTGCAAAGGCCACAGCACGAAGTTCTGAATTTTTCCCTTTAAAGACGACAACAATTTCATCACCAATTGTTTTTTCGAAAAGTCCATCATAACGCAATAACAACTCACAGCCAAAAATTTCTAAATGTGTGGTCATTTCCGAGACTACATCGGAGTACCCTGCAGAGACTACTTTCGAGAAACCATTGATATCCACTTTCGCCACTGTGCCAGGAAATATGTAAGGTACTATGTGATTATATTTTTTTATTTCATTCAATATACTAAATTCAAGTGAAGTTTCAAGTAAATCGATGTCTTGAGTGAGCTCTATATTTTTATCAATCAAAGCCGTTGTGGCCTGACTAATTATTTTGAGATCATGAAGCTGAATAAAACCAAATACTTTATTTAATATATTAAGCCAGAAAGGATCTTTGCCATTTTGTTTATACTTATTTTGAATTGATTTTGATAGGATCAGAACAGCACACAGGGTGAAAAGAAAAATAATATAAATCACACTCAGCAATTCTTTTGCAGCACTTTTTTGAACGTCTTTTTCTTCGCCTAAGACAGTCCACATGTTCATGTAGTGTGAATGATCAAATGACAGGGCCCATTCTGTTTCATTTGTTTTGTATCTGAAAAACATCAGATCAATTTTTTTGATCACAAACATTTGTCCAGATCCATTTACAGACATCGGGGGCAAAAAATTCATGCCTGCAGGCTTAAAACAAGTTTGGTTTAAATTGAGTAATGTAAAAGATGTAATTTTCCCTGCGGCATAGTGTGTATCCAGTTTTTGACAAGCTTCAGATAGCTGATTATTTGAAATCAATGTTTGAGTTTGCTGTTGAATTTCTTCAATATTTTGGCGCTTTTTAGTCAATCGATTTTTATTAATATCATCAACATCTTGCTTAAAAAGAAATAGAGATACTGGCAAATACATGAGCAGAACAAATAAAGTAATTTTTAAGAAGTCTGCAAAGTATTTCATATTATTTGTGACATTTATTTTCTATTTGTTAAATAGTAGGAAGCCCAACTTGAAACGAATGAGCCATCTTTAAAAAGACAAAAGTCAGAATCATTTCCATTTTTAGTTTTAACCAATAAATCCTGGCCACCGATTAACTTACAGTGAATTGCTCCGTAGTTATTATGCTCAGGGGTTGCCATACTTTTAGAATAGCTTTCTTTCGTTCCTTTTAAAGACTTCGTGTAAGCGTCACAGTTAGGTTTTTCTTTTTTGAAGCAGTTCTCGCTTAATTCTAGGCCTTTATAATCGCGCACGAAAAATGTAGTTGATTTAGTGTTAGTTTCAATAAGGTATTCGTTGTCTTTAAGAACGATTTCTTTTTTTGTTTGTTCAGCCTCTGTTTTTTTTGTATTTGAAGCAAATATGTGAATGGCTATAAAAAAAATTTGTAGAGTTAGCAATATTTTGGTTTTCATTTTGTCTTTCGTTATTTATTTTTTTGCTTAAACAGTTTTGTTCCATCGTCATTGAAAGTAGTCTCAGCATTTTTTGGCCCGATATAAACCTTTTTACCATTTTTGTTCGTAAAAATAATTTTTGTTTTATTTTTAATAAGCTCATTTCTAAAATTTTTCTGCGTATAGTTGCTTTTCGTTTGTTGATATTGTGTGCCAGTAATGACTTCAGCTCGATTTAAAATGAAAGTACTGTTGTTTGAATTGCTGTATGAAGAAGGTTCTCGTTTTGTGTTAGTTTGAGTGTTGTTGTAAGCGACAACAGTGTTTTGTTTTTTATTCTGGGGTGGTGTTGAAGGTTGTACGCTGCTATTAAGTTTTGATGCCGTAGTAGTTTGTTGATTAATTTCTGGAGATGAATTTTTTAATGAAGTGTTCGAGGTTTTTGATGCAGTTTCCATAAATGTTGTAATAGTTGGTGAAGTTGTGGATGTAGTTGTAGTTTGTTGATTAGCAATCCTTTGATTATTTGTATTTAGAGAAGGATTTTCGCTAATTTCTTGATCTGTATTAATTTTTAGAGCTGCCGTTGCAACTTTTTGAGAAACAGAATTTTGCGATATAAGACGAGGGGCTGCATTAGCAGGTTGAACAACACTGTTGTAGGCCAAAAGAGCTTTATTGTTAAGAGTATCTGCAGTTTTTTGACTACTCGCAAAAACAGCTTTCGCTGCTGCGGCGAAATCACCCTCAGGGGTTCCAGGTTTAGCATCTACATTTACAGTATAAGTCTTTCCAATGGTTGTCCCTGGTTTGATGGGTTTAATAAGAGCTTCGTACTGTTTTGCTGTTGCTGGAATGAAGTCTTCTGGCGTGACTAGGTTGTTGAGGGCTTTGGGGGCTTCGGTTTCGATTTTTTGCTCTTCTTTGTTTTTTGTTGTCTCTTTAATTAGATTCATATTTTCATTAAGTACTATACTATTTTGATCAGCATTTGTATTATTTAAGAGACATTTATTTACTTCTTTTTTTTCTGTTTCAGGTGATTTATCTGTTCCTTCGAAAGGACACAAATTTTCAATCTCGGTTACAAATGCTTCATTAACTGCTCTATGATTGCCATTTGTTACTAATACTTGTGATGCGTGCATAAATTCATGATGAATGTAAGTTGATATGCATCCTGCACTTTCATTATTTGCGTCTGGCTTAGTAGTATATGCTTTATCAGTACTAATTAATTTTGGACTAATTGAAATAGTTGGTGGTGTTGTTAATGAGTCTAGATAAGCAAACTTATCTTTTTTATTATTACTGATG
Source organism: Pseudobdellovibrionaceae bacterium (assembly GCA_043765175.1). Classification (GTDB taxonomy): domain Bacteria; phylum Bdellovibrionota; class Bdellovibrionia; order Bdellovibrionales; family Bdellovibrionaceae; genus Pseudobdellovibrio. The sequence continues at coordinate 10,884 of JAYUJM010000040.1, read as the reverse complement.
CAAGAAAATTTTAGTGCTGGGCTTTTGATATATTCAGTTGCGTCAGCTAGATTTGATCTTATTAATAAAAATTTATTTAAAAGCATTTGATAGTTTATATATCTGTCACTTGTTTTATCAATAGCATTAAGTGGATCGTCAGAATTAAGAATTTTTTTGTCAAAACAAATAACAAATTTATTACTGGTTTTTAAATAATCTTTTATTTTTTTTTCTGCTTTGGCTGCGCTACCGGAATTATTAATACAATTTTTATCGTCTTTTAAATATACATATTCACCATCTTGACTTTCTATCGCGTCTATTTTATCAGTAAGATCTTGAAAATAATCTCTGTTTTTAATTAACTCCGAATTTAAAATACTAGTATCAAAACATGCTTTTTTATCACTATAAAGGATTTCTTTTTTTGTAAAAACTGATTTTTTTATGTTATTATTAATTTGTTCTAAGCTGGTATAATAATTTTTAACTTCAGATTTAAATAGATTCATATTTTTATCAACATTAAAATAAATTTGAGTTTGGTTATTTAAAAAATTATAAGCTTTATTTTTTTTAGAGATAAAAATACTATTATTATTTAGTTTGATTTGACGGTTATTTTGAAAATCTATAATTTCAAGTGTATTAGCGCAAATTGCTAAATTTGAGTATGAAAATATAATTACTAAGGTCAGGCATTTAAGTCCAGTATAAATCAAAATTGTATATCCTTGCTGTCTAAATCTATGGTATCAATTATCAAATGGTTAAGAAAGTTTCTTTGATTACAATTATACTTTTGTCTTGTCTAGCTGCTATTTCAGTTAAAGCTTATGTAGAAAATCCTTTTATCGTAGTATATACAGAAAGCGATAAAAACCTAAGTTCTGCAACCAAAAATAACTTTTATAAAGTCTTGAAAGCGGAAAAACAAGTTTCTAATATGCCAGAAATTAATTCGCAAGATGCTTTAGGTGCATGTCGTGCTTTTTCACTAAGAACATTGTTGCAAAAAAATTTATGTGATTCTTTGAAAGTTGTAAACTGTAAAAACGTAGCGGGCGAAAATAAAATATCTGCTTTTGGAATGATGGGATTAACTTTTGGTAATGCAGATTTGCCATATTCGCTAAATTTAGATCCAAACTCAACAAATGCAAGTTTGTATGCTAATATTCAAATTTTAAGAAACGTTAAAGAAGCTAATTTAGCTCTATTCACTGAAAAAGAGTGCGCTAATTTTAACCAGCTAGTAAACAGTTTTACTGATAATGATAACGTTACAGAGTTTTCAATGAAACGAAAAGAAGAATTTTTTAAATATCTCGAAAATTTATATAAACAAACTAAAGGCAAGACTGAAGCAGATATTGCAGACTGTCCAGAATGTGTTAATAAAATAAACTTAACGCTAGGTTCTTTAAATGATGTAAGTACATTGAAAAAAGCATTAGCAAAGCCAACCTATGAAAACTTTCTGTTTTCAGTTTTTTATAGAAAATGCTCTAAAAGATCGTTTTCATTTAATTACGATATTACTGCATTTCCAAAGTTTGATACAGCTATGTCAAATGAAGTAGCTGTAAATAAAGTTATAGAAGGCCTCGAAAAAGATAAACCTGTCATGCTAACAAATATATGTATGGAATATGTTAATAATACTTGTAAAGCTTCGCACTCGACCGTAATCAGTGGATACAGGATAGTTTGCAAGACAGGAAGCAATGATTGCAAAAAGCTTTTTAAAGTTCACAACTCTTGGGGTGAAGGATGGCAAAAAGAAAATAATGATGGTTGGGTCGATGCAGATACATTAATGTTAAGTATAAAGCAAAATAATGAAAAAAATCCCGTATTAGCTGAGTCTTTTATTTGGCTAAACTAGCAATAGTATATTAACTTGAAAAATTCCATGAAATTTTTTTTTCTTATTTTAAGCCTAATTACTTTGGGTGCATTTTATTTTTGGCCTCAATCATCTAAAAATAAAAAATATAATAAAGTAATTAAAGTAGGTGTAAATTTAATAACTTTAAACTTGCCTTTAGATCCGATATCTAATCCTAGCTTAGCAAACGCCTTTTTCAGTAATAATTTATATTCTAATTTGATTGAAGTTGATGAAAACAATAAATATAAATTATCACTTGCATCTAGCTATTATTTTTTACCAAATCAGCTTGTGTTCGAATTTAAAAATAGTCGTGTAAATGCATATGATGCTGAGTTTTCAATTAAGAGAATTATTTATCAAAAAAAACAACTGCATTCAAATTTTTCAAGTATAATTTGTAATTCTGAAGAAAGTGAAACAGATTGTGAAAACCGTGATTTAGTTGATCAGGGAAAACTTATTATTCGATTTTATAATCAAAACAAAGTCGCAAATATTATCCCAGCTTTAGCATCAATAGATTATAAAATAGTACCAATCGGTGCTTTTAGTACATCTGATTATAAGACTGCTGTTGTTAATAATTATAAAATTACAAGTGGATTTTATTCATTAGAAATTATTAATTCAAGTATAGGTAATAAGTACTATTTCAATCTTAAAGAAACCACTTCTAAAAATTTATATAAAAAGTTTGAATTATTCGACATTTCTAATGCTGGTTCTAGTGAATTAGAAAAAAACTGGGTTCTTGATAATATGGATATTATCGGAACTAATGTAAATTTAAACGAAAAAACAGAAATGCTAATGAATTCAAAAGGATGGAATATGTTTGAAACACATTCTTTTAAGTTAAGTTTATTTGTTTTTTCAAAAAATGCTATTGAGAAGACTACCGCTACTGAAAGGTTTGCAATTGCAAATAGAATTAAAACATTTTACCAAAAATTGCCTAAACAGATTAGATCAAAGGAAGCTTACCAGTTTTTAAGTGACTTTGGTCAAGGATATTTAAATGAATCTCAAAAATCAGAAATTTTAGAAAAAAGACTCGATATATCATCACATTCGAAAAACAAAGTAATTTTTGCTGTCAATAATCCTAATTTATTTGTAGATTTTCAAAAAAACAATCCTGATATCGTTATTCAAAAACTTTCCAAATTTCCATTAAATCTGACTGAATCCGAAAGGCCAGATTTATTTGAAATCACCAACGACCTATCCTTCGATCTCAACTTCTCCCAAATCTCCTTCGCAGCCAATGTAGGCCTGCTCGATATCTCAAAAGAACAACTTAAACAGTTCGCTGAAATCACCGATGAAGGGGAAAAAATAAAGTTTATTAATGAAGCGCACTTTAGGACTTTGAAAAATTGTCAGATTTACCCCCTGTCGGCGAGTCCGTATTTTACTTCGTTTCGGGGGGATTTTACTCATGAGCTTTCGAAGTTTAATTCACGAACCTTGCTTTATAAAATTCATTAGCTAACTGATGCTTTGCAACAGAGGCTGATGCATTTTACTTGTCCATTGGACGCTCGTAGATATATGTAGTTGGTATGGCTAAAAATAAAATTGTTTCTAAAGCTAAATTAGTTGATGCGAAAAAGAACTCTAAAGTTGTGGCAAAACCTGCTGCGAAAAAAATGGCTTCGCCAGCAGTGAAAAATGTTTCTAAAAAAGCTACCCCTGCTGCTAGCAAGGCTGCGCTAAAGGCGGCCCCAAAAGCTGCAATTAAAGCTTCTGCAAAACCAGTAACTAAACCGGTTGCAAAACCAGTAGTTAAGCTCGCAGCGAAAGCAGCAGTCAATGCATCTGTAAAACCAAGCGCATTAGAATCGAAATCTTCTGCAAAATCTGCGGTTAAAAATTTGGCAAAGGCTGCTGTTAAATCAGTTTCAAAAGTGGCTGAGAAAGTTGTCGTAACGGCCAGCCTGCTCAGTAAAAAAAGTGAAACTCAGAAAATTGATAAAAAATCTGCAAAAATTTCTGAAGTTAATGAGCCTTCAATGGGTTCAACATTGATTGAAATGGCTAAAGAAGAAATGGCCGCTGTTAAAATCGGTCAAACTGCGGACAAAGTTGAAAAAGCAAGCAAGTTTAAGGCAATAAAAGTTGAGCGTGGAAATTTGGCTGATGAAAAGGCTAAATGGCAAGAGCTTTTTAAGCGCCACGGAAAAGATAAAGCCTATAATTACAAAATGTCTGATACATTTGAGTCAGCAAAACCCATACAACACAAAGTTTTGGGTTGGGGATTTATTTTAACGAATGATAATGATCGACTAGAAGTTTTATTTGAAAATGGTATAAAAATGTTGATTAGTAACTACAAGCCCAATTAGGATAGTCGAATGTCAAAAGATGATTTAGCACAGTTCGATGGTAAAGTTGTAGACGCCCTTGCGGGTGGTCTTTATAAAGTTCAAATAGAATCTAACAAAGTCGTTATTGCAGCAAAGCTTTGCGGCAAAATGAGAAGATTTAATATTCGCATTGTTGTGGGTGATCGAGTCAGCGTCGGAGTTTCTCCGTATGACCCAACTCACGGTTTAATTATGTATCGTCACAAATAATATTCACAACTAATAATCAAAAAATAATTATGTCAAAATTTTTTATATAGAGGTTATCATGGAACAAACACTTCAGAGTTACTTAACTCGATTTTTGTCTTCAGTCCCTTTGAAATCAGCTGCTGCAGTTTTAGAATTAGCTGCAGACAGTGCCACTGTACCTTTTATTGCCAGATACCGTAAGGAAAAAACTGGAAATTTAGATGAGGTTCAAATTCGGGCAGTGATTGAATCGGCGACTACTTTTGATGAAATCGTAAAACGTAAAAATTTTTTATTAAAAGAAATCGGTGAGCAAAAAAACTTAACCCCTGAAATTGAAAAACGTATTCAGATTTCTTGGGATTTAAATGAGCTCGAAGAAATTTATAAACCTTTCAAGAAAAAGAAAAAAACTAAAGCTACAGTGGCCCGTGACGCTGGACTTGATCCTTTGGCAAGTTGGATTTGGGATATGGGGCATGGGTTAATTAAAGATACATTGACGATGGAAATGAAAGCCAAGTCATTTTTAAATCCTGATATGAAAATTATAACGTATGAAGAAGCTCTTAAGGGCGCCCAAGATATTATCGTTGAGCGCATTTCAAATGAGGCCTCGCTTCGTGAAATTGCTGTTAAAAATTACTACGACCAAGGAAATGTTACAGCAAAGGCGGCTAAGGGTTTTAAGCCAAATTCAAAGTATGATATGTACGCTAAAGATTATTCTGATTTAATTAAAAATTTATTAGAGGAAAAATTTTCTCATCGTTATATGGCAATGAAGCGCGGATGGGAAGAAGAAGAACTCACTGTAGATTTAGTTGGTGATGATGAAATGCTATTGAAGCAGTACGAAAAATTAGCGACAAGCACGCCTGATACGGCCATTGGAACTTATTTAAAAGAATCTGCGCGCTTAGCTTATAATGTGTATGTTTCCCCTTCAGTAAAAAATGAAATTCATGCAAAGCTTAAAGAAAAATCGGATGAACATGCCATTAAAGTATTTACTGAAAATGTGCGAAAAGTATTATTAGGGTCACCTTATGGATCAAAATGTGTTTTAGGTGTCGATCCAGGGCTTCGCACTGGTTGTAAGATTGCTTTAGTTGATAAGGGTGGAAATTTTATTTCACATACTGTGATGTATACTTTAGGCGATGGTGCTGAGCAAAAAGCAAAAACACTTTTATCAGAAGTAACTAAGCAGATTCAGATTGAAGCCATTGCTGTCGGAAATGGAACTGCAGGGCGAGAGACTGAAATATTTTTGAAAAAAGTTTTAAAAGAAATTGGCAAAGAAATTCCTGTTATTATGGTGAATGAATCTGGAGCTTCTGTTTATTCTGCCAGTGATGTGGCTCGAATTGAATTTCCTGATTTAGATATTACAGTGAGAGGTGCGATTTCAATTGCACGCAGATTACAAGATCCTTTAGCTGAGCTTGTAAAAATTGATCCTAAATCAATTGGTGTGGGGCAATATCAACATGATGTTAATCAGACATCACTTAAAAAAGGCCTTGAAGCTGTTGTTGAAAGTTGCGTGAACAATGTGGGCGTTGATGTGAATACAGCATCAAGTTCGTTGTTATCGTACGTTTCTGGAATTGGTCCAGGGCTTGCCGGTGCAGTTGTAGAATATCGTAAAAAAAATGGTCTATTTCAAGATCGAACTGAATTGGTAAAAGTCCCCCGTTTTTCACAAAAAGTTTTTGAACAGTCTGCGGGTTTTTTGAAAATTATGAATGGGAAAATATTTTTAGATTCAACAGGGATACATCCAGAAAGATACGCGGCAGTACGAGATATGGCTCAGGATCTAGGAATGACCATGAATCAAATGGTAGGTGAGGGTGCTAAAAAAGTTTTAGAATCACGATCAAAGTGGGCTAAAATTGTTGGTGAATTTACTTTTGATGATATTCAAAAAGAATTAGAAAAGCCAGGACGTGATCCCCGTGATCCCTATAAAGTATTTCAATTTCGCGATGATATTTTTGAAGTTAAAGATTTAAAAGAGGGAATGATTTGTCCTGGTTTAGTGACAAACGTTACTAATTTTGGAGCTTTCGTTGATATTGGTGTTCACCAAGATGGATTAGTGCATATCTCAGAATTAGCGCATAAATTTGTTGATGACCCTAGAAAAGTTGTTAATCCTGGTGACCAAGTCATGATCAAAGTATTAAAAGTTGATATGGCAAAAAACCAAATTGCATTAACAATGAAAATGGAAAATTCAACTGAGCAAAAATCTTTTCGCGAGATTAAAGAAAATAAAGCTCCAGCATTTAAGCCATCAGATCGTTCAAAAATTTTAGCACAGCAAAGCGCGCCTGCTAAAAAACAATTTGTGCCAAGTCCAGCAGGATCTCGAAATTCGTCTGCGAATGCGCAAATGCTTACACCGAAAAATGGTTTTACAAATAATCCATTCGCAGCACTATTAAATAACAACAGTAATAAAAAATAATTTTTATACTAAATCAACAAGGGAGTATTTATGGCAATTAAAATTGGTGGAAAAAAGAAAGATGCTAAAAATAAAAGTGCTCGTTCTAAAGCTAAGCGTTTAAAACGCAAAAAAATCAAAGCTAAATCAACAACTAATAAATAATTCACAAAATTAATATCTATTTTGTTAAAAGATAAAAATATATATTTTATTCGCCATGGTGAGACTGATTGGAATCGAGATAATCGATTCCAAGGTCAAACTGACATACCACTCAATCAGACTGGTAAAGATCAAGCCTCTGAAATTATTCCATCAATGAATCAGTTAAAAATTGAACAAGCTTTTTCAAGTGATTTATCTCGCGCTTTTGAAACGGCACAAATTTCATTAACTGACTATAGAATAGGAATTACCAAGGATGAACGATTACGTGAAACTCACTTGGGTGATGCTGAAGGATTAACAGCAGAAGAATTAATTGCAAAGTTTTCTGATCAAGCCTTGGTTCGATGGCGGTCTTATGATGAACATGATCTTGATTTTAAGTATAAAAATGGCGAATCAAAAAGACAAATGATGGTGCGAATTCGAGATGCCGTGCTTGAATTAGTTAAAGATAGTGAAAGCAATAATATTGCATTTTTTTGTCATGGTATGGTTATGCGAGCATTAACCTATGCTTTTGGTCAAGGTGTTGAATGGAATCAAATCACATTCGCAAACGGTTCAATTCATCACTTTAAATGGAATGATCAGCGAGAAGATCATCTTATTTATTTAGGTAAAATCGAAAAAGCATTCTAACAATTTTTACTTTGAATTAAAATTTCTGCCATTTCACTAAAGCCAAGGCCACTTTTTTCCGAAGTTAAAAATTGTGGCCAATGTTTAATGTCATTTTTAAAATATAGCAGATTTGCAACTCCAAAAGAATAATTAAAATATTCAAACATGGGTTCATCATTTGGTGAATCTCCGCTGAATGCGCAAATATTTTTAAATTCCTCATCTTTGATGTGAAAGACATTTTTCAGAAGTTGCTGTGTCGTAGTTAATTTTGTATGATCACCGAACCATCCATTAACGTGGATTGAGCTCAGTTTGCTTGTGGCACCAAATAGAGTAAATAAATTCATAATCTTTTGAATTTCTTCATCACTTAAACGGGGAATGTCTTCTGTAAAATCAATTGCTAAATCAGTTTGTCTGCAAAATTGATCTGAAGAAATTTGACAATTTGGAACCTGATTAAGTATTTCAAACTGAAGCTGTTCTAATTTTTGTTGATTCACTTTTCTAAGTTCTTGAGGTTGACTGTACCAACGGTTCATTTTTTTAGTTTGCAAATCATAGTTAAAATAAAATCCGCCATTTTCACCAACAACTGCAGAAACTGGCCAAAGTCGAGCAATCATTTCACACCAACCTGCGGGTCTGCCGGTAATGGGAATAACATGAAAATCTTTTTCTGCTAAAGCACAAAGTGATTCATAGGCTTTAGCAGTTAATTGGCCGTCAGTAGTAATCGTGTCATCGATATCAGTCAAAACAAATTTAATATTTGGTCTTGGTGTTAATTTTAAAAAATCAAAACTATTTTTTGGCATCTGCTAAAAATTGTATTGTGTTTTTAATGTAGTGGCTACATATAATATAGACTATGGCAAAAAAAACAGTTTCATCCGGCACAAGTTTAGTCATCGTCGAGTCTCCGACAAAAGCTAAAACCATACGTAAATTTTTAGGAAAAGAATACATTGTTGAATCATGTATGGGTCATATTCGTGATTTACCACAATCATCAAAAGATATTCCTGAGAAAGTTAAAAAAGAAAAATGGGCGCAACTTGGTGTTAATGTCGATAAAAATTTTGAACCATTATACTGTATTCCTAAGGATAAAATTAAAATTATTAAAAATCTTAAAGATAAACTAAGTGAAGCTGATATAGTCTATCTAGCGACCGATGAAGATCGTGAAGGGGAAAGCATCAGTTGGCATTTAGCTGAAGTTCTGAAGCCACAAGTGCCAATGAAACGAATGGTTTTTCACGAAATCACAAAAGAGGCTATTCAAAAATCATTAACACAAACTCGTGAAATTGATTTTAATTTAGTAAAGGCACAAGAGACACGACGTATTCTTGATCGCTTAGTGGGTTATACCATTTCTCCGTTGCTTTGGAAAAAAGTGGCCTATGGGTTATCAGCTGGGCGAGTTCAATCCGTAGCTGTTCGCCTGATTGTCGAAAGAGAAAAAGAAAGAATCATATTTAAAAAATCGAATTACTACGGCTTACTAGCCCAACTTGAAAAATCGAGTGAAAAATTTGAATCAAAGTTAATTAGCATTGATAAAAAAAGAATTGCCACAGGAAAAGATTTTGATGGCTTAACCGGAGCCCTTATTGCTGGAAAAGATCTTATTGTTTTAGATGAAAATAAAACTCAACAAATTTTAGCTGCGGTTAAGAAAAGTTCTTGGAAAGTTGCAGAAGTTGACGAAAAACCTGTGACAAGAAAGCCCTATCCTCCATTTATAACTTCTACACTACAGCAAGAATCAAATCGCAAATTAGGTTTAAGTTCGCGTGAAACAATGCAAGTCGCTCAAAAATTATATGAGCAAGGTTTTATTACTTACATGAGAACAGATTCAACGTTTTTATCTACGGAAGCTCTTAAAGCCGCAAGAGATTCAATCACAACAAAATACGGTAAAGAATATTTACCGCCAGTGGCTCGAACCTATGAGAGCAAAAAAGTGAAGGGTGCACAAGAAGCCCACGAAGCAATACGCCCTGCAGGAACTGCCTTTCAGGATCCTGATGAAACTGGATTAGTAGGTCCACAATTTAAATTATATGATCTTATTTGGAAAAGAACAATGGCTTCGCAAATGAGTGATTCAAAACAAAAACAAGTTTCTGCAAAAATTCATACAACTGCAGAGGGTAAAGAAATCGTTTTTAATTCAACAGGAACAACAATTGAATTTCCTGGATTTTTACGTGCTTACGTCGAGGGGAGTGATGACCCTGAAGCTGATTTAGAATCACGCGAAGTTCGTTTACCAGCATTAAAGATAAATGACATTATTCAAGTTAATGATTTAGAAGCAACAGCGCATGAAACAAAGCCACCTGCGCGCTTTACTGAAGCTTCTCTTGTGCAAACAATGGAAAAAGAGGGAATCGGTAGACCTTCAACTTATGCCAGTGTTATTGGAACAATTATTGATCGTGGTTATGTGCGAAAAGCCGCAAATGCTTTAATTCCAACATTCACAGCAATGGTTGTTTCAAAATTATTATCCAAACATTTAACTCAGTATGTAGATTTAGGATTTACCTCTGAGATGGAAAATTCTTTAGATCATATTGCTGATGGGGAATTAAATTGGGAAAAATATTTAACCAGTATTTATTTAGGTGATAACGGGCTAAGAAGTTTAGTGGCTAATCAAGAGTCGCTTATAAATCCAGAAGAAGCGCGTGCTATAAAGCTTGAGGGTTTAGATAAATATGAATTTCATGTGGGTCGTTACGGTGCCTATGTAAAAACGCAACGGGAAGGTGAATCTTTTAGTGCTTCAATTCCTGATTCAGAAGCTCCTGCAGATATGACAGGACTTCAAATTGAATCCTTAATAGATCAAAAAATTAAAGGAGCTGATTCACTCGGAGTTGAACCTAAGTCGGGTAAAAAATTATATGTTTTAAATGGACGTTATGGTGCGTATGTTCAGTTAGGTGAAAATGATGATGAGAATATTAAAAGATCTTCACTTCCGCCGGGAATGAAGCCTGAAGACGTCACCTTTGAGCAAGCCATAGAAATTAGTGCACTACCAAAAGTTATCGGTATTCATCCAGATTTACAAAAAGAAGTTAAAGTGGGCGTTGGTCGTTTTGGTCCTTATATTTTTTGCAATGCAGATTATCGATCGATTCCTAAAACTGAAACAGTATTTTCTA
>JAYUJM010000039.1:0-8705 GCA_043765175.1 Pseudobdellovibrionaceae bacterium | reverse complement strand
AAATTTTCCAAACGATTATTCAACAGCAGTCAGTAAATATAGTGAAAGTATAATCATCAAAAATGGCACAGCGCCTTGGCGTATTAGGCAATTGTATCAATTAGCATTGAAGTCGTTAAAAGCTAAAGATATGAAATCAGCTTTGCAATACACAGGGACAATGACTCATTATATTGGTGATTTGTCTCAGCCCCTGCATGTATCAGAAAATTATGATGGCCAATTAACCGGAAATGATGGCATTCATTCTTATTTTGAAAATAAAATTATAGTTGACGAATTGAATTTACGCACTTTAGTTCAAAAGCGAGTGGATCAGCTTTTAAAAAACGATATTTTTTTAAAGCAATTCAAAGGAAATCTTATGGATATTATTTTACTTGAGATTAAACGTTCTATTTCTTTTCAAAATCAAGTTTTAAAAAATGATACTGAATTAGGTCGCAATAAAAAAGGGGACGCTGTTCAGCTAGAACTTGCCATCGATCGCATGGCAGATGGAGCTGCTACATTAGCAGTAATTTTGAATAAGCTATGGAAAGAGTCTGGATTAATCGCCAGAGCAAGTCCAATGACGATACAGGATCCTGCGTGGTTACAAACTGATTATTCAAAGTTAGATTCATCTGGAGCTAAGGCTTTGCTGATTAGAGATGATTGTTTTTAGTTTTTTTATTCTTCAGTACTCATTTTAGAATTCAACGCAGAATTCAACGCAGTATTTTTTGCAGTTCCGTAAGCATGATTACATAAAAGACTTGCGATTCGTTTGTACTCACTCAGCAAATCTAAATGTATTGAGCTAGTGTTGATGGTTTCACGAAGTCCTCTGTTTAATCTTGAAATATGATTTTCACGAAAATTAATTTCTAATTTTGCTAATTCACGTTTAAGCTGTATAGCCAGTTCACACATTTCTTTGTTGTCATAGGCATTAATACCCATTGAAGCCACTTTAACGACTTGAGCGTGCATGTTTTTAATTTCCTGCCATCCTTCAGCAGAAAATTCAAGTTTAAGAGCGTGTTTTTTTGATGCTAAACCGCGAATATTGATATCTATCGAATCAGCTGCGCGCTCTAAATCACTAATAAACATAATCATGTTCATTACATTTTGATGGACTGTCGTTGATCCATTATTAGCATGATCTAATAAAAACATTTTTGTTTCGCGGTACAAAAAATCAACTTGATTATCACGTTCTTTGATCGATTGAACTAAGCCTGGATCTTCATCTTCGAAAAGAACAACGCTGTCTTTGATCATGCTTAAAACAATATCGGCAGTGCGCATGATTTCACGTTGTCCGTAAGATATAGCTAATGCAGAATTTTTATAAGTATTCAGTGTTAAATATTCTGTTCCGAATTCATCTTGAGCTGATTTCGGAAACATTTTTTCAATCATTTTTGCTGCGGGATTTATAAATGGATAAAATGCAGCTGCTGATAATAAATTAAAAAATAAGTGTGTATTTGCAATTAATCTGGCAGGCACATTTTCAATTTGATGCATAAAATTGGCAATTTGGTCTGTGAAAGGATAAAAAATAATAACACTCGCTGTTTTGTAAAAAAAATGAGCCCAAGCGATTTGTTTACCGATATAATTACTTCCAGCCGCAGCAAACAATGCTGTTGAAGTTGTCCCTACATTTGCTCCGTAGACCCATACAATAGCATCAAAATCAGAAATCACGCCCGCAGCACGAAGTCCCATAGCCAAACCAATAGTTACGGCGCTGCTGTGAACAAAAGCACAAAAAAGCATTGAAGCCAAAAATGAATAAAAAGAATTATTTTTTAACATCGAGAAAAAATCAGATAGTAATTCTAATTGTGCAAAATAATGAGAACTGACTGAAATCATTTTTAAGCCAAAAAAGATCAGCGCAAAACCCATTAGAACTGTGGCTAAATTCTTGATAACACTTTTGTGGCTGAGAAAGAAAATTGAAAAACCTAAAATAAACAGTGGCATTGAAAAGCTAGATAAATCAAATGAGATTAATTGAACTGTTAAGGTTGAACCTATTGCTGTTCCAATAATGACACCCATAACTTGGGGAAGTTGAATAACCTTTGCACTTCCAAGCCCGACCAACATCGAGGTTACCGCACCGGAGCTTTGCATAATCGTTGTTAATCCAATACCAACTCCGATTGATAAAAATCGAGATTTAGATAATTTATTCATTAATGAGGTAATTTTAGAAGAAAGAAGTTTCTCTAAGGACTGAGAAACCATTTGGCTTCCGTAAAGAAAAAAAGCAATACCTGCTAAAAGCAATACAAAGTGAGAATTTTGAAAATCAACCATGATAATTCCTATCTAAATCAACTTAAATTCTATAATATATTAAATAAAGATGAAAGTTTTTGTTTTACCCGCAGTTCAAATAAATCTATTTCCGTCGACAATTAGGCCAATCAGTCTTCAGTCGACTCAACATCAATTATTTTTACAACAAGCTATTTCTGAGAATGTGCCTGTGGCTATCGCATTTTATATGCAAGGTGAGTCTCATTATCGTCCCATTGCAGGTTTTGGCCAGGCCACTTTGGGCGAGCCATTCTTGAATAAAACCAGTGGTGAAATGACTTCATTATTATATATTCAAGGCGAAGGTAAAGTAAATTTATCTGAATCAGTTATAATCAACAGCGGCATAGTTACTTATATAGAAGCTCCGCTAATGATTGAAAATTTTGAACTGAGTGATTCTTCGAAAGATGCTTATTCATTATTAAGTAAAACATTTGCGCATTGGATTGATAAATATATTGTTGATCCTTTGCAAAAAAAGTTTTTTCTTAAAAGTCTGTCCGGAGTTAAAGAGGTTATTGCAGCCTGTTCAGCTTATCTAGTTAAAGATTTCGAAATGCAATATGAACTCATGGAGATCACTGACATCAATGAACAAATTATTTATTTATATCGCTTAATGTTATCTCAGCAATTGATATTTTAAGATTTCACTCCAGAGTAAATGCGCGATCAATAAATGAATTATTTTCAACCAAATCGGCGAGAGTGTCAGTAATGTGATAACGCCAACAAGTAAAGCAAATAAGAATTTATAAATCATTTTTTGAGATAAAGCTGGGGTTTTCGTATCCATCGATAATTTATAAACGATAAAACAGACTAAGCTAATAGTAAGAATAGGATGCAATATACGAAGTCGAACAAATAAATGTGAATCATTTGAAAAATCACTTAGAATTCCTTCCCAAAGTGAAACAGTGGGAAATAAAGTAGCAGCCAATGATGCCATAGCTCCAGTGGTCGCAAGAATTAGAAAACTAATCGATAAAAAATTGGGTTTGAAATGAAATGATTGTTGAGAGCTAAGATAAAGTAGGAAGCATGACCCCGCGAGTAAAAAACTGTTGAGTTGATGCAAACACATCACAAAAAGTCTAAGAATCGAATCGTTGACTGTTACTAAATTTTGTTTCACTAAAAGGGCTCCAATAAGAGCTTCTAAAATCATAAAAACAAAAAGAAAAGTGGATATTTTTTTGGCTACAGAATTTTCACTTTTTCGAAATTTAAAAAAAATAAACAGTGTAAATAATCCGTATGCTCCGCTCATAAGACGATGAAAATATTCAATAAATGTTTTTTTTTGCTCAAAAGAGGGAATGAGATTACCATTACACAAAGGCCAATGGTCCCCACAGCCATCGCCAGAGTGTGAAATTCTGACCCAAGCCCCCCAAAGAATGACTAAAAGGGTATAAATCCAAAATAAATACAACGCTGAAGATTTCAATTTATTGTTTGTGTGATTAATCATTCCAAATTCCTAAAAGTTTATTGAGTCTCCATTTTGAGTGCCATAATGTTTCAAAGTAGAATCGACACCAAAATAAAAAATCAGTGAGTTGATGTTTTTGAGCGAAACGTTTACGATTGCGTTGAAAAAGATAAAAAGTATAGAAATCATCTTTGTGGCAAGTTTTCCCTATTTTATGTTTAATGACTGTCTGTTCTGAATAAAACAAATCGTGTCCGTTTTGTCGTGCTCTGTGAGAGAAATCAACATCCTCCCAGTAAGTATGAAATGATTCATCAAATCCGTTAAGTTGATTAAACAAATCGCGGTTCAGCCAGAAAGCCGAACCTGGAATATAAATATTGTTTTGATTTAGATTCCAAGTGCGTAAATGTTTAAGCTTAATTTTTTTAAGATCAATCATTCCCATCACAGAATCGATATGATCAGTATTTCGACGAAGGCATTTTACGCTCGAAAACCTTTGTGGAATAAGTTCAGGTAACTGAAGCACTTCAGTATCGTTAGTCAAAAATAAACACGTATCAAATTTTTGAAAAGCTAGTTTAAGTCCCTCATTAGCTCCGCCACTGTAACCAATATTTATTTCGATTTCATGATGATGTATAAATGGAAACTCAGATTTTAATCTATCCTTGTTTTTAACATTTGATCCGTTGTGGATTAAGTAAATATTGAGATTATTTGAAATTTTAAATAAGGACTGCAGGCATCTTGATGTCAAATCGGGATGATTGTAACTTAAAACAACGACAGCGTAATTGCAGATTTCCATATTAAGGTCCAGTCGTAACATCATCTCTTTTCGAAGTGTATAAAATTTGTTAGAATATATAATCTATGCAAATTGTTTCTACAGTTTTAAATCGAATGGAAATTAAATTTCAAGACAAAACAGTATCTTGCTTCGGAAGCTATCATTTGATTGAGTTACTGAAAGTCTATCTTGATAAATACGGAGAGAACCCAAAAGATTGGATGCCCATTGAAAAGAAAAGCCTATCCACAATAGAAATGTTAATGAATGAATTTATTGATAAGGTTAATCTAAGATATAAACTTCCGTATACACATGAAGAGATCTGTCATTGTCGGCTAGTGCCCACTGAATCAGTCGTGCAATGTATCAAGACTGGCTGTAGCTCATTACGTTCCGTAGGCTTAGCTACAAAGGCCGGCACAGGTTGCGGAACATGTCAGACGCAAATAGTTGATTTAATGAAATATCTAACGCAAAGCGCGACTACCCTGTAAGTTAGTGAAAACAAAGGTTATACATTGTAGGCTGCAGTTTTAAATCGTTGACGTTTCGGAGGCTTTATGGCGCAAGATGTATTACCTATCACTTTAAAAGGAAAACAAAGTCTAGAAGCGGAGCTTAAAAAAATGCTCTTTGAAGAAAGACCTAATATTATTAAGGCTATTGAAGAAGCTCGTGCTCATGGTGATATCAGCGAAAACGCCGAATATGATGCAGCTAAAGAGCGTCAGGGTATGATTGAAGGCCGCATTGGAGAAATACAGGGTAAGTTAGCGGGAGCTGAGGTTATTGATCCCAGTCAAATTAAGTCTGATCGAATCGTTTTTGGTGCAACTGTTGAAATTTTAGATTTAGATGAAAATATAAAACAAATTTATCAAATTGTTGGTGTAGATGAGGCTGATGTAAAGCAGAAAAAAATATCGATTATTTCTCCATTAGCACGATCGCTGATCGGTAAGAAAACTTCAGATGTTGTCACTGTGCAAAGTCCAAAAGGTGATAAAGATTACGAAATTATTAGTTTTAAATTTGTCTAATTTTTCATGAAAAGAGCTGTTGTTGATCAGCCAGGTTTAAGAGTTATAGCCATCGGCATATTTATTTCGCTTCTGTTTGGTTTTGTATTACGTCACTTTCTTTCAAATGAATTTATTACCCAAAAAATTCAATCTTATTTGAATGAACAAATAGAAATAGACCAAAAATTTCGTATTAATTTTGAATCGGCTGAAGTTAATCTTTCCTCTTGGGGTATTCCGTTTGTGAGTCTTCAAGTTCAACAAATTACTATTGAATCTCGGCTTGCGCGCTGTGCAGGAAACCAAATTTATATTGATAAAATGAGTATACCGCTTTCATTTGCAAATATAAGAAATCGATGGATTGAAAATTTAAGCGTTTCTCAAGTTGATATAAAGACTGATGATGTTTCAAATTGCTTTGTTAAATTAGGCAGAAAAACGGCTCAGGTTGAAAATCATACTGAAAAAATTCAAAAGAACTTAAATACTCATGCAGTTTCCAAAGAAAATTTAGATCCTGATTTGAAGCCTTCGAATTCTGATTGGCGTAGAATGAAAATTAATATAGATCGATTTAAAATCGTTGATAAAAAAAATTATCAATTTCCTATTCATTTACAAAACAGTGTTATTGATATCGTTCAGTATAAAAATGAAGATGTAGATTTCAAGTTAAAATCAAAGCTCAGTTTATTTAAGGACAGCGAAAGTTCAGTTTACAAATTAAAATCTGACATTGACTTAAAGGGATTTTATTCTGCAAAAGTGACTTCTAGTAGGTCAAATTTAACGATTTTCTTAAACGGTTTTATTATTGATCGCCCTTTTGATGCTGATTTTTCTTTTGATTTTAAAAAAAATGAAATCCAGTTTAATCATCATTTAAAAGAAATTTCTCTAAAAACTCTGATGTCTTTTTTAAATTCTTCCAAATATGAATTAGAATCCTATAGCGGACTTAATTTTTCGGGTCATGGAAAAGGAATTTATTCTCTGACTGATTCAAACAAAAACGAATATGAATTTTCAAATTTATTAATATCAGAACTTGATAGTCGTGTCACAGCAGAGCCTATAAAAATAAGATCTTTTAATCCACTAGTATTTGATCCTTTTAATTTATATATTAATCATTTTGATTTGCAAAGATTTAAAAACAATACTGGATTTAAAAATGTAAAAAATAGTTTAAATCGATTTGGATATCTTTCTGGATTTGCACACTTTATTGATGCAGAAAATTTCTCAATATCTGGTAAAGTTGAAAAAATGAGTTTTATTTTCTCTAATCGTGGGAAAAGAGCTTACCAAACTGTCGATGAATTTGCCTATCAAATTGATTACAGTAAAAAAAATCAAAAAGTAGTGCTTAATCAGTTTATCATTAGCAACCAGCCAATTTCAGGAAAAATTCAAGCTACTAATAGCCTGATTTCTTCAACGCAGTCAGAACTTGATTTAAACTTGTCTGTACATAAATTAATTTTTTCTGATGAAATTTACACAATTTTCGGTTTAAATTTGATCGATAAGCCTCAGTTAGATATTGATTTAATTTTTAAAGATTTAAAACTAAGTGGAAATTTAAAAACTTCACAAGTTAATACTGAGCAAGCATTATACAGCGGAATCTTAATTAAATTTGCACGGGAAGTACAATCTGATTGGAAAAAGCTTGGAAATACTGAATTAGATTTACAAGTGAATCAGATTAAGATCAAACAAAATGAAAATTTTGAAAGTGATTCAATATTTGATATTCTTAATATTATTTCAGGCGGCAAACTTAAAGAAGTCGATTTAAATTTATCAAAATTTAAATTAAACTACCAAATTGATACTCTTTTAAATAATCAAGTTTTTTTAACCAGTGATTTTGTAGCAGCTGATTCGCTTCAAAAAAAGAATTTTAGTTATAAGGCTAATTTTGATGATATAAAGATTGTTCAAGCTCAACTTTTACTGAATAACTTTGCAAACAATCGTTTGCAAAGTCTAAAAGTAGAATCAAATTTTAATAAGATGCAGTTTAAAATATTAGAACCACTTTAGGTTTGTGTATTTTTACTTTTATCAGTCTGTTGGTTTGAATTCATATTCTGATTTTCGTTTTGTCCTATTTGATTAGAAACATCTTTTGAATCAGTATCTATTTCATTCAAGCCTTGTTTAAAGCCTTTAATAGCTTTACCAAGTGACTGTCCAAACTGAGGTAACTTGCTTGGACCGAAAAAGATTAACAAAATAACAGCTAAAATGATCATGTGCGAAAGGCTAAACTCACCCATATATACTCCCTGTAATAATAAATATTAATTTACTCTGACTGAATTGGAATTTCAACTATTTCCGGAGCAGGACTTGCTGTTAACTCGCTCTTGATGTCTGCTTCTGTTTTAAAAGTGTCTTCACTGCGACTTCTAAATATTTCTGATGCCTCATTATCCGTAATATCAATTTTTTCAACTTTAAGTGATTTGCGGGCCATAGGTTTTACTTTTTCTTCGATTTGAAGTTCCATTTTTTCAGGTAAAGGCTTTGAGCGTGAATTTGAATTTATTTTATTTTTATCTCTACTGACTTTTGCTTTAGGTGCTAAAGTTTCCAATTGTGAATTATATTTGTTTTTTAATTCAGCAAGTTGTTCTTTATATTCTGAACGAATACGTTCGACTTCAGCTTGTTTGTTTTCAGAAATACAGTCTTGATAAATAGCTGCAGCAGTTTCCTTTGCTTTTTGCTTACAACTAAGTTCAATTGGGCCAGCCATGGTACTGATTGAAGCCAATAGGCACGAAAGAACAATTTTGTTTTTCATCATATCTCCTGAGTTCTAAAAAAATTTTTAGAACAATCATGGCATATCCAAAGTAGATGCCAATAGGACAGAGCTTAAAGCAGGTAGGTTAATTTTTAAAACGATTAGAATTTAATAACTGAATTTTTTTCATGATCGAATAGAAAATTAACATCCATTTTATCTTTTTACTGATTTAGGATCAATTGCATCTTGTAAGCCATCACCCAAAAAATTAAAGCTGACAACAACAAGTAGAATTAATATTCCAGGAATAATAGCCAAAAAGGGAGCTTTGTAAATTAACTCTAAAGCATT
>JAYUJM010000038.1:0-8766 GCA_043765175.1 Pseudobdellovibrionaceae bacterium | reverse complement strand
TTTGTCATTACATAGGGACTTTGGCACTTTAATTACATAGCGACTTTGTCAGCTGATCGGCGTCATAGATTTGCAACTTTAATTTCATTTAAGCTATTTTCACTTTTTAATATTCTGTGGATAACTTCATATATTCACGGACTTCCTGCAGCGGAGCTGCAGATAGTTCATAACACTTTGATAGTTGACAGCTCCTGAGTTTAACGAGAACTCACAGGCCTCATCTAAAGCTTTATACGGATAGCTCTTGGCTAAACTAATAATCCCCCAGATAGTTTTATTATCAACTAAACCCTGGCCTTTCTGTAAAATTGTAAAAATTAATTTATCACAGTGTGGACCTATTTTCTTGGCGGCTAGCCTATAAACAGAAGTTGTTAACAAGGTGTCTTGCCATGGTTTTAAATGCTGTGATTTCGTTGAACTTTTCATAAATTTACTTTTAATTTTTTGATGGGTTTCAATTAATTTTTTACGGTAATAAAATAGTAAATTACCTTCATATTCTTTCACAACAACGGGTGCTCCGATAAAACTAGCATCAACAGAATAGAATTTACTTTGATAAAAAACATGACTGTCTTTTCTGACTTTAATTGTGTCATTTTCTTCTTGAAGTAATATAAATTTATCGTCAACGCTCATTTTTGCAGGCAATTGATAAGCTTT
Source organism: Pseudobdellovibrionaceae bacterium (assembly GCA_043765175.1). GTDB lineage: Bacteria > Bdellovibrionota > Bdellovibrionia > Bdellovibrionales > Bdellovibrionaceae > Pseudobdellovibrio. Next base: position 8,097 of record JAYUJM010000038.1, on the reverse strand, counting down.
GACCTCTAATTCTTGATTTGAAAAATAAATTTTCTGAACGCCGTCTAAATAAATCCTGATCTCTATTTTTTGCTTTTCTATCGAGTACTTTAAATCTGATTTTATCAAGTATTGCTGACTATTAAAACTAAATGTATGGTCCGACTTTACAACACGTAAATACTTTAAACAAAAAATTTCATTTAAATCAATGCCTGCTGGTATTGGCTGCCAACCAGATTCTAAATTAGACGGGACTACTTTAAATTTTTTATTGTAATCATTGGGTAAAAACACCTCCTGTAAATACTGATTTGCAGCCTCAATTGTTTTTATTTTTTGAAGCCGTAACTCTGGAGCTAATCTATCTTGTACGGTAGCCCAGTGTCTTTCGATACGACCTTTAGCTTGAGCAGAGTTAGCATAAATGATTTGTATACCCAGCTCTGCTAAGGCTCGCTTTACCTGCGAGAACTCAGCGCGCTTTGGACCCGCAAATAATCCTGCACGATCTGTATATAAAATACTAAAAATTCCTTTCTTCTCAATTGTCCTTTTTAAAACTTGTAAACATCCTACTGTTGTTTCACCATCAAAAAATTCACTGTAATTGTTTTCATTATCAGCATCATCAATAGTTCCAATTAAACAAGTTTCAAGCGCATTAAACCAGTGGTGATGACTGCCATCCATTTGAAGCATGACGCCTGACTGTGGAGTTCTACAGCGAAGCTTACGGATTTTTCCACGACGACGTTTCTCTTTTTTTACTAAATTAATTTCGTGGCAAATCTTTCTAAAAATTTCGCGATTTATAAGTATATTTTCTTCAGCTTTTAATTTCTCTAAAGCATGAGTCACATTAAAATCAAAATATTTATTCATCATAAGTTCTTTATATTTATTCATCATAAGTTCTTTGGATTTTAAAATATCTTTAGCTGATGTTTTGTTTTTCGGAGCTCTGTTTTTATTGCCATGATTAAAATAAGAAATTCCAAACTCAGAAAACCCTTTCATATATCTAAAAACGGTTCGTCTTGATACATTCAGTACCTTAATCGCAGTTTCTAAACTTATTTTTTTAGAATTTATTTTCTCGATCATATCGATTATAAGCTGATTCTGGGCATTCATAACGACTCCTTGTGATTGCTCTAAATTGGAACAATCAGATGTTAAGTCCTTGAATAATTTGACAAAAATACTTGCCCAATGACTCAACAGGACTGACAAAGTCGCTATGTAATTAACTTGTGACAGAATCGCTATGTGGTCACAAATGTATTAAGTTTTTTAAAGGACCTCCGACAAGTAGACATAAGTCGGGGGTGACTGATGAATCCATTCAATAATCGTAATAAAATTCTAACTTTTGTACTTACATTATCTTTTGCACCAGTTTTATTTTTTCAAAACTGTTCTCAAAATAAATTTTCTCAGTCTTTAAAAGCTCCAGAAGATCTAACAGGACAATGTGTTGGTACTGAATGTAGTAAATGCCCAACCGACCAAATTTTAGTTTCTGGTGTTTGTTCTGCTGTAATATGCGATGCCTTTTCTACAAAAGATGGCGCTAATAAATGCAGTGTAAAAAATGGTTTAGTCGGAAGTTTGCATTATTTTAATTTAACTTATAAGGCAGATGGATCAGTTGCAAACCCGCCATCATTTTCTTATGAAGTTGATAGATATTTAAAAGAAGCTACTAAAAGTAGTCGCGTTATGTTTTTAAGTGCTTTGAATATTGCCACGGTTGGATTTGATAAAGGTTTTTTTTACGATGGAAAAGTTTTAACAAATGATCAAGGAAATAAAATTACAGAGCACTTTGCACTCGATTTATATTCTTCATTAAAAGCAAGGTCGGCTGAAGAAGCTGGTCAATATCAGCTGGTGCTTTTGTCAGATGATGGTTCAGTTCTAGATATTGCTCAAGATCAATTTTTTGATGCAGCTAAACACCCGACAGCTTATTCTTATTCAAAATTTGTTGATAATGATGGAGGTCATCAACCAAGAGTGGCGTGTGGAACTAAAGCATTATCAGTTCGATCAGATCAAGCTGTACCTATCAGATTAAAATATTTTCAAGGTCCACGTTTTCATATATCTATTTCGTTATTTTGGAAAAAAATTAATTCAGGTCAACCTTTGAAATCTGGTGACTACTGTGGAAAAGATATTGATGCTGAAGCAGAATTAGCAGGTGACGGATTCGTAAAAATTCCACAAGCTAATTATATTGCTCCACAGGTTTTTTAAAACTACTTGTTAGTAACTAAGCTCCAACCACAAAGTTTATATAAAACGCGTGCTCCGACGTTTCCATCCCATTCAGATTCGTCGGCCTCACCTGTAGAAACCTCATTTAAATCAAATCCCACAATTTGACGACCACTTTGGGCTAAAAGATTAAATAAATAAAAAACTTCATCAATCGATAATCCACCAATTACAGGTGTTCCTGTCGATGGACAATAGCGCGGATCTAAACCATCTATATCAAATGAAACATAAACTTTTTTTGGAAGTGATGAAATAATATCACTAGCAATAGATTCCCAAGTTTCACCTTTTAGTTGGCGTTGCTTCACTGGAATATCAAAAAAAGTTTTTATATCAGATCTTGAAGTCACAAAATTATATTCACCTTCACAAAAATCACGAATACCAACTTGTACTAAACGCGCTGGTTTTTTTGCTCCACTACTTGTCATTACATTATTCATAATTGATGCATGCGATTGTTCAAAACCTTGATAAGCAACACGTGTATCTGAGTGAGCATCGATATGTAAAATTCCTACTTCTGATTTTCCATTAAGACTGTGTTTTTCGCAAATGGCCTGAATAGCCCCAAGCGGAGTTGAGTGATCGCCGCCGACAAGACCAAATAATTTTCCAGAATCTAATATTTTTTTTGTTTCAGTGTAAACCCATGCTGTTAGTTTTTTTGAAGCGGCATTAACTTCGGCGGTTAGTTTATTTATTTGATCTTGATCATCTGACATTTCAGTTTTTAAACTGATAACTTCTTGGGCTAAAGCTTTAAATTTTACATTTTGTTTTAATATTTCTTCGCTGATAGGTTGCATAAAAATGCCAGCCTCGTAGGCGGTTTTTGTTTCTAAATCAAATAAATCAATTTGCTCAGAAGCCTGACGTATAATTCGTGGCCCATTGCTGGCTCCTTTTCCATAAGAAGTAGTCACTTCCCAAGGAACTGGCAATAAAACAAGCCTTGAATCAGCTTCAGAAAAAGGAATTCCAAATATTCCATAATCTGCAGATATGGTCGTAGTTGCATCAAATTTTGGTGTGCGCTTAGGGGAGTCGGTCATAAAAAATTATCCTTAATGCTTTTAAAGTAAATATATAATTTTGATGAGGTTTTTATAATATATGATTGCCTCAGTTAGCAAGAGAACATATTATTCCACCAACTTAATTGTTTCAAAGGAGTTTTATGAAAACCATCATACTTTTTATGAGTCTTGTTTTTTCTTTGTTTGCTTTTGGCGCGAGTCCAAATAAGTCTGCACCTCAGGGCGGAGTATTTAATTTTAATTTAGACATAGAACCCGAAACTCTCCATCCAATAATGGCAGGGGATGTTCCTGCTCAGAATATAGCTGATTATGGTCATGATACTTTATGCACTACTAATCCTGAAACTTATGAACCTGTACCAGCTTTAGCAGAGAAATGGGAAATATCAAAAGATGGTTTAATTTTTACATTCACATTAAGAAAAAATATTTTTTTCCACAATGGTGAATCAATAACATCTGATGATGTTAAATTCTCATTGGAAGCTATTCGTGAACCAAAGCATCAAGCCTTGAATTTGCTACCTTACATTGAAACTTTTAAAAAAATTGAAGTCATTGATAAACAAACAATTAAATTTACTGCATCTGAAAAATATTTTAAAAATTTAGAAGTATTGTGTTCTTATTTCAAAATTATTCCTAAATCAGTTTATGGTGATATTAATAAATCAATTAAACTACAAAAAGAATTCGTAGGAGCTGGTCCTTACAAATTAGAAAAATATGATAAAGGTCAGCTTATAGTTCTTAAAAAGTTTGATAAATGGTATGGAAAAGATGTTCCCTATTTCAAGGGTTATGCTAATTTTGATCAAATTAATTTTCGATTTACAAAAGATGATAGCATTTTAGTTGAAAAGTTAAAAAAAGGTGATGTTGATTACGCAAAATTTAATAGTACAGATGGCTACTTAAAAGCCTCTAAAGCTAACTTAAATAAAAATGCAGTGGCTCATAAAATATCTAATAACATGCCCAAGTCTTACGGTTTTGTTGGTTTTAATATGAAAAGTGAAATTTTTAAAGATGTAAATGTACGTAAAGCTTTTTATCATTTAATGAATCGTGAAGAAATGGCTAAAAAATTTAAAGAAGGTTTAGCTGATTTAGCTACTGGTCCAGTTTATGTTAAATCAAATCAAGCTCCTGATATTAAGCCTGTCGATTTTAATCCAAAGAAAGCTCAAGAGTTATTAAAAAGTGCAGGATGGGCCGACACAGATAAAAATGGTATTTTAGACAAAATGATCGACGGAAAAAAAGTTGAACTTAATGTAAGTATCATCTACGCAAGCAAAGATTCTGAAAAATATCATACGATGTATAAAGAAGATTGTAAAAAAGCAGGAATTGAAATTAATTTAAAATTTCTTGAATGGAATAGTTTTACTAAAGCCATCGATGATCGCAAGATGGACCTATTTGCCATGGGGTGGGGCGGAGGATCTGTTGAAAGTGATCCAAAACAAATTTGGCATTCATCATCAGGTGGTAAAGGCGGATCAAATTACGGAAGTTATTCGAACCTTGAAGTTGATAAATTAATTGATGAAGCACGACAAGAATTAGATTCAAAAAAGCGTTCGGTTATGTTTAAGAAAGCCTATACAAAAATTGCTGAAGATGTTCCGTATATGTTTATGTTTAATAATAAATATGAATTTTATGCAAATTCTATGAAAGTAAAAAAACCTGCAGATACTTTTAAATATGATTTCGGATATTCTACTTGGTGGTCAGCTTCAGCGAAGTAATCTGCTGAGACGATTATGTTAATATATTTATTACGACGAATTCTTATTGCGATTCCTACCTTTATCGGCATAACGCTTGTCACATTTTTTATTATTAATATGGCTCCAGGTGGGCCTATTGAACAGAAACTTCAAAAATTACGCATGGGCGGTGGGGATTCTGGTAAAAGCACGCAAGTGTCTGAAGAAGTTCTTGAAGGTTTAAAAAAACAATATGGTTTTGATAAACCTATTCATATTCGCTATGTGATTTGGTTGAAAAATATTGCTCGGCTTGATTTTGGTGAAAGTTTTTCTTATCAAGAACCTGTGATTGATATTATTGTTTCTAAATTTCCTGTGTCTTTGTCGTTTGGAATCGCTTCGCTTCTTTTGACATATTTGGTTTGTATCCCACTTGGTGTTCAAAAAGCGATTAAGGCTGGAAGTAAGTTCGATCAGATTTCAGGTGTATTTCTTTATATTTTGTATTCGATTCCCCCCATTGTGTTAGGAATATTTTTAATTGTTTGGTTCGCCGGGGGGTCCTATTTTGATTGGTTTCCTATTGGCGGAATTAAATCAGATGCCTATGACACATTAACATTTGGTGGAAAAATCTGGGATCGATTTTACCATTTTGTACTACCATTAACATGTTACATGATCGGTGGTTTTACTGAGCTTACGATGCTTGTACGAAACTCCATGCTTGATGTTATCAAATCTGATTACATTCGCACAGCCAGATCTAAAGGTTTAAGTGATTCAATCGTTTATTACAAGCACGCACTACGTAATGCATTGATTCCTGTGGCTACAGGACTTGGTGGTTTTTTACGTGTGTTTTTAGCAGGATCGCTTGTTATTGAAACTATTTTTAATTTAGATGGAATTGGTTTACTAGGATATTCATCCATTTTATCACGAGATTATAACGTGATTATGGGTTTAACTTTTGTGTCTTCTTTATTGTTATTATTAGGTAATATTTTAAGCGATATTATTTATGTAACTATTGATCCACGAATTGATTTTAAATAGGTGATGGTAAATATATTATGATTGAAAATCGATTTATCAAAAATGAACTGACTTTAAAAAGATATCGTCGCTTTAAACGAAATAAATTAGCTGTATTTTCTACGCTGATGATTCTGGCTTTAATGTTTTTTAGTTTTACTGCAGAATTTTGGGCTAATAATCAACCCCATGTTTTAAAATATAAAGGTGAACTATATTTACCACTATTTAAAACTTATCACCCGACTGTATTTGGACGTGAAGATATTTTTGTCATGGACTACAGATCGTTAGAACTAGATTCTAATTCTGGCGACTGGGCCGTTTGGCCACTTGTTAAGTGGGATCCATTCGAAAGTAACAGTACGGTTGAAAGTTATCCATCTCCGCCATCTAAAACTAATATTATGGGTACGGATGATCGGGGTCGTGATGTTTTAACGCGATTACTGTATGGACTTCGATATTCATTAATTTTTGCTATCGGAGCTTGGTTTTTTGCTTATCTTATTGGGGTTATTATTGGATCAATCACTGGTTATTTTGGTGGTAAGGTTGATTTAATTGGAATGCGATCAGTTGAAATTATTCAAACAATGCCAACAACATTGATTTTAATTACAATCATTTCAATTTTTACTCCAAATTTATTAGTACTTGTAATTTTTCTTTCGTTATTTGATTGGACAAAAATTGCGATGTATATGCGCGGACAGTTTTTGCAATTACGTAAGCGTGAATATGTTGAAGCAGCTCGAGCAATAGGTTCCTCGGACAGTCGAATTATTTTTAAACATATTTTACCTAACGCAATTACGCCAATTGTGACCTTTTCACCTTTTGATATAGCAGCTAATATTTCAACGTTAGCATTTTTAGATTATTTAGGTTTAGGCCTTCGAGCTCCTACACCAAGCTGGGGTGAACTTTTGCAACAAGCACAAAAATATTTTACGACTGCTGAATGGTTGGTTTGGTATCCTTCAATTGCGCTTATTATTACGCTGACGCTTTTAATTAATATTGGCTTAGCAGTCAGAGATGCTTTTGATTCAAAATCCTCTGTTGGATAAATATTAATGCAAGTTATCATTACTATGGCTGGAAACAGTCAGCGTTATATTGATGAAGGCTTTAATCCACCAAAATCATTTATAAAAATTGATGATCATTACATGATTGATTTGTTAATCAAACAATTTCCACCTGAATGGAAGTTGTTTTTTGTTGTTCAAAATAATCTAGAGCAAAAATATTTAAACTATTTAGATGCTATTGGAAAAGTTGTTTTAGTTAATTATTCTGAACGTGGGCCTCTTGATAGCGTTTTGGCTTGTTATGATGTTTTAAATTTTACAGTACCTACGATAGTCACGTATTGTGATTTTAGTTTTAAGTGGAATACTTTAGATTTCTTAAGTAAAGTAAATGAATCAGATGCTGCAGTATTGGGAATAACAGGTTTTCATTCTACATTCAGCGGACCTAATTCATATTGCCATTACTTAGTCAAAAATGGATTCGTCACAGAACTCCAGGAAAAAAAACTTTTTTCAGATAACATTGAAAAAGAATGGACCTCATGTGGATTATACTATTTTAAATCTGCAGAATTTTTAAAAAAGTGTCTACATCTTCAAATCGATCAGGATTTAAAATATCAAACTGGTGAATATTATATTTCATTAGCTTTGCAGGCAGCCCTTAATTCAGAGTCTAGTCTTAAAATTTTAAACTACCCAATTGATCAATTTATTCAATTTGGAACCCCGTACGATCTGAAAATGTATTTGTATTGGAAAAATATTTTTAAGTAAATTAATTCGAGTTTATTTACTTCTAATGTTTTATTCAATTGTGGCACTGTGACTTTAGGCATAATTTATAATAACTAATTATACAAATTCTAGACAAGATTTTAAATAACTTGTAAACTTTGATTGATTTTGTCAGTGGCTAAGCCGCGGTTTTTGATTCAAGTTGCACCTCTAGCTTACTTTCAATATTTTTATTTTTAAAGTCTAGAA
>JAYUJM010000037.1:0-8807 GCA_043765175.1 Pseudobdellovibrionaceae bacterium | reverse complement strand
TGAATTTGAATTTGTATAGCCTGAACAAAATTGTTCAACTTGAGCTCCGTTTTTTAATAAAGTAGGAGCTTTAAATTCAGGATTTATCATATTAACTCCTGCTAGCATATGCTTTTCAACAACCCCTTCTTTTTTGCCACAAATAATCTGATACATCATTAAATCTTCTTCTTTTGTGAATTGATATCTTTTGGTAAGTGAATACAAACTGAAATCCGCGTTTGTTCTTGATGTCAAATAATTCGAATTCGAAGCCACAGCTTGTGAAAAAGCAGCCATTGGCGTTAGCATAGGGAACGGATCACCCAACTGGCCGCGCATATCAGTAATTATTTTCGTAAAAGCACTTGAAAAATAATCCCTAGGTGCCGATGTCATATTCGTTGACGAAACATAGTTAGGCTGACTTGCGTACCAAACTTTGTGAGCTATTTTTCTGAATTTTTCTAAGCCTAATCCTATTTTATAATCAACACCAGAATTCATCAACGAAATCATTTCATCTAGTTGTTGTAATTCGCTTGAACTTAATCCTGTTTTATTAGTTTGAGTGTTATATCTGAAAACTGCTGTTTGAACTGTTAGTTTTTGTTCTTTTTCAAAATTTATTGTGTACTGGTCATCCAGGTATAGATCATTGATTTCGGCTTGAGTCAGTTCCGTAGAGTCACCTTTGACTCCATAGAACGGAAGCGTTCGCTGTGGATAATTATTAATTTTATTAATATCATCAGGAAAAGCTAAGCCTTTTTTAATATTATTTTTTACTTCTTGTTGAAAAGATAATGATTCAGCAAATTTACTATAAAATTTATTTGCATAATCTGCCTGATTTAAAATTTTCTTAGTCATTTCGATCCAACCAAGATAATTTTGTTCATGTTCTGATGTTAAATGCACGCGCCAATTCATCATATTTTCAGAATATTGAATGATACTTTTTTCAAAATCCTCAGTGATCTGATCATTTCTACCATTATTCCATCCTGCAAGATCTGCCTTATACCACTGTTCATTTATTGAATCGTAATTAAGGGCATTAGAAAATGGTAAGATGATATTATTTAACGGACGAGTTAGAAAATGGTTTACTATGTGGTCCACTTCAGTAAATGCTGCAATCTGAGCAACTGAAGCAAGTATTCCAACTAATTTCATACCTCTTGCTGACCAGCCTGCCCCTGGAGTAAAAGTAACAAGTGCATCAACGTATTTAATTTTTAAAGCATAATTCATGATAGCGGCACCAGCAGATTTAAATGCAGCAGATTGTCCTGCCTTTTGAATAGCATTGACTGCACCTTTTTCAAGAATTTGAGTGACAGCTTGTGATGTTATTAAATTTATTATTTGTGGAAAATATTTTAAATATTTTCCCTTTTTTGTCCAGCTTTTCCAAGCTTGATCACATGAAGCTAAGGATTCGTTATCATTTTTTCCTTCAAGCCATTTTGAAGAACATTCAACTATTGACTGACCAACATCACTAACAATGGTCGATACAAATGATCCAACAGCTAATCCTTGATAGGATATGGCACGCATCATTTGCTTCTGACCAATTTCATCCATGTATTGAATACCTGAACTGACTGATCGCACTTGCGAATAAATTCCGTTAGCCTGCATGAAGGCATAAAATGAAATGTGCGCTAAAGGATCTTTAAGCCCCATAATATGTCGTTCCATTGCTAAGGGATCACCTGCAGAATTAGCCCACATCTGCGAGTATGTCACGGCCCCTACGGCTACAAAAAAAGTCATCGTTTCACCAGCAAAACGTTCATGCGTTGCTTTTGCTGTTTTCATTAAGTTATATTTGCTTCTTAATTTTTGTAATTCTAATGGATCAATATTTTCATTTGATTCAGTAGCTAAAATAGTTACTTTTTTTTCTTTTTTATCTAATAAAACTGCTGCATAGGCAGTTTTATTTTCCACTTTATTTTTTTCGATAAATTTAGAAACAGTTTTTTGAACTTGCTTCAGAGTCGGCGGAGTCTTTGCTTTCGGTGTCTCATTTTTAGAAAATGCAGCATGAACAACAAATAACAAAACTAAAAATATAAGCTTATTCATTTTGACTCCTCTGATAAGATCTATAAATGCAAAAAGCTGGCACCATTTTAATTTTTAAAATACGTACATTGATTTAAATTGATTTGCTATGAGGCACTACTTCGATGCTGACGTAAAAAGTTTGTACACTGTCATCAATTTTGACAGTGTACAAATAGGGAATTTTTGAAAAGGGTGCTTTTTAAAATAAATCTAAAAATTTATAAAATAAATCTTTTGCTGTTTGACCAGCTGTATTAACAACTGACTGTTCTTCTTTAATTAGTTGCGGAGTCACTTTGTTTTGGGCTGAAATGAATTGTTTGCTTTCAATCGTATGAGATTGATTTAAAGTCAGCTTACCTTGTTGATCAAAATTTATAACGAATTTTGAAATTATTGTTTTGGGATCCAAAAGTCCCATTTCTGGAACATATCGTCCTTTAATTATAAAAATTTCATTTGGCTTGTTTATATTTCGATAATATGTTTTTTCAATTTCACCTAAGGAATCGATTGATTGAACAAGCATTATTGCATCTGGATCTGTTCCACCAATTGCCATAACTTCAGCTTGTCTTCCATAGATATAACTAAATTCTGACTCGAAAGGTTTTAATCGACCTAAATCGATATCTTTAGCTGCGCGGTAGCTTGCGATATTAATACGTGCTTTAAGTTGCTTCTGAAGTTCTGGATCATTTTGTTTACCGTAGTCTGCAATGACCATCGCCCCCATCGCAAAAGCTTTTCCAACGACTTCTCTTTTAGAGGTTGAATAGCCATAGCTACTTCCATACCTTGGCCCTGTTTTATGATGATCATTGGCCATTTCAATTAATTTTCCGTTCAACAACTCAATATTATATTGCTCAAAATCAGAAAGCATTGCTTTTTTAAGATCTATTCCCTGAGATTGTTTATTTAAAACTGCATTTGATGCAAGATGCGAGTTTGGCTTCATAAAATAATTTAATATCTCAGTTTCACTTATTCCCGTTTTACTAGACAAACCTCTCCAGATAAATTGATTTTGATCATACCAACGATTCAGCTTATTTTTCCATAAAGGTGAATAAGGGGCTCTTACTACTGCAAATGAATCAGAAAAATCAGATTCAACAAAACTTAACTTGATGACTGATCTTCCATCTTTTTCATGTTCATATTCGATTGTTTTTGACTTATAAAATTGTAAAAATAATTCTGCAATACGATTCATAGATTCAACACGATTAACAACTAATTCTTGTTTCAGCTCTGGATTTGCATTCAAAATCACTTTTAAAAACTCAATAAATTGATGACTATTTACATCTACTTTATGAGATCCTAAATAAACTTTATCAGAACCTTGTTTTTTAAACATGATTTCAATTTTTTCTGGCAAACCTGGAAAAATAAGCTCTGGGGAGTATTCAATTGTCATCCCATTTTGAAGTCGAATTTTAAAATCTGCTATTAGTTTTGCGCTACTGACTACACCATTATAAACGGCATCTCGCCATTCATTTTTGCTGAACTGAATATCTTTAAAAGGATCCACTATTCTTGAAGATGGCAATCCAACGCGATTTAAAAGATAATTCATCATTAAGCGAGTCGAACGCCCGTTTCCATTATTTAAGGGATGTATCGCAACAATATCTCTTTGCAGATCTGCTACCATATGAATATATTCTTTTTCATTCTGCCCTATTTTAACTTCACCTAATTGATTTGCTGAGACTTTAAATTCTGCTATACGATTAACAACCAAAGCCTCTGTAAATTGACGTTCTAAATTAAGAATTAAAGGATTAGAGTAATCATATGATTCTGTTTGATTAGCTTGATTCAATCGAATTTTATTAATTTGGGCATATAAATTTGGATGACTAATTTTGATAAGATCAATAGTATCTTTTTTAGATTTTAAAATATTTGGATAGCTAATTTTTCCAGTATATAAATGACCTCGATCATAAGATTTAGTATTTTTATCTTTTCCCCAAAACTTTATATCAGTCCATGCTTTAGATTTTAACTGATCACTAATTTGTTGACTCATTTCAAAGTATAAATAAGGATTTTTTTCAATTTCTATTAACTCTGCTTTTGTTAAAGCAATAGATTCATCTACACCACCAATCCAATGCATGTCTCTTAATTGTCCTAGCTGGTTTTTTGAAACTCCTTCGACACCATTACTCATGGCTAAAATTTGAATGTTTTTAAGCAAATCGATATTCAGTTCTGGCTTATTTTCAATGAGTAACTTCTTAGCGGCTAAAAAACCATCAAATGCCTGAGTTTTGTTTAAATTTAAAAAACCTTCATCAGCGTACTTGGCACTAAAATCAAATTGATTTCGCTTATAATTCAAGAAATTATCTAAAAATGTACCTGCAGTATCTTTATAATCAAAAAATTCAGTGCTATTTATAATGTGTTCAATATTTTTTCGCTGACGTTCAGGTATTTTATTTAAAAGCGCTCTAAAAACGATAGAATTGACTTTAAATTCTTTTATTGCATTTTTTAAAATTGATTTTTCAACTTGATTAAATCTGATTGTCGAAGGTGATTTAAACAGATCAATACAACTTAATTGTGCCGATGCATTCGAAGTAATAAACATCAAGATTGGAAATAACAAAATTATACTGTTTTTACTTTTCATAAATACTCCTCTAAGATTGGATTATTCATCTCAGCAATTTAAATGCTAAAATTAATCACTTTAAATCGAATATATATGATGTAATTGTTTCAAAATGACTAATTGTTTTACAATGAGACATTTGATGCTGAATTAAAATATAGTTTAAAATATAAGACTAAAAATTACTAATAGACTAAATTCTAAATTTATTCTGTCAAAAGCAATTGATTGACTAAGCCACTGACTTTTTTAATTTCTTTAGCTGCATAAGTATATTCAGCTGTGTCAGGTTTTACGATTTCAAATTTTTTATTCTCAGAACAAGTTTCTAAGGAATACATTCTCATTTCTGGACGCGCACGGTAGCCGAATGAGTTATTGATTTGATGAAGATTTTCATCAATAGTAAAAAAATCAAATCGACCTGGTCCGACAATGCCCCCACCCACATCATGAACAATAAAATATCCGGGATGCTTTATAGCCTGACCATTGGCTAGGCGCACTTTTTGACCCTTCATTGCAGGCATATGAATAATGTCTCCCTTTTCATACAATCTAGAATCTGCGGCAACAGAAATATACGGCACTAAACAATTCAAACCAGATCCACGGGTGGTCATGCATGAATCAATAGCTTCAATTTCACCAGTTCGACGTATAATTTCATTTAAATTTAAACGTCCAGATCCTTGCATGCTGACTTCACTCATAAATTTTTCACATTGGGTGCCATACTCACCACAAATTTTTTCTGCATCTGGTAAATAGTAAGCCGTCGTTTTTGCAATCTGTGCTGGACAAGAAAAACTATCTGTACTGATTAGAATTATTAATAACTGTATAAAATATTTTAGCATAAAACTCCTTTTAAATATTTGATTGTTTAAAACAGCCAAACCTAACAGTACGAATTACTTTAGCGTCCTGTGGATTTAAAACAATACTTACGAAAACATAATAAACTTATGACATGCTTTTCTAGACTAGACTTTTAATTCAAAATTAATATATTTAGTTTAAGCAATTTCAGTTATTCTTATGAGTGATGAATCCAATTCGATCTCGCACACTTTTTTTTCTTTTGATTCAGTTTCTTGTATTTAAATTACTGGCAGTACAACAGACAAATTTTCTGGAAGAAATACTAGTTTCTGATAGTGAATGGATTTCAGATAATCAAAAATCAAATACTTGTCAAAATGGACAAATAATCAAACTATCGGAGCCTGAAAATTCTTATCTCTTAGGAACGCGGCTTAGCTTTTTTAATGTAAATAGTGGTGAAATTAAAACCACTGAGCTTAAGTATCCAAACTGTGAAGTCGTCGACATTACAACTTATGAAAATAATATTTTAGATCATCAAAGATTTAAGGTTTGTAAAAATGTAAAGACTAAAATCGATTGGAAAAAAATAAACTTTCTTTCCAATAAAATATTCAATTACGAATCAAATTTCGAAAAATGCAATTTTAAGGTTAAAAAATGAAAATAATTTTAATTTTAATTTTAATTCCAAATATACTACTGGCTCAAATTCGTTCATCAGATTTATTTTCATCAATAAATTATTTTAGCAATTTGAATAAAAAGCAAAATAATCCCCTAGTCTGTAAAATGAACTATGATTCGAATTCAAAGCCCAAAATTTGCATAACTCCAAAAGCTAGCAAATGCCAGGGAGTTTTTATAAACAAAGATTGTTCACCTGGAATCATGGGTCAGAAAATAAAAAAATTATTTAAAAATTCATATCTTAGTAAAGCTGGCGACTCAATTCCGTTTCAAACAATGATCTATAATCCGCCAAATGACATTTTACAGGCCTGTCCAAGATACAACTCATTGACTGACAATATTAAAGAAAATTTTTGGATTTGGATGATGGGTGTTTTAGCTGCTCAGGAAAATGAATGTAGTAAATCTTATTCTGGTCCAAATGGTGAAGGAACTTTTCAACTTGAAGCAGATAACACTTCAAGAACAAATTTAAGACCCGATGTGTGTTCTGATAAATTTATTAAAAAAACCTACCCTGGGAAAAGTATTCAAGACATTGAACCAAATACTCATTGTGCCATGGCTATTTTGGTGACTCAAATATCGCCACAATGTAAAAAATGTTTAAATGTAAAAAACACACAACTTGGATCCTGTGTAACAAATAAAATTGATAAAACAGAAAATAAAAAGTGTGAAAGCTGCAGACTTTGCCAACCCCCATCAGAAAGACGTGAGGATTTAAAAAATCTTTCTAAAGGAAACTTATTCCCAAAAACAAAGGGTTATTTTAGACATCTAAATCATTCAAATGAAAAGCAAGGAGGTCTTAATAATGAATCTGTCGCAAGCTGGATTTCTTCTTTTCCGTACTGTAATTATTAATTTTAAACTACCCTACCCTAAAACTCGATCCAACAACAACCGCCCCTGATCACCCATAACTACATTAAATTCTTTTTTAGACAAACTCGCTACATGATTGAAACACTTTAAATAAAATTCTTGAAAATCAGTATAGCCGTTCCAATATTTTTTAAAATCAGCGGCATTTAAAAAATTTTGAACAGTTTCTTCTGCTGTCCATTCAGTGCGATTTAAAAAAGTCAGTTGGTCAGATAAATCTCGCGGTGAAAAATCAAGCTGCACAAGACATTCTTCAGCTAAACACATTTCGACATAACTTAAATAATCACTCATGTTTTTCCAAAAATTTTGACCGCTTGGCCCACGATCACTGACACAAAAATAAGTTGTGCAAACGACTCCTCGAAACTGCCAAATGTTACAGTTATTTTCTAATTTATTATAGTAAGGACAAAGCAAATCCTCACGAGTCCCGAAATCAGTGAATTCAAGATTCATAAATTCATATTGAAATTTTAATGTTGGAAACGCTCCTAATGGCAAACTAAACTGACGATTCTTTATTTTTTCTTTAAGAATAATTGCACCTGGCAGCTGATTTTGTAAAATTCCACCTATTGCAAAATTAGGAACCAAAGGATAAAAAGTGCAACATTTTAAATTGGGTTGATACAAATAAGAAAACCTTCGATCACGGGAACGATTACAATTGCTACAATTTGCTTTTTTCTCTGTGACGTTAAGATTTAGTAATTTTTCGTTGAAAAAATTGGAATAAATTTCTGGGACAATTTGTTTTAATAAACTCACAATTTTTAAACGTTAATTATTTTTTTGGAAATTTATTTTCGTTTACTTTCGCATCGGCTTTTGTGCCCGAGTGATCACGCCAGTTATATTCGTTTGATTTGATGTATTTATTTTGCCAGTCATCCCATTTTTTCTTTGGTAATCGATGAGTCACTTTTCCTTGGTCATCAAATATATCTGGATCTTTACCGAATAAAAAATTAGCGACTGATTTTAATAAACTCATTGATAAATTCCTTTGATCTCTAGTTATTTAATATCATAACTAGGATTTTGGGTTTGCGCAAATATCAATAATATCTAAACCTTTTTCTTCGCCTGGATAGACCCCATCAGTTAAGATTTGAAAACACTCTTTAGAAGCTGATTTAAAGGCTTCTTCGTAGTTTTTTGCTTGTTTTTTAATCGAAAAAGACTGCTTAGTTAAATCTTTATATTTAAAAGACCACGTTTTATTTTCAAGCTGGCTTGATGCCGGAGCTCGCTGGGAATCCTCAATTTTGTGACGTGTTAAGTGAACTGAAGCGACAAAATTCGTAACCAAAAGAACTAAAATAACTAAGGCTGCTTTCATAAAACCTCCTGGGCTTTACAATAGACTATGAAATTCCTGTGCCAGTGATTTCATGAATTCTCTTAATAAGACAAGCTAAGTGCCCTAATTATTTAAGTATTTTTGATTTCAAAATGAAACGTATTTAAATGCTGTCAATATTTTATTCAGATGTTTATAAATCAGATGTCTATAAGTCTAATTTTAATTAGGATTTAAATAAATGATTAAAACTAAAAAAGCAGATCTAATGACCTGCTTTTAGATAATTAATTTATAATTTTTCTAATTATTTTTTTTCTTCGCGCTTTGCTCGACGCTTTTCACGCTTGGCTTTATATTCCTCTTGTTTAGCTTTCATTTCAGGCGGAT
>JAYUJM010000036.1:0-43655 GCA_043765175.1 Pseudobdellovibrionaceae bacterium | reverse complement strand
TCTAGACTTTAAAAATAAAAATATTGAAAGTAAGCTAGAGGTGCAACTTGAATCAAAAACCGCGGCTTAGCCACTGACAAAATCAATCAAAGTTTACACGTTTTTTAATAATTTCATTACTAGCACAACATTTAAGTAACGTTTTTAAACAAAAACGTTACTTAATCTAAGCCTAAGTGAAGAAACTTCATAAATAGTTCCAATTTGTGAAAAATCACAGATGAGTCAAGACAAAAGCCCTGCGTAACTATGCCTGTTTTACATTGAGACGAAAAAACATCCTCAAGTGATCTTAAAATAGATACACTTTAGTTAAAAGAATTTCGTCATGATTTATGAATTGTTTTTCAGAAAAAATGATTTTTTTGATATGATTATATTGGAATGACACGTTGTTTGTAACTCGGGGGAGATTTATGAAATCATTGATTGCTATTTTATTTTTGGTTGTTGGATTTTCTGGTAATGTTTGGGGGCAAATTAGAACAGGAGCTTACCCGGCTGCAATGACTGAACCTGAACAAATTAAATGGTGCGAAGTTAATTACGCCGGTGAAATTAATAAAAACGAAGCTGAAATATGTAAATGTACAATTTCTTCATACAGAGAAACAACTATTTCTTGTCCTCAAACAAGAAGTGAAAAAAAATCAGGAAAAGCCTCATGTGAGCCTGACCGCAAAGAGTGGGAAAAACAAAATATAGAAAAAGTGAAAGTCTGTGCAAGCTTTAAAGGTGTTCCTGGAAGAACTTGCGAAGATCAAATGCAACATTGCGAAAAACATCTTGATGCCGATTATGGCGGTAGTAGCTCTGCAGCTGTAGATCAAGTCATGGGTATACTGACAAGCGTTGCACAGTCATCTGGAAAAGTTCCGGGTGGAAAATCTGGCAATGCAGCTTGCTTTAAATATACAAATCAAGACATCAAACAAGAGAAAAAAGATTTAGCAAACGATATTAAAGAAATTAAAAAGGATATTCTTGAAGAAACAAAAAAAATTAATGAAAAAAATGCTGATCTTCGAAAAGAAGAAGCAGAAATTAAAGTCGAACAGCAAAAAGTAAATGCTGAGCTCAAGAAAACAATACAAAAAATTGAAACTGGCAAACGCGAAAAGTACAATGACTACAATAAAGAATTGCAATCAAGTGGGGTTAACATACGGAAATTAAATTCAGCCATTATTGCAGCTAAGCAAAGACTTGAAAAAATGAAATTTGAAAATCAATTTACAATGATGCAATTTACAGATGATAAAGTAAAAATAGCTTGTAAAAATGAAATTAATAAAGCTAAACAGTGCTTTGTTAAAGCAGCGAATGGTCAACTTAGTTCTGCAGGTGGTAAGCCAGCTGCAGAGGCAACAAGCTGTAAAGGTTACGAAGAATTTAGCGGTCAAGGGACTAAGGGCACTGGTGAATTACGCAAACGAATCGAACTAGTAAAAAGCTCTTGTTTTGAACAAGCGAATACTTCAATTAGTCGTACGAAATATGATTACACTGAAAAAATAAGTAATGCTGAAACTGAAATTAAAGAATTGGCTGAACAAATTAATGATGCCAATAAATCTTTAGAATTAAGTAAGCAAAATTTTGATTCGATTGAAAAAGAATCAAACACTGAAAAATCTGACGAAGAAAAAAGTGCAACTGAACAAATGAATAATTTTAATGAAAAACTTCAGAATCTTCAAAAAAATACTGCCGAAGCCATTGCAACATCTAAAAGTGCGATTGAAGACTTACAAAAAAGACTTAATGAGGCGACAGCCATCAAGTTGGCTGATAGTTTAGGAATTGGTGGAGATGGCATTAATAGCGGCTTAGCAGAAACGATAACATCAAGTGCTCGAGGAAACTTAACTTCTGCAAGCACAGCTGCTTCAGCTGCACATGACAGTTGTAATTGTATTGATTCAAAGAATACCTCACAAATTTGCAAACTTCTTCGTCAAGAAGAATCTATTAAAGCAAAACCTAGCAGAAATTCTGGCAATGGAATTAAAAAATAACCCCCCCCTAGAGTCCCGAATTTAAAACAGTGTAAATTTTACTCAATACGCTAAAAGTTCTACAAAAGGTGGTTCCAGAGTGGTACTACTGTCCCCGCAGCAAAGGGGGACAGTGATGTCACAGATTTTAACCAAGCAAGTTCTTAAAGTGGTCTTAACGGTTGTAACGGGGTTAATGATGTATTCTACCTCTTACGCTCAGACGAATGCCAATCCGGCACCAGCCAAGGAATGTCTTACACAACAACAAATCGCAGCGATTGCTGTTGATTTCAAACAATTTGCTCCGAATGCAAAAGCACAATTGTGTGATGATAATTCACCTGTGTTTTTAACGTTGTCTGCATTAAATAAACTAAAAACAGTTCAATTTGAAACTTCAATGCCTGTTAGTAAAGATGAACTTTTTAGAAATCGCTTCGGAGCTATTTTTAATAATTGGTACACCTATTTTACGAAACGAATTAAACAAATCGAATTAAAAAATGTTTCTAACTGTGCTAAAAGTGAAAACATTTTAGCATATGTTCAAGGTGGACCTTTTTCATCTCCGACTATGTTTATTTGCCCTGCTTTATTTGATGCTTCAATTTTACCATATGAGCGTGTTGAAACTATGCTTCATGAAGCTCGTCACAAAGATGGATTTTCACATATTACTTGTACTCGTGGTCCACGAGCAAATATTGAAGGAGCTTGCGATCAAAATATAAATGATCTTGGTTCTTACGCCGTCAGTGTTGAATCACTTTCACAAATTTCTAAGTATGCTAAAGGATTGAATCCTTCACTTAGAATGTTTTTAGCAGGAACAGCAATTGGCGTTACTGACGCTTTTCAAGAACCTGTCAAAGTTGATATAAATCAGTTTTTATTACTTAAGACAGCTAAAAATACAGTTTTAAAATTAGATTTAGCAACAATGGCTATTCAACAATTAAACATTCAACTTCCAGAAGGGAAGTTAATTAATAAAGATGATTTTACAGCTATTTTACCAGCTGATAAAACTCAAAAATCTTTGATTTTTTCTAATATCAGATTAGAACAAATCGAGTCTAAATCTGCCACATTAGACACTTATAATAAGCTATCAGCTTCAGATAAAGCGTCGTGGGTTGATATTAATTACGGTAAAGTTTTATCTATCATTAAAAAAACAGAAGTTGAATTTATTTGTGATACTTCAAAACTTGATGGACGAGAGATTATAAAATTATCTGCTGGTCAAGAAGCAGCAACAATGATTTATCCTTTTGATAAATCAGATATCACTCAAAAAAATGATTTCTTATTATTGAAATCTGGTCAAATTCTTCAGTTATCTTGCAACGAAACTACTAAAAAAGCAGGAATAGCAGTTTCTAAACTTAAATTCGATAATACGTATTCAAGAATTTACACAGTTAATAAGCTAGTTTTTGGTTTAGGTCTAGACAATCGTTTATATCAAATTAAAGGTTTAACTTCTGCATTAGTTCCTTCAACAAGTAATTTACAAATTGTTGATTTAGTTCCTCGTAAATCTTATTTATTTTTTGAATAGATATGCGCTTAAAAATTATTAGTCTTATTGGATTAATATTAGCGATCGGAATTTTTTTAGCTACTAGGCAAAAAAATTCCGATTTTTCTTTGAGTCAAGAAACTCAATCTATAGAAGCTCAAATTGATATAAGTCGACAAAACCCTACAAGTCCTGAAAAAGTAAATACAGCTCAAATTACTAATGAGATAAATAATTTAAAAAGCCAAACCGACTTTGTTTCAAATGAAACATTAATTGCATTTATAAGCACCCAAGCAGAGAACTTAAACCTACACGTTGAAGATGAAAAAGCTCTTGATTTAGAATATGATAAAATTGCTAACATGTTGTCTGAAGAACAGCTCAATGAATTACAAAAAACAGTTATAAGCCCGAAAGATGAAATCAAAAAAAGAATTGTCAGCAATTATTTGATCATTAAAAATATCTCTGATTTTTCAACAAATACTTTGTTAAGCATTATTACAAATAGATCTGAATATATAACCAATCGACCAGTTGCAGTTCACAGTTTGGCAGAGCATCAACAAGAACAAAATAAAGCTTTTTTTAATAATTCAGCAGAAGAATGGCTTAAAAGAAAACTTCAAGGTGCAAGTGAAACTAAAGCCACCATCAAAAAATTAATAGACAACACAAATGATGAAAATTTAAAAAAGTTTTTAAACCAAAAATTACTTGATGGCTAAATATTACTTTTTATCAATGCTGCAATTATAATTTGTTTCAAAATTTAAATTGTCTTCAGAACTGTTGTTTTCAATTCCGCGGCACTGCAAATTTTTTATTTCTGTTTCTTTAAAATAGGCTTCTTTATCAAGTTTTTGAATTGAAGCTTTACTCTCAGGTTTAAGATTACGTACTATAAATCTTAAATCGTTTACAGCTTGCTTTTGTTCATTAGAAATTTTACTTCCGTTAAGTTCTTCATTTGAAACAACTGTAAATTTATTATTTTTAACATCAGAATAAATAAAACAATCTTGATTTGATCTTTCGTAGTATTTTGTATTCGTTTGTCGAGAGCATTTTATTTTCGGAATATTCACATTATAAATTCCATGCATTGCACGTTCAACGTAACTAGAATCCAATTTTTCTAAAGTTTCTACTAAGTATTTAGATTCTATTGTAGATAGTTGTCTTTTATTTTGTGGGGTTTCAGCTAATTGCCGCTCCACATTTTCAGTGGATTTGATAGAACTCATGCAGCTACTTAGAAAAATGAACACCATTATTACTAAACTCTTAAAATTTTTCAAAAAACACCTCTTTGTTAAATTATTAATTTATTACTACTGTTTTACTGCTGGACATCCGGTGTACAACTTGGTACCAGGATTATAGCCCTTACAAGCATTGTTTTTTGTTAAGCCCGTAAAAATACCTGGGGCTTTAATACCAACTGCCGTTCTTAAATCTGCTATTTCAGGAAAAGTCATTGAAACAGCTTCGTTAATATGAATTGGATAGATACCCTCTTTGGCAGTTAAAAACAAATCCAGAATACTTTGCTTTGGTTTATTATCTACTCGATTTAAATCCCACAAATACTCAAACTCATTATAAAATGATTTATAAAGTGTTAAATATTTATCTGTTTTATAAAGAATTAAATTATCAAACTGATTTTGTTCAGCATTTTTTGACAAATTATATGATCCTGAAAGAAGCAAAGTTTTATTTGCTATACCATAATCAATTAATACAAACTTGTGATGATTCAAAAGCCAAGTGCTTGGATTAGGCTCATGTGAATAGTATTTGACTCGTACTGGTGGAATTAATGAATTATTCCCTTTAATTTTACTCCAATCAGCTACAAATTGAGGAGACATTTCTAAATCATTTGGTCTTGATTTATATTCTTGTGCATCAACAGTAAACCTGACTTCTACACCGCGCTTTACAGCTGCGATTAAGGCATCAGAAACGGCTCGAATATTAAAATGATTTAATGATAAATAAATATTTTTAGTGGCTGCATTTATTTTTTCAATAAGCACATCACGAACCGTCCACATTTGTTCGTCTAGATTTTCGTATTTTTTTGCTACTAATGACTGATATCGTCCTTGTTTAAATTGAGCCGAAGTGACGAGATTACTTTTAAGAGTCCAATTCATAGAACTAGAATACAATGTCATATCAGTATCTTTAGTCGGTATATTTGAAGACTTAAACACGTCATTCATCATTTCACTGTTTTTTTCAGCATTTGTTGTAATATCTTTTGCAGTATTCCACAAAATTACAAATTCGTTTTTAAAATCATTAATTAATAAATTTGTGTTTGTCGTCGAATCATTTGAAAGCTCATGAAAAACCATGTTTTCGCTGTATTTGGTTTTTGCACCGTTGGAAAAATTAGCTGATGTATTTATAACGATGCTGTCATCAATGATAGTAAATTTTTCGTGCATATTCATTGGAGCGATTTTAAATTCGACACCCAATTCTTCTAAATTTGGTACAACATTAAGTACTTTTGCTGAATTTTTTAAACCAGGATCAAGGACTGCACGAATTTTAATTTTCGGATTTGCAGCAATGGCTTTTTGAATCGCCGCTTCTAGACCAGAATCACTCCAGCTATAAATTGTAATGTAAGCATAAGTTTTTGCATTAGCAATAAATCCATAAAGTGTACTAAAAGCTAAATCTCCTTGTTGAGGTGACATTAAAGCATAAGGGCCAAGTTCAGCTGCAATTTGGCGATGAGCTAAATCGGAATTAACATGTGCACAACTAAAAAATAAAAAACTAAGACCAACAAAAATAAATTTATTCATAACCATTCCTTAAATTAAAAAGTAAAACCAATACCTGCAAAATATTCTGCTGATTCCTTACTATAAAATTTTAAATTATCAATTTCTTGATATTGACCAACAAACAATCCACCACCATTACTTAATCCTGTATTGATGACAAAATTATCGTTTACAGCATACTCTAAAAATGTTTCATGATAAAAACCGTTACGAAAACTGTTGTCGAATAACAAATTGGAATCAAAATGAAAGTAAATAAGCGCCATCAATTTTTCAGTAAGCATATAACCTAAGTGAACACGCTGACGTAACCGTGCTGAAGTCGTATATTGTTTATCTCCGTTGACATCTAAAATAAAATCTTCTTTCCCATTAACTAAGCCTTTGATAGCTTCATTTTTTTGGCCAAATTTTAGAACCTGAAGTCCATATTTAAAAATAAATGCAGGTGATCCTATTTCAGTACTTTTTAAACTTGCAGTCAGCCTTCCGCCTATAGCGTATTGAAAATCACCACTTGATTTTTTAAACAACGGAAAAACACTAATAAGTTGCGGTGTTAAAGTAAAATAATCTGTTAGGCTCCAAGGTTTTAACCAAGCCCAGGTTAATTGTGAATTATCCCAATCACTGAGCGATTGGTTGTCATAAAAATTATAATAATACATATCTAAATCTATTTTATAATTTTCAGTTTTGATGTAAGGATTAATTTGATGAGTAAAATATAATGTTCTAGCTGATGTTTCGGGTTTTTCAACCTGTGCTGAATGCCTTAAAGCGATTGTTGCACCAAAAGTTGTATCGACTTCGGTAGGCAGTGATGCGACAACACTGCTTTTCTTGACAGGCATAGGTTTATTTTTTTGAGCGTAAACAAATAATGATGCCGAGAAAAACGAAACGAATATAATAAGTTTAAACATAAACTGAGTGGTCCTTTTTATGGTTTATATGTTGATGTTTTAACGTTATTATAGCATCTTAATTTGCATGCTCGAAAGAAATATTGTATCAGGATTACTAACAACTTTTTTATTCAGTACATTAGTCTGGGCTAAAGGAAAAATTATGAGTTCTTCAGCAGAGAAATTAAATCAAAAAACCGAAATCGCCATTTTAGCTGGCGGTTGTTTTTGGGGCGTCGAAGAATTATTTAGAAAAGAAAAGGGCATCCTTAAAACTGAAGTTGGCTACACTGGTGGAAAAAATTCTGATGCAGAAAAAAATGCTAAATATG
Organism: Pseudobdellovibrionaceae bacterium; assembly: GCA_043765175.1. Taxonomy (GTDB): domain Bacteria; phylum Bdellovibrionota; class Bdellovibrionia; order Bdellovibrionales; family Bdellovibrionaceae; genus Pseudobdellovibrio. The sequence goes on along the minus strand of JAYUJM010000036.1, from coordinate 36,074 downwards.
AATTTGTAAAAAAAGGAAACACTGGACACGCTGAATCGATTAAAATTACTTTTGATCCAAATATTATTTCCTATAAAAAGTTACTGCTGTTTTTTTTCAAAATTCATGATCCTACAACGATTAATCAACAGGGAAACGATGTTGGATCACAGTATCGATCAGAAATTTTTTACACGACTGAAGAACAAATGAGGGATGCTAAAGAAGTCATAAAATCTATTGATCAATCTAAGGCTTGGAAAAAACCAATCGTAACAGCTGTCACTAAAGCAACTGACTTTTTTTCTGCAGAAGATTTTCATCAAGACTATTTACAAAAAAACCCAGGTGGCTATACTTGCCATTGGGAAAGAAAATTAGATTTTTAAGGTATAATTAATTTCAAATATTTTTTTCAACTTCACTTTTTTGAATAACTTCAGAATTTTCAAAACCTAATGAAGACAAAATAAGTTCAGATTGAAGCAAAGATCCTAATATATTTGGCTGTTGATTCATTTGAGCTGAAGCAATCCAAAGATTTTCAACTTTTGGCATTGTTCCATTTGTGTTTAGTTTTAATTCTCCGGTTGATAACGGAGGTGTGACAAATAATCTTTCTGATTTAATATTTTCCATGACCTCTGGAAATGCGCGTTTTATTTGACGCTTCATCTTTTTTAATAACTCAGCAATATTTTCAGTTTCTTCTGCTGTTTCTAAATCAATAAAACTCATCCATTGTGAAATTTGAAGACCTTCAGAACTTTCAGCTTCAGGCTTAGTTAAAAATCGACCTACGCAAGGACCCATTGCATCGTTAGTTGTTCCTTCTAAAAGAAATAAATTATTTTTATCTATGTTTAATTTAAGATGAGCCAAATCTAAACACAAACCAACCCACGCACTGTCTTTTTTAAGCTTTGCTTTTGCTCGTATTCCAAAAATATCATCTGGTAGTAGCTGAATAAGATCACGAGGGTTCGCCGTAAAAATATAATTTTGTGCAGAATATGTTTTTGAACCATTCACGATAACTTCAGTTACTTTTTGATCTTTTACTTTAAATCCAGTGACAATGGCCTGATTGATTGTTTTTCCTTTGTACTTTTGCTTAAGGAAATCTGTAATTTGACTCCAATTTAAATGAGTACATATTTCTTTATTTGATAAAAAATAACTGATCTGATCATAAAATTGCGGAGGGTTTTCACCAAAACCTGCAAATGATTTAAAACCTGATGAATCGTAGGTTTTAACGTTTGTTTCTTCAGTGTTTTTAACTAATTTTATACCTAAATAGTCTTCTAATTGAATTAATGCTTTTTTAGAAAGCACAGAGCTCGGATAAAATCTTAAACCATTATCTATGTTTTGATGTCCAAATTGAACTGCTTTAGTCGATCCCTGATCAAAAGCTTCTGCTTCAAGAATTAAAACATTTTCTGTTTCTTTCGAAATACGCGAAGCTATATTAAGACCTGTTAAACCTGAACCTATAATTATGTAATCATACATATGCATAAAATAAATATTTCCTTGTTTATAAATTAAGTCACAACTTTAACAATAAGGCGAATGAAAAATCGAACGAGTGGTTTCAAAAACTTTGCCTGATCTAAAAAATCAGCAATTCTAGGTGAAATTTGATAATAGTAAAAAACAAACAAACGACCTAAATAGAATTTTTTTAAAAAATTATCCCGAAACAATCTAAGACTCGTGACCTCGAAACTTGGTTGATATTCAAAAGCAGAAGTTGCAATAAAACATTTACCTTTGCCTTTAGTCATCGTCGAAATCATGTTTTTAATTAAGTCTGGTTGCCTTGATTGTTTTTGAAATAATTCTGCTTTCTTAACAATATCTTTATAAAGCGGAGTATAAATAGCAAAAATTGCTAATTTTTCTGCTGCTTTTTTTTGGCGCGCTAACAAACTGCTATTTGTGTCGTAAATACGTACTAAGTCCCAATAGATGCTTGCAATAATCGAAAGCTCATTTGTGCGAGCACTTTCTTTTAACATTTCAGGAGTCAAACCACTGGCTCCACATTCATAAATAATTTCTAATATTTTTATATATTTTTCGTAGCTAACAGCCGCTTCACCGTGAAGTTTATTATTAAAATAAAGCTGACCTTTTTTAATTAAAGCTACACGACTATTCCACAGAGCTTTTTTATACTCATCACGTTGTCGTTCTCGTTCGTCACGAATTCGGGCTTTAGTTTTTTCTGATTGTTCACTCACTGTTGTTTATTATTTTACAACAAACTGGATGGGTCAACATCAACTATGACCCTTGAACGACTTGGAATCCATTTTTGATCAGCTAAGACTTGCCGAGCAAGTGCATTGAGGCTTTTAGAATTCTGCCCTTTGATGATGATATGTAAGCGAAATTGATTCTTTAATTTAGATAGCGGAGCAAAAGCAGGCCCTAAAACTTCTATATTTTGAAAATGCTGGGTATATTTTTGACAAACAGCTTGTAATCTATTTTTAACTGTTTGAGCCAAATTTTGTGCCTGAGTTGAATCGCTTGACTGTACTCTAAAAACTATCATTTTTTGAAATGGAGGATAACTTAACGGAAGTCTTGCTTGAAGCTCATTTTGAACAAAACCTAAATAATCATGCGATGTCGCAAATTGTAAAGATTCATGCTGTGTATTATAAGTCTGAATAACGACTAAACCTTTTCTGTCGTCAGATTCATTGACGTGTCGACCCGAGCGACCACTCATTTGCAAAATAAGCTGAAAACTTTTTTCAGTGGCACGAAAGTCAGGTAAGTTAAAACCAACATCTGCTAAAACTAATCCCACTAAATTCAAATGTGGAAAATCTAATCCTTTAGCAATCATTTGCGTACCAATAAGAATATCTATTTCTCGGTTCTCCATTTGCTGAATTAAATTTTCCATTTCGGAACGATTTGAAATTTCATCTCGATCAGCTCGTGCCAATCGAGCCTCTGGAAAAAGTCTAATTAAATCCTCTTCTAATTTTTCAGTTCCTAGACCCATGGGAACAAGCTCGCCTTCGGCACAATCAGAGCATTTTATTTTGTAGTTTTCATGATAATCACAGTAGTGACACACTAAGTGATGTTTCGTGTGTAATATTAATGAAACATCACAATTAGGGCATTCAGAAGTGTATCCACATGAACGACAAAAAACTAAATTAGCCAAGCCTCTTCGATTTAACAACAATGCTATTTGTTCTTGATGTTTTAAAGCATCAATCATTTTTAAATATAAATTTTGTGACAGCCAAAATGGTAAATTGACTTGGCGTTTTTCATTTTCTTTCTCGACACGCATATCGACAATTTCTATTTCTGGCATGGGCCTTTGTGAAACTCGAGATTTAAGACTGTGTAAATGAAATTTACCATCTAAGTGATTTTTCCAAGATTCTAAACTTGGTGTTGCTGAACCCAAAAGAACTGGGCATTGATTAAATCTTCCCAACATGATTGCCGCATCACGACCATTGTATTTTAATTTTTCGTCTTGCTTAAAACTGGATTCATGTTCTTCATCTACAACAATAATTCCTAAATTTTTAATAGGACAAAACAAAGCAGATCGAGCGCCAATCAAAATTTTTTTTTCACCATCAATCATTTCCCACCACTGGTTTGTTCGTTCACGATCTGTTAACTGTGAATGAATGACTGCAACTAAATCTCCGAATCTTTCTACGAATCGATTGATTAATTGCGGTGTTAGTGAAATTTCTGGTAATAAAAATATTCCTTTTTTATTATTAGCTAAACATTTTTCGAAAAGCCTTAAATAGATCTCAGTTTTTCCAGAACCTGTTACACCATGAATTAAATGTACACCAAAACCTTCAACTAAATTGATATCATCAATACATTTTTTTTGTTCACTTGTCAGTTGAGGCTTTTCTGTTTTTGCAAGAACGGGAATAACCGGAGGTCTTTGACTGTTTCTGATTTTTGTCTGCCTTTTTAAACTCGGAAGAGCTAATTGCATCACTTGACCAAGGGGATAAATATAGTAATCAGAAATCCATTCCAACCATTGAATATAATTTTCATTAAACGAGGGCCATTCTTTTTCAATTTCAAGAATTTTTTTAAATTGAATGTTTGAATTATTTTCTACTGCTTCATCTGTTTTTAAAACCAAACCTAAAACTGTTCGTTTTCCTAAGGGAACATTAACAAGATCGCCACGATTGACTTTAAAAGTTGAATTTTCTAAATACGATAATGGCAAGTGCAGTGGCGCATCAACCGCCACTTGAATCATCTAAACCTCTGATAAAATTCAGTGATTAATTCTGTCATAGGCGTTTTATTTAAAAAAGTGACCTCAGTCGGATCTTGCAAATTTTGAGGATAAAATAAACTAATATCGCCCTTAAAAGCTAAATCAATTTTTTTAATTCTTACTTTAACTTGTAGAGGTTTAAAATTTGAGGTTTTATTAATCTGTTCGTTTAGAGAAGGCCAGCTTACTAAATGACTTTTAGCAATTCCAATATCTTTGGGGTAAAAAGCGATGTCATTTAGTTCCACTACACTTCCACTCGGGGTTCTAATTTTTCGAACTATAAAATCTTCCTGGCCAATCCATATGTGCGGATTTAAATTTTGAACTGAAGGTGCTCCGATTAAATAGGTCACTACACCATCAGCTCGAGACAATCTAACTGCTTCTAATATATTTAATTCTTTTAAATAATTTAAAAATGAATCTTTTGCCCGTGCAAATAAATAACGCTGATAAAAATCAGATGTAATCGTGGAACTGTTTTTATTTTTTCCATTCAAGGAAGTTTTATTTTTTCCATTATATAAGTGATTAATTTTAATATTTTCTTTAAAGAAATTTCGTCCGTTGGCCGTTAGCTTTAAATTGCGATCTCCTTCAATCAACCATGTTTCATCCACTTTGGCTTCTTCTTCACCGATTTTAAAAATGACTTCTTGTTCAATTTTTACAATCTGAGAACCTGTCGTTTGAGATGCTTTTTTTAATATAAAAGATAGTTCAGGAATATATGCAGAAGCCGAAGTGCTTACAATAAATGTCAAAAAGCAGATTGCTACCCAGACCAATGACTGGTTATTTTGAATAGTTTTTTGCATCTGTCTCGATTTGAGAAAATTTATGTTATTTTTCATAGATAAAATAGAGCATAATAAAACAGATGAAGACAGTCTATAGAAGAAGCGTAACGACTCGTGTTACACTAAGTATTGTGAAGCAAATCCTAGTTTTTTTATTATCAATTTCGATATTGAGCTTGTTGAATTCATGCAAATCTAATTCAAATGGAATTTTAGGAAAGCAAACTGCTGAATCAACAACAGAAGATCCTGATATTAAAAATGCTCCTTTTGCCTTTGATATTGTAATGGATACGATTTCATATAATTCATGCGTAAATAATGATAATTCAGGAGCAAGTAGTCCAATTCATGGAATTAAAATTGGCGCAAACGAAGGTGTCGTTGATTATAATGTAACCCAAAAAATATTCAATTACAGAAGTGGTCTTAAACTAAGATCAGAATTTCTTTTGCATGTAGGTCAAAAATTCACACCCTCTTTTCCTAATGATACTATTAACGGTGACCAGCTTTCAAAAATTTTAACAGCAGATTATTCGGTTCTAAATAGCAATGCTTATATGCAAGTAGCTATTCGTAAAAAATCAGATTTAACAATAGTTCCAGATCAAATAAATCCTCCTGCAAATGCTACTGTAAGCGCACCGACTGATGTGATTGTATTTCCGCAAAAATTTAATGAAGGGTTTTTAGCCTATTCGCTTGCACTAGGCCTACAATACAGTAACCAAGGTCAGATTCTTAAAGAAGGACCACGAATTTATAATTTATCTGATACACAAATCGTTGCACCCATCGAAGCGCAACTCGCCTTTAATAAAACAAGCGATGAAACTTTTACTGCTCAAAACCCTGCTCCGATTCCTACTGAACAGTTCGGCTCGGCAGAGGCTTACGGGCAAAAAGTTCGTGATAACTTTACAAATAGCAATCAAATTTTAGCTGTCACTTTTGGCGGAGTAACGGCTGCAGGTTCTGTAATTACTGCAGATCCCAACGCTGCCACTGTAAATACAATCAAACGACCTAACAAGCTTGGCACTTCTACTCCCGATCCAACGAAGGCTTATGGCAAAGGATATTATCTAAAATTTGAATCTAAAACATCTGTTACAACATGGCCAAAAATTTTAGTGACTCAAGTTTCAGAAATTAATTTAGAGTCGGGACAATCTGTTAATGGAGCGAGTTGGTCTTGTAATAATTTTCCCATAGTTCCAGCAAATTATTGGAACAACAACAGAGCTTCAAATTCACTTTGGGTTAAAGATGGCACTCACTATGAACCTAGTTGCATACCTCTATTACCAAGTGACACTACATGCGACTTACCAACTGATCCAGATTGTGCTGCTAAAAATATACGTGCTCAACAAATTAAGAATATTCGCAGGCATTACAACTCAGATAACTGGAATATTGGTTTAATGTTTTATGAGGAAACTAAAAGCGGCGGAACAGGCATTATATTTTCCAAAAGAAAAAACTTAGGTCTTTGTATTTCACCTATCAATGGCAGTTGTTATTTGCGAACAACAAATATTATTGCGGCAACTTCAAATCCCCCGTCGATTACAGATGCTGAAGAAATGCCAAAAGATGTTGGAATCCAGTTTGATCGAACCAAAGACTGCTATTTAACAACGGGCATTTCAACAGACAAAAATGCTGCTCGAAAAAATGGTCGCTGCGGAAATTTTGCAAGTATTTGCGTTAGAAGCTCGTCGAATTAGTGGTTATTCTGAAAAATAATTGCTAGTCTTAATTTATGAAAAATTTATTTTTACTATTTATATTGATCTTTCACATTCAGTCTAAAGCTCAAAACACTGCTGGAGCAGTTTCTACAGCCACCGGTGGAGCAGGTGTTGGCGTTCTTGACATGAACGAGGGTGTTTTAATAAATCCAGCATTAATTCCAGCTTACAAGCAAAAACAAATGACATTTTCATATTCTAAAAACCGTTTCGGTGTTTCACTTGCTGATAACGGTGCTGACGCATTATTTCCCGCTGTCATTGCCTATGAACAATTATCGAATGATTTTTTCAAAGGAAAAATTTTTCATTTGATTTTAGCTTATGATTTTGCAAAAGAAAATTCTAGTAGCGGAGCTTTTACTTTTGGCCTTGATTATGGTTACAATGATTTTAAAATTCTATCGACTGATAAAAACTACAAGCAAAATAAATTGTCAGCTGGATTATTTTTTCAAGCCAACACTGAATTTGCAGTAGGATTAGTTTATAAAAATAAAGGTTTGAACGACACAGAGTTACCAAATTCGTTTGATCAAGCAAGCTCTATTAGTGGTGGATTTTCCTATGTTTATCAAACTTTTGCTCAATTTCGTTTAGATATAGAAAAATTTGAAAATCAAATAAGTGATCGATATATTTATAAATTGGGTCTTGAAACCTATTTAAATGAGTGGATTATAACTCGAATAGGTTACCGAAATGACAACCTTAATTCGCTTAATTTCACTACTTTAGGGCTTGGATTTGCTGGACCTCAGTTTAATTTTCATTATGCCTATCAAACAGAGTCAAAAAACAGTATAGATCCGCTGCATGTGGTTGACTTGAGCGTTCCCTTTTGATAATCCTAGTTCCTCATTTAATGCTTAATTTTTTAACATAGCGCTAAGGCTACAAGAATATAGGATATAAACATGGCTTCAAAAACAAAAAGAACTGAGTCAATTCGTAAACACAAAAAATCAACTCAAGGCACTAAAAGAAAAGCTGCTTTAAGAACTAAAGGTTCTACGAAATCAAAAAAAGATTTATTCAAAGATTAATTAAAGTTTTAGTTTAAACTGTATAAGCCAAATTATCTTTGGCTTATACTTCTTCTTAAAAGCATCGGCATTTCTTCAGAATTACCTTTAAGGCTCCAGTTTTGAGGTATTTCTACCCAACCCTTCTGACCTGGATAAAATTTCCACTTTTTCAAAGCTGCTAAAGTTTTTCCATCTAAGTTTTTAAAACCAGTTGAACGAATTAATTTAAAATCCTTGAGACGCCCTTCATCTGTCACGTAGGCTTGAAATACAACTGTCCCTTGATTTTTTTGAAATCGTTCTTCAGTGGAATATTTTGGTTTTGGATTACCTTGTATTTGTCGTAAATTTTCAATGGAACGAATCTGACCTTGCGCTGAACCTATTGATTTAGCACCTCGGTTTAAAGCCGCTGCTTCGCTGGCCAATGCTGATTTTGTTTTTCCGATTTGTTGATCGAGATCATTTTTTAAATCATTAGCTTCTTCATTTAGGTTTTGAACAGAATTTTGTAGTTTTTGTGCATGAGTTTGATCTATCTTTTTAAACTCATCATCAAATTCATTTCCATTTAATTGCCCTTGATTTTTAACTAGCACACTCTCGTAATCCAAATCACTCGATTCGATATCATCTATCGAATCTGGAATTGGGTTTCCTTTTGAAGATGATTTTGCAACATTGTTATTAGTAATTTTTACTGCGGATTTTGCTTGAGTTTTTTCAGTTGTTTTCAGCGATTGAGGTTTTGATTTCGGTTCAAGCTTTACATCTGGAGCAGAATCGATTGATTTTTGCCGAGAATATTTTTGAACAGGCTGGTCTATAACTTCAATTGTAATAGGCTCAACCTTTTGCGCCTCATTCAATACTGGCGATAAAAGTAATGTCACCATCAACAGAACACTGTGAATAATAATCGATATAAAATAGGACTGCGACATATAAACCTCGTATTATCTTGAATTCAGATACAATCTACAGGCCTGGTTTAATCGAACAGAATAGATTTAATTATAAACTTGATGTATTTTTTACTCGACTGTCAATAATTGAACACATAGGCTTTAAAGATGCTGATCGAAAAAGAAATTTTGAAATTTAATCCTGTCGTAGATTTAAATGCCTTATCGATAAAGTTGAATTGGTCCCAATTACAAAAACAATATTTAAGTTATTTACAAGCTAAAGACTCAATAGAAATGCTTGTCTTAAGACTTTATCAAAATGGATGGCTTGTTAATTTTCATCAGCTTTATCAACTTATAGAAGCATTAGTTCAGAATAAAGCGCTTAAAGAAAACCAATTTGAAAATTATTTTTTAAAACAAAACTCTGTTGTATTCAAACCTCATTCAAATACTGACGTACGAAAACTAACTGATGCTGAGCTACGAAAAATTATTGCAGAATCGATCTTTTTTAGTCAATTACCAACCCAAATCAATCAGATATTATTTGAAAAGGCAGTGGCAAAAAAGATAAAAATAAACTGTCTAATTTGTAAAACGAATGACCTAGAAAGAAAAATGTTCATTCTATTATCTGGTCAAGTCAGCATTTACAAAACAAATCCAAAATGGCAACTTTTGTCAGTCTTAAATCCTGGTAGTATTTTTGGTGAGTCCGGCTTTTTCTTAGGAACAGCTCGAGCGGCTGATATAGCCGCAACACAAAATTCTGAAATTCTAGAACTCACATATAAAAAAGAAAATATGGATCAACTCATTAAATCCAATGTGGCTCAAGCACTGGTTCAACGTTTTTGGATTCAAAGTTCAATTGTCAGTTCTGATTTTTTCAAAACTATCCCTGCAGATTGTTTAGAAGCCTTAATTTTTTCAGGAAGTTTAATCAGCTTAAAAAAAGATCAGGTCTTATTTAAACAAAATGAGTTAAGCCAAGCAGCTTATTTAGTTGTGCAAGGAAAAATGCAAATTATTCAAGATAATAAAGTTATCGCTAATATGACTCAAGGATATTTTTTCGGTGAAATTTCATTAACTTTGACAAATGGGTTAAGAACGGCCGCTGCCGTTGCTACAACAGATTCTTTAATTCTTGAAATTACGCGCGATAAATTTTACAAATTACTTAGCCAGAATTTATTTCTTGCAAAAGAAATTCAAAATTTAGCTTTTAGTCGCTTAGAAAAAGATCAACAAAAATTTATTTAAATTTCAGTAATATTTTCTGGCATTATTTTTTTTCTTAAACAATCAGCTAAATAAAGATGATTTTTGTGTCCTATGATTTCTAGTGATTGCTTCAACGTAAGTTTATTGATCATACCTATTTTGTTTTTTTTAGCTTCGATGACTTTTTGATGTGTTTGCTCAATTTCGTTTTTATTCAATCGACCCTGTGAAATGGCAGACGATACTGATTCAATAGCCACTGGTGGGGACTCGGGTTCATTGCAATAAAGTAGTAAATCTGCACCAGCTTCAAATGATCTGATTGGAATTTCTGATTTATTGTAATGCTTTGCCATAGCTTTCATATCAAGGTCGTCTGTAATAATTAAACCCCGATATTTAAATTCTGCTTTGATCATTTTTTTTAAAAATATTTCTGACAATGTGACTGGCCATTCTGAATCAATACTTGGAAATGAAATATGTCCAGTCATAACCATATCCACTTTACTACGAAAGGCTTTTTTAAATGGAACAAGTTCCACATCATGCAATCTTTTTAAATCAGCTGTTTCAATTGGTAGTTCCTCATGAGAATCTATAATCGTATGACCATGCCCAGGAAAATGTTTCGCACAAGAAAAAATTCCTGACTTTAAATACCCTCTGACTAAGGCAGAGGCCATTTTTTCAACCATAAACGGATCATGACTAACAGCTCGATCTCCGATAACTGTATTGGCTGAATTTGTAAATACATCTACGCAGGGTGCAAAATCTAAATTGATTCCGACGGACATTAATTCTAAACCCATCTGGTGCGAAAAATGATATGCGGCAGTTGGAGAATCAAGATCGCCAATAGTCTTCAATGGTGGCCATTGAGTGAATGGTGATTTTAATCGATGAACTCGACCACCTTCCATATCGATTCCAATAAATAGTGGTGCTTTATCTGCCATGTTTATTCTTAATGATTGAATCTCCTGACACAAATCATAAATCTGCTCTGGTTCTGCAACATTACGTGAAAATAAAACGACACCTGAGATATTATTTTCGACAATAAATTTCTTTTCATCTGCAGTTAATGTGTGTCCTGAAATTCCAATTAAAGTGAGTTGTCCTACAAGCTCATTGAGTTTCATATAATGACTCTTTCTTCTAATTTATAATTTATTTTGTAAAAAGTGGATTAATTTTCCCTTGCGGAGTATTACCAAATATTTTTTCTAATAATCCTTGAGGTAATTTTATATCTAAAAGTGCTTCTTCAGAAGTCTTCACTAATTCAGTTTTAATATCTGTTCCTGGAGTAAAAGCGCTATAAACTTCACCCTTGTCAGTTAATAAATTTTCATATTCACTACCAGCAAATTTATTAATAACTTTCAACAGCTGTAATTTATCCACTGTAACAATTTTTTTTTGGACAGTAGCTGATCCCTTTGTATCGTCAATAGTTTCTTCGGCAATAGCATAAAAATCAAAATTTGTATCAGTTTGAATTCCAGTTTTACTTTTTAACATCATAAAATATAATGCACTTGATAAAAAAGCATCTTTGTTAATTTTTTTATCTACTTTTTTGGTTTTTCCATCTTCAGTAATAATCGCTTTTAATTTGGATTTAGAAATTGCCGCATCAATTGTTTTTGTTTTTTTTCCGTCAGTTGCAATGTAAGTGTATTTTAGCGGCGTTAAATCAGTTGTTGAAACCGCCGATAAAGATTCAGTCATATCAAACCCGTTTTTAGATAATTTTAAAAAACTAGTTGTTTTAAATTCCTTTAATTTTGTGTCAATTTCATTTCGTTGCACAACAAAACCCACATGCTTACCGAATTGAGTCACTTTGTAAAAACCTTCAAATAAAACTTCAGCTTTTAAATTAAGGGTTGAAAGTAGTATCGCAATTAAAATAGTTTTCATGGAATCCTCGAATTCTTTAGATCTATTATGTGATTTTTTTAGTAAAATTTGTATAGGACTTTAGGCTAGTTCGTGAACTCTTTACCGTTGATAATGTTTAACTTTAGTCTAATTGCGCAAATACGTAGTTTTTAAATAGAGTGATAAAAAGCTATTTACAACATTACTAATGTTGTTTATCATGATAAACAACATTAGTAATGTTGGTGAAAAATGAAAATTAAGCGAAATATTGATCTGGTTGCAGTTTTAAAAAAAAAATCTGTGCTACTACTTGGCCCTCGCGGAACAGGCAAAAGCTTCTATATTCGATCTCAATTAGAAAATTGCCTTGTTATCAATCTATTAAAATCAAAAGAATTTTTAGCCTTATCAAACAACCCCTCTTTACTTGAAGAAATGATCATTGATTCAAATCAAATCGTCGTTATCGATGAAATTCAAAAAATTCCAAAGCTCATGGATGAAGTTCATTGGCTTATTGAAGAAAAAAATATTAAATTTTTACTCACTGGAAGTAGCGCTAGAAAATTAACAGCAAACTCGACTAACTTGTTAGCGGGAAGAGCTTGGTTAGCTAGAATGTTTCCATTTAATTGGGTAGAACTTCAAAACGCAAATAAAACTTCAACTCTAAACCTTAAAAAGATTCTTCAATTTGGAACTTTACCAGCAGTATGGACATCAACTGATCCGCTTGAAAACCTTGATAACTATATACAAACATATATAGAAGCTGAATTAAAAGCTGAAGGTATTATTAGAAAAATTCCCGAATTTATAAGATTTTTAAAACAGGCAGCCCTCCAATCAGGAGAATTACTTGTTTTTCAAAATGTGGCTTCTGATGCTGGTATCCCAGTTTCGACTGTGAAACAACACTATGCTATTTTAGAAGAAACTATGATTGGATTTAATTTAGAACCTTGGCTTGAATCTAAAAAACGTAAAGCAATAGGTACTGGTAAATTTTATTTTTTTGATACGGGTGTTTTAAATGTTATTTCTGAAAATAAACCAGAAAATGAAAATTCGCCAGTTTGGGGAAATCGATTTGAACATTTTATTATAAATGAAGTTCGATGTGCAAATTTTTACCTAAGATTAAAAAAGAAAATTTACTATTGGCGATCCACATCAAATTTTGAAGTGGATTTGATATTTGGAAAAACAGCTATTGAAATTAAAAGCACTCGTAAAGTATCTGATAAACATTTATCTGGGCTAAAAGCATTACGAGAAGAAAATCATTTCGAAAAATTTATTATTGTCAGCCAAGACCCCATTGAGCGAATTCGTGATGGAATTATACACATGAATTACGTCGCTTTTTTAAAGAAACTATGGCTCAATAAAATAGATGAAAGTTAAATTGAAAATGATCATGAAACTTAAAAAACAATTAAGACTATTCATATCCCTTGTTCATAAACAATATAAAGGACAAGTAGCTATTTTTGTGGCCTTGATTTTTCAAGTTATTTTTATTTTATTTGCATTATTAATTAATGTAGGACTTTTAATACATCATAAAATTAATTTGCAACAATCCACAGATCTTGCTGCCTACTACGGGGCAATGAAGCAAGCTGAAATGTTAAATGTCATCGGCCATGTTAATTTTCAAGTTCGACAAGCATATAAACTTTTAACTTGGCGCTATCGGATATTGGGGACTTTTGGGTTTGAAACAAAAAATCCTGGAGGAGATGCAGATTCTGAAATTACTTTCCCTATTTCAAAAAATCTTAACAGTTCAAGTCCACTATTTACATATAATCGAGATAGTGAAAATGAAGAATGCAATGTACTTGATGCTCAAAAACGTCCAATTAAAATTAAGCCCTCTGAATTTCCGTTTATGTGTATGGTTCACTTTGGTTTCGCAGATTATCCTTCTAATTATAAAACGGTAGCAACAGCAGCTGATCGTGGAGAAACGTTCTGTCGCTTAAACTGTGGCACCTTAGCTTCAACAGAATTCACACAAATTTCTAATTTGCCCCCCTCAACAATTAGTGGTAGTGGTTTCGATACAGCAATTATTACTAGTATTAACGCCGCACTAAGTAGTGCTAATAAACAAATTACAGAAGCTTGCGAAGCATCTGGTCCTATCACTGCAATCAATTTAGTGAAATTTTATTTAAGTTATACAAATGACATTCGAAATAAAATGCTTTTTATGAAAATGTTATTTGCAAACCTAAGTGCTGAAGAAAAAAGCCAACTGGATATTGAAGGCAATTCAATATTTGAAGGTGTTGAAAAAACATTAAAAAACAATTTAACAGAAGCTAATAACACAAGTCTTAAAGAGGACAAGAATAACATTTTTGAAGTCTACAACAGCCTTTCACCACAGCATGGACGCGACTGCAATTATAGCCAAGTTAATCCGGAACTGAAGCAAGCTGGTGATAATTCAGTGAAATTATTTAATGAATTGAATTTTAGATTTATTCAGTATTTTCTACTTAAATGCAATCTTGATAAAGATAATAATAAAACTTATAAACCAGGATCAATTTACGACAATCAAACTAAACTTGATGGTGATTTGTTTAAACAGCTCGAAAAAAAATTTCCACAACAAGCCAATGAAATTAAAAAAATACTTGAAGAGCAACAGCACTCAATTGGAATCGAAAAAAACCCATGGTGCAGTACTTATTACGGTGTTAAATCTACTACCACACCTGTAATTCCATTTTTACCAATTTCAAAAATTAAACTTCATGCTGTTTCTTTTGCTAAACCATTTGGGGGCTCAATCGGACCAAAGGCTTTTAAACAATGGAGTTCTGACTCTAATAAATCTAATTCAAAGGGTGGGGATAGCTCTAAAGTTGACGCAAATCTTCCCATTCTTGATTTAGATTTATCAACTTTATCTGAACTTAAAGAATTAAAAGATCAAACAAAAACGATGCTTAATTTTTCTAGATACATAGGTGATGAAAAAGGACTTTCAGATACCAAATACATTGCTCAGTATCATGATATGTTAAAAAATCGCACTGTCAGTGATGGTAATGTAAATTTAAATGATGTTTCAACAAATAAAACTGCTGAGCCTGCTGCAGGGTTAGATGAAATGACAACGATATGGCCTGCTTACAGCGAGTGGAGTCACATCACTGAAGAAGTCAAAAAAGCTGATGTCTATGATCCCCTTGCGCGTGATAATACCGCTGGCAGCCCAAAAAATTCATACATGCGTGATATGGAATTATCAGTAGTGGCTCCGAATCAGTTTGATCTGACTTATTATTCTATTGAGCCTGATTTTTATAATGTTTACGTTAAAAATAAATTAGATAAAGCCTTACCCGAATTAAAAAAACAAGCAGGTTTAAGCGGAACTGGCGTTGTCATTCCTAAAGATTATGGACACACTGAAAAAATGTTTGTTGCAGGCACTGGAAAATCAGATGATTCATTTTCAATATTAAAACAACTTTCTGTTGTTCAGCATATTTTTCGCCGTGCAAGCCCTTCAAATCCTCCAACAAAAAGATCATATGGTTTTGGCGGAACACATTCACAAAATATGAGTCAAATTTCTGATTCCTAT
The DNA here is from genome assembly GCA_043765175.1 of Pseudobdellovibrionaceae bacterium. GTDB lineage: Bacteria > Bdellovibrionota > Bdellovibrionia > Bdellovibrionales > Bdellovibrionaceae > Pseudobdellovibrio. The sequence goes on along the minus strand of JAYUJM010000036.1, from coordinate 20,545 downwards.
TTTTCTGATATTCCCTATTTGCCTGGATCACTATTAACTGGCTGGACGATGCAAGATTTTATCAGCGATGATTATTCAAAAGTTCAAACAAAAGAAGGCACAATGCCTTTTATGAAGTGTAACGATGAGAATTTACAAGGTAACAGCGGTTTTGAGAGCATTTCATTACTGTCAAATCCTAATGGTAATGAAAAACTGCCAGCAGCACCAGGTAATTGTATTACTGGGGGGCGCACAGGATACTCTGTAAAATTAGTCAGTCCAAATTCGCTAAATGAAGAACACGAATACGGGGGCGAATCCTCAAATGGCACTATATTAAACCCACCCGATTCAGAATTTATCTCGTTTTAAGATATTATCAAAATTTAATTTTATGTATTTCGTTCTTATTTGAGACAAAGCCTTAAGTTTCCTAGACCAACATCCGAGATGTCTTTATCCATCGGGGGATTAATGAGGAAACTTATTTTATCTGTTTTAATTGTCATACTACAAAGTGTTACTGCTTATGCGGTAACAGCTCAGCAGTCTTTAAATAATATTATTACTTCTTGGATTGATGAGAGTACGTTAACAGTTAAAACTGAACAATTTGGTTCATTTATCTGTGATGAGAATCAGGCAAAATTTGTTTTAAATAAAACTGGTGATCTTTTAATATCAGCATACAAAAATAAATACTCTAATATTAAAGAAACTTTGGCCAAAGTATCAAATAAAGGAAATGGTGTTAATACCGATTTTATATTTACTAATATAAATATACTAACTGGCGATAAAGTAAAAAATGCAAGTAATTATCAAATATATAAAAATTCTCTTCGTAAAGATTTAAATGCTAGCTTATATTCAAATGTATCTTCAAATTGCATAAAAATTGATTCTAAATCAAATTCACAATCTTCAACTATTTCTAATCAAAACGATCAGAACTTAGTTGAAACGAAAGCATTAAGTGGATTAGGTGAAATTAAATCACTGGTTCCAAAAGAAATTAAACCCTTAGATAAAAATAACGGTAATAATAATGTATCAAATTCTAGCCAACCTATTCCAACTGATTCAGTCGGTTCATTTTGTTCAACTCCTTCATGTAGTGCTCAAGTAGAACCAAAGCCAACTGTAGAAAGTAGTAAGTTTTTAGATAATAATAGTAAAATCTCTGAACTTATTGTGAAAAATTCAGATGGCACGAAATTAGTTTTTACTCAAGACAAAAATACAAATACAACATTACAGCAAAAATTCGATGCAAAAGGTAATTTAATTTCACAAACTGCAAATGATTATAATAAAAAAAATTCTTTGATAAATATTGATAAACTAGAAGAGCCTTTAAAAAGTAAAGCAAAAGATGCATTATTGCTTTCTGAAAATAAAAATATAGAACTGCCTTCTGAACATAAAAAAAGTTTATCGAGCTTAAAGGATGACTCAAAGGCTTACTTAACGGCAATTAAAGCAGAAGTTCAAGCCTACAAAGCGACTTGTAACTTGATTTTGTGTGAAGAAAAATGCTCTCAAGATACTACAAATTTGATTGATAAAATTGAAAAGAAACTAGAAAAACTTGAAAACAATAATCTAAATATATGCAGCACTAGTTTCGCAACTTCGAAATTTCTTTGTCCAATAGGTTCTAGTCCATATTTGGCCGTAGCCAGCTTAGCATTTAACGGACTAACGGCTCTAACAGCAAACAGTGGTTCTGCAAAAGATATTGTACAAGCTACAAGTACTGTGAACAAAGTTACACAAGTTCTTACAACTACTGCAGCATTTACTTGCGGAGCCTCAAAATTAGTTTGTGACACAAGTTGTGCTAATTCCGTTTTAATTTTAGGCGAAGTTGAAGGTATGCTTGGCGGTCTTTCTGGCTTGATGATAAAAGATCAGTCACAAATGATAGCTAAGGCGGCAGAACATACAGCAAAGGCGACTAATCCAGCTCTTACAGCTATTGAAACACCATTAGCTACCCTATGTACATTTAATGCTGGCATGATCGCTAAAAATATTGCTTCTATACCCCTACCTACAAAGGCTACAACAAATAAAATACTTATTGCTAAAGACGAAGTTAAAACTTGTAAAAGTTATGATGGAGCACTTGCTCAAATGGCAATAATGGCTTCACAAATGATAACTACCGCAGCTCTTGCAGATAAAGCTGCAAATGAACTTGGCAGCAATGATCCTAGTAAAAATATTGATTACTCTATGAAAACAATGTGTGCCTCAGCTGATAGTGCAAATAATCCTGTTTGTAAATGTGAATCAAATCCTAATGCTGTTGGTTGTCCTGGGAACTTAGCTGCATCAATGAAAGAATCAAACACTGCTAAATTAAATAGTAATGCCGGCGCTTCTAATATGGCGGGAATTAATAAAAATAAAATAATTACATCTGATGGAAAATCTTTAGATATGAGTGGTATTAGCTTAGACGCTCAAAAAGCATTAGCTGCTACAAGTGCAAAACCAAATTCAGAATCAGACTTATCAAATGGAAAACCTGAAGCAGCACAAGGTGGTGGAGGGGCCGGCGGTGGAAGCGGTGGCAGTAGTGGTTCAACTGCTGCAAATGGAAAAGGTGATGAAAATAGTAAAACAGATCCAACATCGATCGGTGGAAAATTTTCTAATGCTGTTGGTTCATTGTTTAAAGGTGGATTTTTCGGTGGTGGCGGATCTCGTGAAAATTCTAAAAATGGGAAAATTCAAACTGATCAATACCAACAAAAAATTCAACGTAGTATTGCGAACCAACAAGTACGCACTGAAGTCAGTAACTCAACTGGTGTATCTAATTGGGAAAAAGTAAAACAAAAATATAAATCTGATTCACAACTTTTAATTAATAATTAAACGAGGTCATATTATGAAATCATTAAAAATTATTTTAGCGCTGATAAGTATTCTAAACTATAGCATCGTAGTTCACGCAGACGATATTAGCGAAGTACATGATGCTGATTATTATAAAGAAAAATATGGTGCTGGTTCAGGAACAAATAATTCTGGATCTACCACTGGAAACAATTCAGATTCGTATAGTTTAGATAATAATTCATTTTTAAATAAAGGTTCTTTACAAGCTGCTAATAAAAAATGCGGTGAAAAATATTTATCTGGAGTGCTACCATTCGAATTCAATTCGATAGGAAATGCAAAAAAAAGTAATGATGACTCTAACGCTCGCATTCAGTTTAATCACTGTGTAAGTGAAAATAATCGAATGGCAACAGAACAGCAAAATGCACCTAAAAAACCAGGTTCTGCTCCTGTTTATAATTGTCCACTACCAACTAAATCATGTAATGCACAGCACGAAGCCGCTCAGGCAGTGCATCAAGCAGAAGTAGAATCTTACAATGAATATTTAGCACAGCACGCAAATATGTTCACAGCTCAAGTTCTACCTCCATCAAAATTATTAGAAGATATTCAAGCAAAGCAACAAATTGCCATCGATCGCCTTGAAAGAAATGCTAAAATTTTAAATACTATTGGTACTGGATTAGTTACCGCTGGAGGGCTGCTGCTATTAATTCCTTTGATTGGCACTGGTCCAGCATTAGCTATGATTGCACTTGGTATAGTCTTTAAAGTATGGAGTGACACTACTTCATACAACGCAACAAAACTAGCTCGGGAAAAAGCACAAAACTGCGAACAGATGAATAAAATCGTAACTAAAAAAGTTAAATGCGAAGATGTTAAAGAGCAAAACTTAGCAGGTTACGCTATGAAAATTGGTGACAATGGTTCTAAAGAAACACTATCTGCAGTAGCTTCAATTCCAAATTATATTGATAAAGCAACTGGTACTTGTAAAAAGGGCGCTCCAATTGAATGTACAACATTAGTTAAAACTGCCCCAGCGGGATGTTTTAAACAAGGTGGTTCTTGTTTGGCTGCATTAAGCAAAAAAAATCTTACAAGTCCGTTTAAAACAAATAGTTCTGGCAAAGTTGTAGCAAATATTAACGGAAAAGAACGTGCCTTTGGACTTGATGATTTTCAGTCGGTTGCAAGCATGACTAAAGCTGGCTTTACACCGGCTCAAGCAAATGAATTTTTTAAAATGACTAATGACAAAGATGGACTATTAAATCAACTGGGTTTAAATGCGAAAGGTGAATTAAAGTCAATAAACAGTCAAAGTACATCTGCACTTCCATCATCATACTCATCAGGTGCTGGTGCTTCGGCAGCTGTGAAAGATAGTGCCCCGATTCAAAAAGATGAATATGTGCCTTCACCTGCGGCGGCAGCGGCCGCCAGTGAAGTGGCTCGGGCTCCATCTTCGACTGAAGTCGAGGGTGCAACTAAGAATTACAAGGGTGAAAAAATCGGAGTTAGTCGTGATGATTTATTTAATATGGTGAATCGAAGATACAACTTAAAACAGCAACAAAATCTTTTTATTGGTGAATAACAAACAAGACTAGAATCACTCATTTTAATAACTCAAGATTGAAAAAATAGGTTAGCTCGACTAACCTATTTTTATGAGTCAAATAAAAGTCTTAGGAATTATGAGTGGCACTAGTTTAGACGGCGTCGACTTTGTTAAAGTTAAAATACACAAAAAAAATTTAAAATGCGAATATATGGAAATACAGTCTTTTTCATTTCCTTCGGATTTGAAAAAAAAACTACTCAGTTGTGCACAAAATGAAAAAAGAGTAGCAGAACTGAGCGAAATTCATTTTGATTTAGGTCGTTTTTATGCTGAGTGTTTTAAAAATTTAAAACCGGCTTTAAAAAAAATAGATCTTATTGGATTACACGGACAGACTGTATTTCATGATGGTCGAAAATCCTCCATGCAAATTGGCGAAGCCAGTTTTTTATCTTTAGTCTCAAAAAAACCAGTCATTAATAATTTTCGAGCAGCTGACATAGCTGCAGGTGGACAAGGGGCCCCCTTGGCCCCGTTTTTTCATCAAGTTGTGTTTGGTGAAAAAAATAAAACTGTCAGCATTCACAATCTGGGTGGAATTAGTAATTTAAGCCTCATTAAAAATAAAAAGTTACTACTCGCGTTTGATACTGGACCCGCAAATATGTTGATCGATGAAGAAGTCAGACAATCCTTTCTTGGGAAAAAAAATTATGATGAAAATGGACACTTAGCTTCTTTAGGAAAAGTAGACAGTCAGCTTTTAATTAAAATGCTACAATTAAAATATTTTGACGAAGTTCCACCTAAAAGCTGCGGTCGTGAACAATTTGGTAAAGATTTTTATCAACAATTTAAAACTGAATTAAACAAACTTAATATTAATGATCGATTAGCCACACTGACTGAATTCACAGTCCAAACTATTACCAAAAGCTATCAAAAGTTTTGCAAGCCCTACCCATCAAAAATAATTTTTTGCGGTGGTGGATCTAAAAACAAATATTTAATAAAACGACTCACCGAAGAATTATCAAGCAGTCGTGTTTCAACTGCTGATAGCCTTGGATGGCCCAGTGAAAGTATAGAAGGGGCAGCATTTGCTTTACTAGCAGCTTGTCGACTTTGGAAAATTTCTGCCCATTTGCCTAAATCAACAGGGGCTACTAAAAAAGTTCACTTAGGAAATATCACAGACATCAATGTCTAAGCTTTGACAAAAATCTTCTAGTTTTTTTATATGGAGTTGATATTTTTGATTTGCAATCCTGTTGTTGCTTATTTTTTCTTTAGCTAACAAATAGTTATTTTTATTTCCAGTTTCAAACCAATCTGCCTTAACAGGATAAATTCGTATTCTTTTTGTATTGAGATGATGAATTAAAACATCATAAAAAATATTTAGTTCTTTGTTTTCTTCAATAAAAGAGAAAATTTTTTGATCTAAAATTTGTAAACCTATAAAATGCCAAGCTTTACAATCTAAAGCTGGCTTATTTTTTCCTATAGCAATGACCGATCCCTTTTCATCAGCCCAAATGGCGCCAAAGCTAATGCCTGCCTCAGGATGTTCAGTCACTATAAGAGTTGCAAAATTGCTTTCCATTAAATGTTTATTTAAAGCTGATTTTAAAAAATCACTTTCAGAAGTAAAAAAAACTTCATCTGAATTACAAAGCAGAACTGGATTGTCATTAGCTGCAAATAAATATTCAGCTAACTTTAAACCTCCGGCACTTCCTTTTATAGAAAGTTCTTCATTTGAAAAATTTATTTTATAATTCGTTTTTTTTTCAGCCTGCTGAAATAAATGGTGCACTTTCTGTGGCAAATAAAATGTATTTACAACAAATTGATTTATAATTAAATGTTCTAAATAAGGAAATAAGTAATATCCCATGGGGATACCCAACATTGTAATACAAGGTTTTGGACGAATTTCAGTAAATGGTCTTAGACGAGTTCCAAGACCTGCGGCGAATAACATGACATTACATTTGTGCATAACTTTTTTCTAAAGCTCCGCTATCAATAAGAATATTTGATAATAATTGATATTCTGGGAAGATTCTTAAAGCCTTAATAACTCGTTTTAAAGTGCTCGGCAAATATTTTAAATAACGTTTGTCTTGACGTGTATTCATAAAACTAGAAAAACTTCCGCAGGCTTTAAAACAACGCTGTATTGTTTGCGCTTCATAAACATTGTAAAAATGATCTTTATCAGTTTGCAATTTTTTAAAATAATCTGATTTTTCGAAATAGTAATTTAAAATTTTGTTTTCATAGTCTTCTGATATATCTACATAGGAATCTTTAGTTAAACTGACTAAATCGTATTGTACTGGTCCACGTCTAGCATCTTGAAAATCGATCACAAAAACTTTATCAAGTTTAATCATTAAATTTCGAGAATGATAATCGCGATGACAAATGACTTGTGGTTCACGATAAAGCTTTTCGCAGATTTTCAAAAACACTGCATCTAATTCCAACCGAGTTTTTTCGTTCATTTGAAATGACAATAATCCATCAATCAAATGTGTTTTAGCATAATTCATTTCCCACATAAATTTAGCGATATCAAATTCGCTTGTTTTTGCGATGTTGTATGAAATAGAAGGATTTGGCTTTTGAGTGGCGTTGACATGAATTTTTATAAGTTCATCAACTGCTTTTTGATAAAAACCCCATGAATGCTCGGTCTCAGTTGATTCCCAAAATTTTCTTTCTACCGTGAGATCCCCTAGGTCCTCTAAAAGAATAACTCCCAATAGACTGTCAACGGCAATAACATCAGGAACATTTACACTGGCAAATTTGAAATGCTGTAATACATTTAAAAATGGATAGGTTGCTTCATCAAAAGCTTCCCATGACATTAAAACGTAGGTTTTATTCTGGCAAATAATCCTGTAGTATTTCCGGGCCGAGGCATCCCCGGCTAATTGATAAATTTGCAAATCTTTTGATTTTAAAGAAACTTCTAAAAATTCAGTAATATTTAAACTTAATGGCACCATTAAGACATGATATCACCATCATTAAAAAAGAGTAAATCTAAAACTTCAGCACTGGCTTGCTGAGCAAATGGAACTCGATCAGCATCATATGATAAACCAATAAGATCTTTTTTAAATTCAGGACTGCAGTCAATACTTTGCAATTCCTTTTCTTCTAAATCAGAACCTACTATAATCGCAAAATTTTCTTTAGTTTTTCTTAAAGATAACTTTTGAACTAAATTCAGTTGATTTAAATTCAAGTCTTTTATATTTTCTACATAAATAGTTGTTTCGCTTAAATCCATCTGAGCCACTTCATTTTCTGACATTGACTGAGCGCCACTATAAATATCTTGTAATCTTAGAAAAGCAATTGTACCGATCATTTCATGAATTTTTAAGGCCACTTTTTGCTGAGTCATTTTTGATTTTGAACGAATATGAATAAATTTAGAAACCAATTTTTTAGATTGATCTTCACTATTAATGATATGAACGGCTTCATCATTTTTCGAAAACAAAGGAACAACGTTTTCACTCAAATCTTCCTTAGATTTTTCTTCTTGCATATTTAAATTTGACAGCGAATTAATTTGCAGTTTCAAAACTCGACTGTAAACTTGAGGTTCAATTAAAAACTGAACTAGATCTACTGTCTCGGTTTGTTGATCAGAAGATAATGTGGCCCCTCTTGATACAACAACATTTCCAAGCTGAGTTTGTTTATACTTAAGAGGAATTACTAAATCATCCCCAGAAATATAAAACTTGTTCTTTGACTGCGTACTAATTTCATCTGAGTCCACTAAAAAACGATACTCAATTTGTTTACCAAATTTTTCACTAATAAACTGACTTGTTTTAATCCAAGCTGAAGCATTTGTGATTTCCTGAGCTATGTTTTTCATATTGTCCTCATATTTAAAGTTGTCTAGCTCTTACTTCTATTCAAATTGAAGACCACAAATGACAAAAAATGTCGTTCTGATAGACATGTCAATTTACTGATTAAGTATTTGAATTTTTTAGATATTATTGTCGTGTATAATTTATATGTTCCGACTTTGTACAACAAATAAAAAACCCTGCCATAAGCAGGGTTCTATTTTCTTAACAATAAAGTAATTTTTACTTATGAAGTCCGTGCAAGTTTTCGTTTATCAAGTTCGTATTTTTCGACTTTCATGATTAAGCCTGCGCGACTGATCCCTAATTCTTTAGCCAATTTAGATTTATTCCAACCCGTACGACGTAAGCCTTCTTTGATCATATCACGTTCTAAATCTTCTAACGCGTCTTTAAGCTTTCCATGTAATCGTGCTCCTTGTACTTTAACTTTTTCTGTAAGTTCTAATATTTTCGGAGATAAAATTTCATGACTGATTTTTTGATCTTCTCCTGCAAGGACACAAGCACGTTCAATTTCATTTTGTAATTCACGAACATTACCCGGCCACGCGTAGTCATAAAGTTTTTCGATAGCTCGAGCCATTAATTGTTTTTTTGTTTTACCGCCAACTTCAGACGATTTAGTTAGAAAAAAATCGACTAAAACGGGAATATCTTCTTTTCTTTCGCGCAGTGGTGGTACTCGAATGTTTATGACATTCAAGCGGTAATATAAATCTTCTCGAAATGTTCCTTCTTCTACCATTTCACGTAAATTTTTATTTGTTGCTGCAATAATTCGAACGTCCACTTTTTTCATTTCTGTCGATCCAACAGGAGTAAAAGTACCCTCTTGAATGACCCGAAGTAATTTAACTTGCATTTGTGGCGACGTATCACCAATTTCATCTAAAAAGAATGTCCCTTTATCAGCCATTTCAAAAAGACCTTTTTTATCTTTAAGAGCTCCTGTAAATGATCCCTTAACGTGTCCAAATAATTCTGATTCTAATAAATTATCATTAAAAGCTGAACAGTTTTGAATAACAAAACTTTTATCTTTTCTGTGTGAATTATAGTGAATTGATTTTGCAATTAGCTCTTTACCTGTTCCATTTTCACCTTGAATCATAACTGTAGAATCGGCAAATTTAATTTTATCCAATAATGCATATAGTGACTGCATTGGCTTTGATTTACCAATCATATTATCATATTTATATCTTTGCCCTAGCTCTTTATTGAGTTCATTGATTTTATTTTCTCGGCTTGAAATTTCTAAATGTAACGTCACAATTTCTTGACATACTAAATCAACAAGCTCACAAAAATGTGATCGATTCGTATCATCTAAATATTTGAATTTTGAAACTGATTTTTCAATTAATTCTTGAGTGCAACCAATAGAAAGTAACTGATTTTTTACTTGTGAAATATTTAAATTCATATCTGCATTTCGAAAAAAACCAAGAGCTGTTACTGAGCCTACATAATCATTTTCAATAATAATAGGAAATACACACATATCAAATCCTGAGTAGGCCCAATTTTGTAGGTCGTACTTAGAGTCTTTTTGTCTTAATGATTCTATTGATTTTCCGACTAAATCAGCTAAGTTTTGCTGTGCACTTTCTTTGTGAACTAAATAATTAACTGCTGGATTTGCATAGTTGATTTTATCACTATCTAAGCCTTTTATAAATCCACGTTCATCAGTGAAAACAATATCTATATTGTACCAAGATTGTAAAACATGTTTTAATTTTTTGATGACATGAATATGTTCGAAATCATTCCAATTTATCATTGCAAACCTCTTTTATATTTAAAGATTGTTTAATCTCTCGATTTATATTTCGACAAAAAAGTAGACAAACTTGAGAGCATTTGTAAAAAAAATATTCACTTCTAGACTAAAGAAGTAGAACTTAGTGATTTTGTGCTTGGAAAAGATGGTAGTATTCTGATTTTCTTTGAATGAGTTCATCATGTCGTCCAGATTCAATAATTTTTCCTTTTTTAAGAACTACGATCAAATCTGCATTTTTAACAGTAGATAATCGGTGCGCAATTACAAAAGTAGTGCGTCCCTTCATAAGATGCTCTAATCCATGTTGCACTTGCTCCTCACTGACAGAATCTAATGCGCTCGTAGCTTCATCTAAAATTAAAATTGGACTATTTTTATAGAATGCACGTGCTATGGCAATTCTTTGCTTTTCTCCGCCAGAAAGTAGGTTTCCGCGTTCTCCGCAAGAAGTTTGATACCCAAGTGGCATTTTAGAAATAAACATATGAGCAGAAGCCGCCATTGCACACTGAACAACACGCTGACTATCGCTTTCAGCTAAACCAGCTTGAATATTTCGTTCAATCGTGTCAGAAAGCAAAAATACATCCTGCGAGACTAAAGAAATATTTGATCTGAGTGATTCAAGTGAAAAGCAATTGATATTTTTTTGATCTATATTAATTTCTCCTGATTGTGGTTCGTAAAATCGAGCTAGTAAATTAGCAACTGTTGATTTTCCACTTCCACTTTCACCCACGAAAGCAACGATTTGACCTTTTTTAATTTTTAAAGAAAATAAATTCAACAATTGAATTTGATTGTCATAAGAAAATGAAACATTTTTATATTCTATTTCGTTCCAGTCAGTTGGAAAATTTTCTCCGTCTGAATTATCTTCAATTATATTTTTTTCTTCTATCATTGACTGAATGCGCCCAGCAGAAACTTTTGTTTCTTGCATTCTTACATAGGCTTCTTGAAATTTTTTTATAGGTTCATTAATTTGAAGCATAGCAGTTATAAACCCCATTAAATGGCCCGTGTTTGAAAGGCCTGAAGAAATACGAGCTGAAAAATAAAAGAAAATTCCAAGCACTATTAGCGTAGCTAAAAATTCTGTAAACGGACCCATGAACTCAATTCGACTATGAATTTTTGAGCGCATTTGTATAAATTCAGAACCTTCTTTTTTGAGTTTACTTTGCATTAGTTTTTGTAATGAAAAAGACTGAATGGTCCTAACTCCATCAAGGGATTCTTTGATTGTAGCAGTAATTTTCTCTATTTGTTCAACTCCTAATGTAGAATACTTACGAATGCTTCTTGATAAGCGACCCAAAACAAAAGCTAAAAGTGGAGCTATTAATATCACATAAAGACTTAACTGAGCATCTAATCTAAACAGTGAAATAAGCAAAAATATAAAAGTTAAAGGAGCACTAAATAAATCTGCAAACAAACGTAGACCATCTTGAATTGTTCTTACATCAGTAAACGTACGACTGAGTAATCCCCCTGATCCAGTAGCAAAACTATTATAAAATTTTAAATCTAAATTAACGAATTTATGCTGCAGTTGTTCACGAAAACATTGCGAAACTTTTTCAGAAATAACATTCATTGTAAATATATGAAAATATCTTGAAACTGAAATCGTAAGTGCTAATAAAACACCAAGACCAGCTAATTCAATTAATTTATCATATGCAGCAGCATTGGACATCATTTTTTGAATAAACAACGGCAGTAAATAGCCTTTGCAAAAAGCTCCGAGTATACCCGTTAAAGCAACCAGCATTAATTTTTTTTTATAAAATAGTAAATTATTAAAAACGAATTGAATTTCTCGAGCCATCATTTTCATTTAGTAAGCCTTATCTAAATTTAAATACTTTTTCAAATACTGTCCCGTTAAGCTATTTTTTGAATTCATCATTTCAGTTGCTGAACCTTGAAAAACGACAGTGCCGCCTTGATCACCTGCATCTGGACCCATATCAATAATGTAGTCTGCTTGACGTATGACATCCATATTGTGCTCAACAACTATTACAGAGCCACCAGATTCAATCAGTTTACTCAACACACCTAGAAGCAATTCAATTTCTTTGAAGTGTAGTCCCGTTGTAGGTTCATCAAGTATATATAAAGTGGATTTTTGTGAAACTAATGCAAGTTCTTTTGCAATTTTCAGCCTTTGTGATTCGCCGCCACTCAGTGTGCTTGCCGGTTGACCTAAAGTTAAATAATCTAATCCAACTTCTTTTAAAACTGATAAAGGTTTTCGAATTGCTGGATAAGCTACAAAAAAATTCATCGCTTCAGCGACTGTCATAGAAAGTATTTCGGAGATATTTTTTTTATTAAAATGGATTTCTAAAATTTCAGGGCGAAATTTTTTCGAATCACAAACATCACAAGGAATAATCACATTATCCATGAATTGCATATCTATTTCTTCATAGCCAGTTCCACGGCATGAAGGGCATCGTCCACCATCTACATTTAAACTAAACGTTCCCGCTGTATATCCACGATCTTTAGATTCTACGACTGCAGCCATAAGTGTTCTAATGTGATCAAAAACTTTAAGATAAGTTACTGGCGAACTTCGCGCTGATTTACCGATAGGTGATTGATCAACTAGTAGAACATTTTTTATAGAATCAAATCCTGTAATACTTTCAAAAGGTTGAATCGGTAAAAATTCAATCTCTAATTTTTTTGCTAATGCAGGATAAAGTGTTTTAGAAATCAATGTAGATTTTCCTGACCCACTAACGCCAGTCACAACGATTAGTCTATTCAGTGGAAATTCAACATTGATGTTTTTTAGATTGTTTCCACTGCATTTCATAAGTTCTATTTTGTATTTATGTTGCTGAGAATTGACAGGCTTTTGACCTGCTCGAATTTTTAAGTCAGACTTTTTATTTTTAATATACTGTGCCGTCAAAGAGGATTTAGATTCTAAGAAACGGCTCATTGTTCCTTCGAAGACAATTTCTCCGCCTAGAAACCCTGAACCTGGACCCATTTCAATAATATTTTCGGCATTTTTTATAACATCATGATCGTGTTCAACTATAACTAAAGTGTTTCCCAAATTTTTAAGATCTTTTAAAATAGAAATGAGTCGATCGTTGTCACGCGGATGAAGCCCTACAGTGGGTTCATCTAACACATAGAGCGTCTGTGATAATCCCATCCCTAATTGATTTGCTAAGATCAATCGCTGATATTCTCCGCCAGAAAGCGTTCGTGTTTCTCTGTTTAAGGTCAAATAGGGCACTCCGACGCGCTTTAAAAAATTAAGTCTTGCTTTAATTTGTTTTAAAATTTCTCCTGATGATTCTATTTGAGATTTAGATAATTTTATTTTTTCAAAAAAATCTGATAATTGATCGACTGTCATAAAGCATAGTTTTGTAATCGGCTGAGCTTCTATAAAAATATGATTTGTTTCTTTTTTTAATCGACTTCCATGACATTCAGAACATTGACTTCCTGATCTATATCTTGAAATGAATACACGAACATGCATTTTATATTTTTTAGTATCTAGGTATTCAAAAAGCCCTTTGACTCCAAAAAATTGTTTTGATCCATTCCATAGAAGTTCTTGTTGTGCTAATGGCAAATCCTTCCATGGCACTTTGAGATTGATTTTTTGTTTTTTACAGTAATCATAGAGTGTTTTTAAATCATCCTCAGCACTTGGCATTGTAAAAGGATGAAGCGCCCCTTGAGCTAAACTTAAGTTTTCATTTGGAATAACTTTTTCTTTATCTAGTTCTAAAATATTTCCGAAGCCCTTACAAGTTGAGCAGGCTCCTAAAGGAGAATTAAAAGAAAATAATTTTGAACTGATAGTCGGTGCAACTTGTCCACAAATTTGACATGAAGCTTGCTCTGAAAGCTTGAGTTCTTCACCATCAGTTGTAATAATTAACGCTTTTCTAACTTGAAGCCCAGATATATATTTAACACTAGCTTCATAAGCTTGGCTGATTGAATCTGTGAGTCGGCCTTTTTCATCATTTGCAAAAGACATTCTGTCAATAACTAGAAAAAATTTTTCTTTTGGAAGTCCTTTTTTAATTTGAGCACTTTCTGATATTTCTTGAATCTCTACAGAAAATTTATTTTTTCCTGTTGATTGAACCTGGGCAATTCTTAAATATCCATCTTGCAGCAACAAAGAATGCAGTTTTTTAATATCAACAACTCTGTTTTCTTCAGGAATTTCAACAAGAATATAACCGCGTTTATCTATAAATTTTTTGAGCACTAAATCTGTTGCCTCAGTCGTCGATTGTTTAACCATTGGAATGTGATGCTCAGGACAGAATGGAACAGATATTTTTTCGTAAAGTAAACGCAAATAATCGATTAATTCAGTAGTTGTTCCAACTGTAGAACGACTGGATTTAATTGTATTTTTTTGTTCTATCGATATTGCAGGTGGAATATTATTTATGCCTTCGATATCTGGTTTGGGAGCTTTATTTAAAAACTGTCTTGCATAATTAGACATGCTTTCTATAAAACGTCTTTGACCTTCAGCAAAAAGTGTTTCAAATGCTAATGAACTTTTTCCAGAACCAGAAGGACCACAAATAACTGTTATTTCACCAATAGGAATTTTAACTTCGATATTTTTTAAATTATTCTGCTTTATTCCCCAAACATGAATTAACTTCATTCGCCCAAGTCCTGTTTTAAATGATCCATAGTTTCTTCTGTTTTACTTGATGCAGCAGTAGGCTCGGTCCCGTCTATAAACGCCTGATTAATAGTTTTTTTAGAAGAACTATTAGCTAGCTTGCCTGACTCAGAATCAATTTTAATTAATCTAATATTTTCAGGTTGTGTAAATGATAAATTAGGTAACTTTTCATGAATGGGCTTCATATAGTCTAACCAAATCGGAAGTGCAGCACGACCACCAACTTCACCTTTTCCTAAAGATTTTTCTTTATCAAATCCTACCCAAACACCAGTTGCAATATTTGCAGTATAAGCTACAAACCAAGCATCTACATATCCATTTGTTGTTCCAGTTTTTCCCGCGACCTCGCGACCTATTTGAGCAGCTCGACCACCAGTTCCTTCAGCATCAGTAATCGTCCCTTTAAGCATATTTGTAATTACGTATGCTACTTCTGGCTTTATTAATTGATCAGAGTTAGAAAAATAAAAATGATTATTTTCATCTCCTGAGTGATCAGAACCTTCTATTGCAGAATTTTCATTATCAGCTAAATATTTTTTGCGATTTTCTTCAAATTCTGAATTTATTTTTTCTATTTCATTTTTAAATTTTACATCAAGCGAAAGGTTTTCTAATAATATTTTTCCGCTTCGATCTGTTACACTTTTCACTATGATAGGACGAATTCGTAGGCCATTACGGCCAAATTGTGAAAATACTTTTGTCATTTCATAAAGCGTTATCGAACTTGAACCTAGAACGAGTGTAAAATCAGGATTAAGTTTAGAAAAAATTCCTAAACGACGTGAAAACTGCGTTGCATAGGGAACACCAATGTCTTCCATAATTTTCACAGAAGGAATATTTAAAGATTTAACAAGTGCATTACGCATAGTAATTTCACCATTAAATTCCTTACCATGATTAGAAGGACTCCAAATTTTTTCATCGCCTTGGCCTTCGCTATCCGTTCCTGCTTGCTTATAAACAAGTGGGGCATCAATAATGCGTGTCGATGGATTATAACCTTTATCTAAAGCGGCCGCATAAATTAACGCTTTAAATGAAGATCCCGTTTGGCGAGCTGCCTGCAAAGCTCTGTTATATTCATTTCTTGCGAAATTATAACCACCAACCATTGCCACAATATCTTGAGTGTTTTGATCTAATGACAATAACGAGCCTTCGACAAGAGGTTCTTGATCTAATTCAACAGAAATGAATTCATTTAAATTTATATTTCCTAACGAAGAAACAGATTTCTTGTTTTTAGAAACAGGCAAATTTAATTGATCTGAAATAATTTTAACAAGCACTACATCACCCTTTTTAAGTGCTGCTGACGGCTTTTTAATTTGAGCAAATTCTGATTTTACATCAGGGTTTAACTTTCTGGCCCAGATCATTGTTTCAAATGGAATATATCCTTTAACTCCCGGCAACTTCACAGTCACGTATCCAAATTCATCACTAACCGTTTCAACTACCGCCTGATAACTTTTGTTTTTCTCTAAAAAAGCAGGAATTTTTTTAGACTGATTTTTTTTTAAATCCTCATCAGTAAGTTTTATTTCATCGAACTCTCCAGTTGATAAAATAATCCGCTCAGGACTAAGTTCGGTGATGTAATCTTTTTTTAGCTTATTTAAAAAAGTCTCTATTTCTTGATCTTGTTCAATATTTTTAATAACTCCACGGTACCCTTGACGCTTATCCAAATCCTTCAAACCGCGAATGACTGATTCATTAGCCACGAGCTGATTTTCCAAATCTACAGAGGCAATAATTTTAACACCTTGATTCAATAAAACATCTTCTCCAAGTTGATCCGACAAAAGCTGTCGAACTGTTTCTAAATAATATGGAGCTTTTATTTCATAGGGTTCTTTTAAGTAAACTTTAACAGGCTCATTGACGAAAGTTTTAAATTGTTCAGCGGTTATAAATTTATTAGTTTCCATTCGATTCAACACATAAACTTGTCGTTCCTTTGCTCGGCTAGGATTTTTGACTGGGGAATAATCAGATGGAGCCTTTGGCAAACCTGCCAACATTGCCGCTTCAATAATTGTTAATTTTTTAGCTGGTTTTCTAAAATATGTTTGAGCCGCCATTTCTATTCCGTAAGCACTTTGTCCGAAATAGATTTGATTCAAATAAAGATATAAAATATCTTCTTTTGATAAATCTTTTTCCATTTGAATAGCCAGGAGTATATCTTTTAATTTGCGATCAAAAGTTTTTTCATTTGTTAAAAGTAAAGTTTTAGCAACTTGCTGTGTGATCGTTGAGCCACCTTGAACGTTCCGACCTGCTCGCATATTTGCAATTGCAGCACGAATCAGTGCCTGAGGATTTATTCCTTTATGCTGAAAAAATTGATCGTCCTCTGCCGCGATAAAGGCTTCAATAACATGTTTTGGTATTTCTGAATAGGGTATAAGAATTCGTCTTTCGCGAAAAAATTCACCGATTTTTTTTCCATTACGATCATAGACCTGAGAAACTAAGAGTGGCTTATAGTCTTCAATTTTAATGACTTCTGGCAGCGTTGCTTGAACTTTTTTTAAAAAGAAAAAAACACCGCTAACGACAGCGATGAATATTAAAAACAAAACGATTAAAATTTTTTTGAGCATATAAAAATAGACTACCAGAGTCTCTTGATTATGAGTAGATTTACTTTTTTAGCTAACAACTTTGCTAAGTTTTTAAACTACGACTTAAGTCTATAAACTCATTTTCAAATCACCGCTAATCGTATCAATATTTATACGGTGTTCTGCATTTTCACTTCTAAATTTTTCTATACCAATTTGGTCACCACTTACTGTAGTTAAATTCATTTTATATTTTTGATCGGTGGCTAGTCGAATACTTAAGTCTCCACTGACTGAGTTTGCTGTGAGTTTATTAAAACTAGCTTTTTCTAAGTAAGCATCTCCACTGATTGAGTTTAATTTAATACTGACCTGGTTAGAGTTTTTTAAAGTCACATTGCCGCTTACTGAATCTGAATTGAGCTCATTCAAATTAATATTTTCTAAACTTGTATCACTGGATATAGATTCCAAATTAATGAATTGAATTGTGTCTGGAATGCCTATTGATATCTCAACAGCCTCAGTCACGCTTAAATTTGATTCATTCCAGTTAAACCTAAAAAGTCTTGAACCTTCTTGATTTTTATCGTCACCAGCTAAGTCAATGATGACTTGATTGTCCACTGCTTTTACAATTGATTCAGGTGTAATTTTTTTTGATTTTAATGCTTCAGTCTGCAACTTAATTTCAAAATCAGAGCCTTTTGCTGAATAAATTTTTATATTGCCACTAATGCTTTTTATATACAATTTATTTGCACTTGGAAATGAATACATCTTATTAATACTTATTGTTTCATAGTCTTGCACGTTAAGCTTGCCGTATTTGCTATTAAATAAGAACTTCAAGTTTTGAGTTTCTTTTATGTCAACAAAACGGCTAGAAACAGCAGCCAGCGAAGAAAATATAATGACTCCTGCAAGACTATATTTAATTAAATTATTCATTTATTTATCTCCTGTAATTAGTTTAAGATTCCATTCAATATATTTAATAGATATTTGAAAGCACCACTTGGTTAAAAAATAAAACCCGTAGGCTATAAGTACGCTAGCACTTAAAAGTCCTAAACTTCCAAAAAGTACTGTTAGAAAAAGTGGAAAATGACCTAAGAAAATAAACGAAACAAATAAAGCAACTATCGCACAAATTATAACTGCGGTAGCAACAGCACCTATGGCTACCAATACACCGACTAGCCCACAAAAGGGACCTAGTATAAATATTAAATTAAACGGAGCAAGCACGCCGATCATTAGAATTGCTTTAAGTATTTTCTTAAATTGACTAAATATATTTTTTTCGGAAGCTGCGCTTGCAATTTGTGTATTAATAGTAAGCTCTTTAACAAAATCATTCACAGAGCCTAA
Organism: Pseudobdellovibrionaceae bacterium; assembly: GCA_043765175.1. GTDB lineage: Bacteria > Bdellovibrionota > Bdellovibrionia > Bdellovibrionales > Bdellovibrionaceae > Pseudobdellovibrio. The sequence goes on along the minus strand of JAYUJM010000036.1, from coordinate 1,761 downwards.
AGCTAAGACAACGTCTTCTTCTTTTCTTCCTGATCGAATTGCATCCTGTATATATTCTTCCTGATCTTGAAGAATTTCTTTTCTTTCAGTTTCATTTATTGACTGAAGTGCATTTCTCAGTTGATTTAAATAGTCTACTTTTGTCATCTTTATGCTCCGCCTAATATAGTTTCAATATCTGTTGAAAATTTTTTCCATAGTTTAATAATTTTTTGCGATTCTGCACGTCCCAAAATTGTAATTTTGTAGTATTTTCTAGGTGGCCCCTCAGTTGATTCAACTAAATATGTTTCAAAATATTTTTCAGCTGTTAATCGATGCAAAATGGGGTATATCGTACCCTCTGATATTTCAATTTTTTTTGATATCGTTTCAACTAATTCATAACCGTAAAAATCACGCTTACAAACCAAAGCTAAAACACACATTTCGATAACACCTTTGTTAAACTGAGTATTCATGAGGAATAGCTTACAACACAGTACTGTTTATTGCAAGGTATTAATTGTAAAACTATACTGTAGCTTAAGCTATTGATATTTCTAATTAACAAGTCTGAAATTATTACAAGAAAGAAATTTTTAAATCAATTTTGAATTAAAAAAGACTTAAAATGATTTTTAATAATCAAATCTTCCGTATCCAAAGATAGCAATATGTTACTTATACTTAAATTAACTAATTTGTTTACTTTAGAATAATCCAAAACAATATTTTTCACGTCTAAAATTTTTAAGTCTCTTACATTCAGAATTAAAACTAACTGACTATTTGCGTTCATTAACTGCAGACAAAGCTCAATCAACTGCTTAAAGCCTTTTTCTAATTCGAAATTTGATTTTTCACCACGTGAAAAACTTGGAGGTTCGCAAATAATAATATCGAACTTTTTATTTTTGCTTATTTGACTTTGTAAAAATGAAATGCTGTCTCGTCGTAGATAAGTTATTTTTTCATTTTTATTTTGATTTTTTAGCTCAGCGACTAATTTTTTATTTTGATCTAAGAATAAAAAATTTTGGCAGTTGCCCTTTAACGAAGCTAAAGCATACGCATTTGATTTTCCGAAAACCTGAATAGTATTTTTTTCTGAAGAAATACTCAAAATATAGTCTTGCAATAATCTTTGATTCGCATCAATAAGATTATTGATATTTGATTTAGCGTCGTCATTTTTAAAGATTATACTTTTTTTATTTTTTAAGTTTATAAATAAATTTTTCTTATAAAAATGACTAATTTTATTAAAAACAGCAATTTCGTTTTCGCTTATATGGTCTTTATTCCAATTAACTTCTATTCCCTCTTGCACAGAATCCATTTTATAATCTGAATCTTGTTTTAAATTTAATTTCTGTGCTATTCGTAATTTATCTATTCCAAAAAGGTTCTGATAGATTCGCTCGCGTCGATCTATTTGAAATAAAATATCTAAAAGAAATAAATTATTTAGCAAATTTAAGTCCTTAAAGTAAACTGGATCTTTCGACTTGATACTAATTCCATTAAAAAATTCAATTTGATGATTGTGTAAACACAAAAATTTAAAATTTGCACCACCATATTTTGGATCACCTAATACAGATATGTTAGCAGCTTTTGCATGAATTCGAATTTGATGATTTCTTCCAGTTTTAGGTAAAGCCTGCCAAAGTTGATATTTTTCATTTTTTTTTAAAAGATTAAACTCAGTTTGAGCCTCTAGCTCTTTGCCTTTGTGTATTATAATCTGATCAATATTATGTTTTTCTTTTATTTGAT